>CAYTSD010000024.1:0-19620 GCA_964440495.1 uncultured Nitrososphaeria archaeon | reverse complement strand
TCAAGGGACTATGCCCAGTCCACGAGGACAGCAGACTCAACCTATGGGAGGCTAAGCTGAGCTGTGGCCACAGCGTCGGCGAGGTAGCTGAGCTTCTCCAAGAACTTGCGGAGCGGCTTGAGAGAAAACTGAGAGAGGGTGGAGAGGAATGAGATACGCTCTCTTCTGGCGTCCAAGGAGAGGTAGAAGCTACAGGCTGAAAGAGTTTGAGGCCAGGGGGTTCGACGAAGCTGTAAGATTCGCGGAAAACTACTTGGAGAAGATGCGTGGGGAGGTCGGATACCTTGTAACGGAGATTCTTGCAGCCGTGGTTAGGCCAGGTCAAAAATTCGTTGCCTTAATGGATGAGGGTTAGAGCGGTTATGTCGATTCACTTCACGGTTGATGAGGTAACGCTTCTCTCAACGCTCTTCCTAGCCCTCCTAATACTCTACACGATAGAGCTCTTCATAGTCAATAGGAAGGTTGACCTAGCCATAAAGCGATACAACGCTCTCTACAACTACCTGTTTCCGAGGAAGAAGAGGAGGCGTGGGAAGTGAGTCTAACACCTCTCACACTCTTCAACCAGGTTGAGGAGAAGCTCCGTGAGATGGCTGAGTCTATTCAGAATGTGGCGCAGGTTAGTGTCGCCGAGACCGAGTCATTCCAGTCTCCGAGGGTCTTCGTCTGGATTAGGGAGGGTAGAAGCGAGGACACCGGGATAAGCGGCTTCAAGCGTCTCCACATCTGGAGATTCGAATACGTTGTAGACGTCGTCCACCCAGACCCAGCCGCAGCCTACCAAGAGGTTAAGCGGATTCACTGGGAACTCTATCAGAGACTCATGGAGGATAGGACTCTCGGAGGACTCGTATCATCACTCCAGCCAGCATCATACTTTAGACGCGAGGAGCTCCAGCCAACCCAAGGCTACGGCCATCGATGGGTCATGCAGGTCGACGTCTCCGTGGAGGTCTAGGGATGCTTCTCATGAAGGTTCAAGGGTCTGTGGCGGCTGAGTTGACGAGGCTCTCGACATGTGTCCGCAGGTTTGAGGAGAGGTTTGTGAGAGAAGCCGCCGAGAAGGGTCTCCAATATGCTAGAAGCTACATCCCCGTTAGGAGTGGGAGGCTTGCCCAGAGTCTGAGAATAGAGTCTCATGGAAGCCTTGAACACCACATCATAATAGGTGGAAGCAGAGCACCCTACGCACCCTACGTCGAGTATGGGACAAGACCCCACACAATACTTCCCAGAAGAGCCCACGCCCTCCGCTTCGAGGTAAAAGGAGAAATAATCTATAGGAGAAGAGTCCATCACCCAGGCAGCAGGCCGCAGCTGATAATGAGGAGGGCTGCTGAACAGGTTCTAAGAGACTTGGACGAGTTGGCGGAGAGATTACTATAGCAAAAATTGGCTTGATGATTTATGACTCCACGATGTCACGGTATGTTGGTTTCGGGAAGCAGTCATCCATCAATTCGCCTGCCACGGTGACCAAGTATCTCGACGCGATAAGATTTGATGTGGCCTCGGAGAAACCTGTCCTGAAGAGGAGAAGCGTCTCGGGCAGAGAGGTGAATAGCTATGCTCCAGGCAAGGTCACGGTTAAAGGTGAGATAGAGTTCTACCTCAACCCTAAGGGCGTCGGGGAAGCGCTCCTAATGACCCTCGGAGAAGTATCGTCATCCCAGCCAGACCCAACCAACGCCCCAAGCGTCTACGAGCACACCTTCACACCCATCTCCGTCGGCGCTCAGCCACCCACCTACACGGTTGAACTCGGAGCCGACAGCGTCGCTAGGAGAATCGTTGGAGCGATAGGCGACTCGATAACGGTTGAGGCCGCTCCCGGGGAATATGCTTCAGCCACACTCTCAATCCTTGGGGTGAGAGAGGAATCCTCGACCCCGGCTACGCCGAGCTTCCCGTCGAGCAGGGACTGGACAAGCCACGACGCATCAATAACGCTTGGAGGCGCGGAGGCAGAGCTTCAAGCACTCAGCCTCGAAGTCAACAACAATCCAAGCGACGACCACCACGTCATCGGAAGCCGCTACCTGACGAGGCACGAGCTCGGAGAACTAGAAGTATCGGGAAGCATGGATATAAGATTCCTCGACAGCCAGCATCTCGAAGACTTCCTAAACGATGAAGAGACATCGATGACGATAAGCTTCACGGGAGACGAGATCGAGGGAGGGCTGAACTACTCCCTGACGATAGAGCTTCCCAGGATAGTCTATGACTCCTGGTCAGCCGAGGTCTCACGGTCAGAGATGATTGTCCAGAGCATAGACTTCGTCGCCGTGAAGCCTCCGGATGGAAGCGTCGTCAAATTCACTCTACGCAACGATGAGGAGGGCTACTAGAGTTGAAGCCTCTGAGGGTCCAGGTAGATGGGGTTGAGTACCTCGTCAGGGTCCCAGCCTACATGATACCCGTGGTAAACTTCATGGCCCCAGCCCTCGGAAAGGTTCCAGGAAACCTTGAGGAGGCTGTCGAGACATCGAGGGAGCTTGAAGACGCGTTGAAGCTCTTCGCCGAGAGATGCGTTGAACCTGAACCCAAGCCCGAGCACCTAGTTGAACTCGTCTTCAAGGCCATAGGCCACGTCGCATCAGAGGTAAGCAGGGCGGTGAAGGCCGCAAATTTCTACGAAGGGACAGAGCCCTCAGCAATACGGTAGCGGCGCTAGCCATGGCCTATAAGACCCCGCCGAGCAGGCTCCTCGGACTAGAGTCTCCAGCATCAATCTACTTCGACGCAATCCTGTTGGAAGAGAGCTTGAGGGAGAAGCCTGCCTCGACGGCGGAGAGGGTTAGAGGCCTCCGAGCCCGTAGGTGGCCGCCCTCGAAGAGGAGGTATGTGTAAGGGTTGTCGGTTCGAGGGGATTACCGGGTCAGGATAGTTGTCGAGGCGGTTGACAGGGCTAGCAGGGAGGTTAGAAGGGTTGAGGGAGCCGTCAGAGAGCTCTCCAACACGGTTGAGAGAAACAGCGGGAGAATCTCCTCAGCCCTCTCAAGGCTCAGCGGAGTCCTAAGAGAAGCCCTAGGATACTTCCTAGTCGACGCAGCCTACCGGGCTGTCGAGGCAATCCAATCCTTCGCAGCCGAGAGCGTTGAAGCCTTCGCAGAGTTCGAGCGCTCCGTCCAGAGGCTGGCAGCCCTAGCAGCCACCCCACGTGAAAGCGTTGAACAGCTCTCCTCAACCCTCAGAGCCGCGGCCCTAGCCGCCTCAAGAGAGTTCTCGGTAGCTGTCAACGACGCCGTAGCAGCCCTAGAAGCCCTCGTGAAGGCCGGCCTCTCAGGCGGGGACGCTGTCAACGCCCTCGGAGCAGCCCTAGTCATGGCCCGGCTTGAGGGAATAGACTTCGCCGACGCAGCCAACAACCTGGTCCAGGTGATGGCCCAGTTCGGTCTCAGCGGCTCCCAGGCCATGAGGGTTATCGACGCCCTCGTGAATGCCTCGAGGCTCGGGATAGGGACTGCCGGAGACTTCGCCCAAGGCCTGGCAAACGTTGGGGCGACGGCCAGGGCGATGGGTCTAAGCCTCGAGGAGACGCTCGCCCTCCTAGTGATTCTTGAGAGGAGGCTTGGCTCAGCCGAGGAGGCTGGAACGCTCCTCAACCGGATGCTCCTAGACCTCGGCGAGATAGCTGGGAAGCTCGGAGTCCCGCTGAGGGAGATGGGCGGAGGATTAAGGTCGGCCCTCGAGGTCATCGAAGACGTCGTCGAGGCCTCCAGAGCCCTCGCCCCAGAGTGGGACACGCTCCGAGACGCCCTGACAGGGGTCGACGTCCGCGCCCTAAGAGCCCTGACAACCTTCATGGAGATGAGTGAGAGCGTTGACCGGATGGCTGAGAGCATCGGACGCAGCGGGGCAGCCATGGAGGCCTACGCGGCGGTGATGAGCACGACGGCCGGGGAGCTGGAGAGGCTTCAAGCAAGGGTCGACCGCCTCAAGATAGAGCTCGGCGAGAAGCTTGCACCAACCTGGCTTAAGCTCCAGAACATAGCCTTAACCGCCTCGACGGTGGTCGCGAACTCCTTCTTCATGATGGCTTCAAGCCTCCAGTCGAGTTCAGCCGAGATGCGGAGAGCCTTCCTAGAGAACCTCATGCTCCTCGGAAAGGTGAGCAGGGAGGAGGCGCAGGCGATTGTGGAGAGCTGGGTGAGGGCGGGTGAGATAACGCGTCAGGAGGCTGAGGAGATGGCGGCATCCCTCGGACTCCTACTACCCGAGCTCTCCGAGATGGGCTCACAGGCCTCGGCCTCCTCCAGCGCCTTGAGCGGAGCCGCCGACGCCATGAGAAGCCTCTCCACAGAGTCTGCCTCGGCCTCCACAACCGTCTCCGCGGCCTCAGCCTCCTTCACAGCCCTCGTAGCCTCCTTCACCCAGGGAAGAATAAGCGCCGAAGAGTTCGCGGCCAAGCTCCAGGAAATCGACTCAACCCTCTCCGAGACCTTCTCCTCAATCCTCGAAGCAGCCTCAAGCCTCCAGCTCCTCCAGACACAGCTCGCTGGAATCCGCTCAGAGCTAACAGGACTCAACACGGCGATGATGGAGAACCAGCTCGCGATAATGGAGGTGCAGCATGCGGCTCAGGCCAGAGCCGACGCAGCTTCTCTAGAGCTTCTCCAGCTCAGGCAGCAGCTCCAGCTCCTCCAGCAGGCAAACCAAGCCGTGAACACCGCGATAACCCTAATCCGAGAGGAGATTCAGGCGAAGGGAGAGTCAGCCCAGTTCACACAGCAGGAGATAGCGCTCCTCCAGCAGCTTGCAAGCTTCATCCAGCTCGGCGCCCGTGGAAGGGAGCTAGACCTAGCAGCCGTCCAGCAGCTTATAGTAAACCTGGCCCAGAAGAACATCCTAACCCAGCAGGAAGCAAAGCTCCTACTCCAGCTTCTGCCGCAGCTTGCAGGCGAACAGAAAGGTAGACAGCTCAGCGTACTCGCTCTCAGAGAGGAGATTCAGGCGAAGCTCCAGCTAGGTCAAGCCACAGCCGAGGAGCTTAAGCAGCTCATCGAGCTTCGGAGCAGGCAGAGGGAGCTCCAGGAAGAGACCCTGAAGCTTCGGATAAGGGAGAGCGAGCTCCAAGCCCAGATAGAGCGCACCAAAGCCAGCATAAACTCTATGGTGGAGTCTCTGAGGAAGAGCGCTGCCGCTGCTGGAGCCGCTGGAGAAGCCGTCGAGAAGCTGATAAACGCTCTCAAGCACCTCGACGGGATGACCGCTCACTACACTATCGTTGAGCATAGAAAGGTTGTCCACGAGGAGGTTGGAGGGGAAGAGGGGGTTGAGAGCAAGCAGATGGGAGGCCTAATCAAGAGAACCTCACTCTACCTACTCCACAGAGGAGAATATGTCCTACCAGCATCCCTCGTCAGACACCTCAAAAACCTAGGAATAACGCCTACACCATCAAGCAGCCCAACAATAATCATAAACATCTCAGGGCTACACGTCTCCGAGAGAAGAGATGTGGAAGACGTCGCTGAGCGGCTTAGCAGAATCATCGCGAGAAGGCTGAGGCTAACATGATAAAACTCTACGTAAACGTTGATGGAATCCTCGAGGAAGTCGAGGTAGAAGAGGTTAGGCTTAGGCTAAGCTGGAGAAACTTCGTGAAAGAGCTAAACCTCACAGCCGACAGGAAACATGAAAACCTACTGAAGATAGGGAGAGAGGTTGAGGCAAGATGGGCTGCAAACCAGAAGCCAATATTCGCTGGAATAATCTATGAGGTAAACTCCTATGCCGGGAGGGAGGAGAAGGTTGAAGCCCTCTGCAGAGACTATCTAGCGGTCTTCGAGAAAATAATCCTGAGAACACAGTATCCTCCCCAGACCCCAGGCCACCGAATAGTCGAGGAAATAGTTGCGCTCGCCTCAGACTATGGGGTAACAGGTGAGGGGATACAGCCTGCCCCCGAGCTTCTCTCAGAGACGAGGTTCGAGAACATCTCAGCCCTAGAAGCCTTAGCCCAAGTAGCCCGTAGAACAAACTACATGCTTACAGTAGACCCCTACAAGGATGTCAAATTCTTCCCCAAAGCCTATGGAAGAAGCATCCTCATAGACCCGAGCCTCGAGTCGACAACCCTGAGCGGAGACCCCTGGGAAAGCTTCTAACACGCCTAAAATTCCTAGAGATTCATCAGCAGAATCGTATGAACCAGGCGGATAGGGTTGAGGAGCTTGAGGAGGAGAACAACCGGCTTAGAGAGCTTGTCGAGACCCTCGCCGGACTCGTGGATAATGAAGCCTTCATCCTAATGCGTGCTGCACGTGAGAGCCTCCAAATCCTTAGACGGGGTGGGAAGCGGTGAGCGTGAGAGAAGATTACCGGGTCCCGCCACAGGTTACCGCAGCCGACTGGAACAGGTTTGCCTCAAGATTCCTTGTGAAGGATGAGGGAATAGACTTCGGCGATGGAACACTCTTCCTAAACCAGGCTGAGAGACGCGTGGGGGTTGGGACACAGTCTCCCCAAGAGACCCTCCACATAGACGGAAACCTACGCGTTGACGGTAACATAATCCCCGAGGACGATGGAGTGGGAGAGATAGGAGCGGATGATAGGAGATGGAGTAGGGTTAGAGCGGTAAACATAGTGAGTGGAGACTACGTCTTCGAGAACGGGTGGAGGCTTACAGAGGCAGAGAAGCTTGGACTAGGGGAGGGAGTAGCGCTCATCGATAGACGTGGAAGAGTCAAGGAGGTATGGAAGTAAATGACCCTCGTCGAACTCAGCGAATGGGGTGAGAGAAGCGGGGAAAAATGCGTGAGAATAAGAAGCCAAGGCGAAGACCCAGTCCCTCACGGAATAAGGCAGACAATAAACGTCGATGGAGGAGCGAGATACAGGGTTGCCTGCTGGGCTAAAGCCTCGGACAAAACACGTGTAAAACTCATCCTAAGAGTCGAGTGGCTTGACTCAGACGACAATCTACTAAAAACGGATGAAAAATCCCACAACTTCTCGGAAGAATACGTATACGAGGAGATAAAGCTTGAGGCAGCCTCACCTAAAGAGGCATCCAAGGCTAGAGTAACAGTCGCGGGAACATTCACAGATGAAGCCGAACTCTATGTAGATGATATCTACATGTCGAAGATACATGTCTTTGAGGGAGACCTGTGGACCGATGACTCTGTAGCTGGACATGATGTCAAGGCTGAGGCAAATGTTCTACGCTCGGAGAAGATTGAAGACTCTTGGGACGAGTTCAACCACATCATCTACATAGGCTCAGGTGGAAAGGTTCTCGCAGACGTATCGGTAGAGGGTGGAGACAAGCCGAAAATCTTCTACGACCCAGCCCTAAACGATCCCGTAGAGGCTAGGAGACGCGCCCTAACTCTCCTAAAACAACGTGAAGAGTTTGGTAGAGAGATAAAGGTGGAGACGTGGGCTGACCTTGGGGTTGAGGTTGGAGACCTAGCCCACCTAAGCCTCCCAAGCATAGGGGTGAGCGGATACCTCTACATAGTTGAGGCTCACTACAGCTTCCACTCTCAGGGCAGAATGACCGTCAAACTCGGTGGAAGAAGGAGATTGCTGGAAGACATCCTAACAGGAATGAGAAGCGAGTTAAGTGGGCTAAGCCTAGCCTTCCGTCAGGGAGAAGCATTCGAGGAAACAGTGAAGGAGCCTCGAACAATATACTTCAAGAACACTCCACCAATAGACGTTGAAAACGCTGAAGGAGTAGTCTTAGACGAAAAGGGCTACGTAGTCCTCGCAGAGGCGGTGACAAAAGGAACCTTTGAGACAAGCATACTACCGAGTGAAAAATACTTCAAACGCTGGATAAAATGCGGATATAGAGGAGATGAAAGAGAGGGAGAAATAAGTGCAGAGCTTCTCAGGGCAGATGGAACGGTTGAAGCAACCCTCAACGGAAAAGAGTATGTTTTCCTCGACAAATACATACCCAAGGTGAAAGGCTCGTGGATTAGAGCAAGAGAGAGATGGAAGGCTGAGAACGGAATATTGGAAGCCATTAGAGGAGTGTATAACCTTGAGGCGGTCAAACTTGTTAGAGAAGACTTATCGACAGCAGCCTCCCTCATCTATAACTCGTCGAAGAATCTTGCCCTCAACATCTCAAAAATGAGGACGATGAGATTCGCAATATTGACGGACTCTGGGGGGAAAGTGAGGATAAGGCTCCGCACAGACGAAGCAAACTACCTTGAGACCATTACTGAATCAAACGCATGGAGCTGGATGTGGCATGAGATAGGAATCGGAGCATTCACTCCGAAGGGAAACCCAGACCCACTAAACATAAACTGGATAGAATTCTCCATCGAGGATGAAGAAACCCGTGTGCTTGCATTAGACTTCGACTACCTGTTTCAGACCTTTGGGAGGGAGCTTCTTAGATTAAGGTTTACCTTAAACCGTGAATCCTCCAACAAGGAGTCACCTGTAATTAAGCAGATTTACTGGGTCTGGGAGGTGGCGAACTAGTTGACAAGGCAGATAATTTATTCCAAGCTCGCAGGCAGGCCATTTACGTGGGAGTATAAGGGTTATAGGAAGTTTGAGGACGATGAGTTAAACGTCTCGTTGACTCCCACAGATATTCTAAACGACTCATCTGATGGTTCGGAGAGGCTTTACACTCAGGGAGAGTGCCGGGCTCAGAGCTTCAAGTCTCCATCAGGAAACGCATTTTTATCCGAGATATGGTGGTATGGCGCCGAGGCTGGCTCCGCTCCCGAAATCATGATAGAGCTTTGGGAAGCCGACCCAGATACTCTTCTACCGACCTCGAAGGTCCAAGACCTCGGCCCAATAGACTGGAGCAAAATAACATCTAGTATAACATGGTATAAGCTTTGGGATGGATGCGTTCAACTTCAGCCAGACCATTACTACGCAATAGTCTTCCACGTGACAGGCTCGGGAGGCGACTACTACAATTCCCTTTATCTCCAGAAGGATAGCACCGCCCCCTTCACAGACGGAGCATACTCCAAAAGCACCGACGACGGACAGACGTGGGAAGACTTGAACGAGGACGGCCGATTCAAGTTCCGATTCAATCTAAAGTATAGGGATGAGTTCGATTACCCTGATGTAAACAACTTAACTGAAAAGAGGCTTGAATATGATGCAGACTTCACGGTAAGTGCAGAGGTGAACGGGGAGAATGTGGGAACCCTGACAAAGGAGAAGGAGATACCGCAGGCAACACACTATACAGTCATCATCAAAGGAATACCTTCAGGCGGTGGAACAATCCAGAAGAGGGAGAAATGGCTCCATTATAACACGCAGCCCGTCTCCCCCGAAGACTTCGGGTATAGTGAGGCCTACCTATTATCGGTAACGTATTTGGAGGATGGGAGCGTCCTAAGAATAGATGATGACCCAAACTCCCAGCTCCAAGGAGACCTCAACCAAGAAGACGTTTTCGCAGACATACTGATACCTTGGGGGAAGCTTGAGTGGAGAGCTGGCCGGGGAAAGATTCTCGCGCTGGGGGTTTTCTAATGCGTGTTCTAAGGATAAGTCATTCAACTAGGCTTCCAATCCAGGCCTCGAAGAAGCTGGAGAATCTAGAAGACCTAGTAGAGTTTATGAGAGGAGGCGGGATCGGGGTTAAGAGAACCGTAAGCGGCCTCGAACCAGCTGTGGAGATAGTTCCAGCCGACATACCCATCCTCAGAATAACATCCAGCACCCTGACACCGCTCCAGCCAAACTCATACATGATTGGAAGCTGGGAAAACTATCTATCCGACGTTGTTTCAGCAAATCTGACAATCTCGTCGCTTAAAGACTTCAAGAAGAATGTTAGACCTGCGAGGCCGGAGGACTGGGACATAGAGCTTCCTGAACCTAAGCGCTACGTGAGGGTTTGGCGGGACAGGGAGGGTGTCAAGGAACGTGAAGAGATAGGTTTAATCGCGGAGGAGATGCCTATACATCTTAGAAGTCCTGGAGGATACTCCGTGAATATTCTTCTAGCAATCCTGACAGGTAAGATACGGAAAATAGAGTCAGCTCTCAAGGCTATCGACTCTAGGATAAGGGAGATTGAGAAAAAACTTGGGGAGAAGGTTTAGCGGGAGGCTCTTCTAAGAATCCTCAGGGAAGCCTTCAACAGATACTCTAATAAAACGGTCTCAGCGGCGCCTGAGGTAAATGCTTGAGATATGTCCTCAAACCCTGCAGCAGCTCCAGACATGTGGTTTACGACAGCTATCAACCCTGCTAGGAGAACTGTCTTAAGCATCTTTGAGCCGTCGAATCTCTCAGACCGTGCGGCGTTCTTCAGATAACCTGCGAAGGCGTAGGCCACTCCTCCGAGGAAGACTATGAGAGGGCTCAGCATCTCATGTAATTGATTTTCTCTCGGAATTTTTGGAGGAGTTAGAGGTTGAGCGGAGCTACTAAGACTTTCCCCGCTCCACGTGCCGCCCAGACCGCTAGGGCGAGTGCGTAGGCGAGGTCGTCGTGGGTTCCATGCCTGTGGCTGAACCTGTAGGTTCCTCTCCACGTAGCCTCATAGGTTACGCAGTTCAGTGACGCGAGAAGCTCAGGCGAGTTAGGTAGGACGAGGATTCCACGTTCGAGGGCGAGCTTAAGCCTACTCATTATCTCACATCTACTTCTCTCAGTCAAGACCACTCCATGCGCGGGAAGCCCAAGCTTTCTAAGGTACTCGAGTATTGGTGCGCCTATCCCTGTCTCGTCTACGAGAAGTGACGTGAACCTTGTCTTCTCATGCATCTCCCTGAGCTTGAGGTTGAAGTAGGTGTAGGAGCTTGTCTTCTCGGCAATCCACCAAGAGACCTGAAGCCTTCCATCGGCTCTACGTGACAATCCAACCGCCGCGGCATAGCTCTCTCTTCCCCCAGGGTCGTAGCCTACAATCATTCCCTCCACAGGTTTAGGTGTGTAGTCTTCAACTCTTCTTCTCAGGAGGCTCATCGGGAAGTAGGAGCCCTCCTCATCTATGAACTCTGCTAGATACTCTGCCCTGAACCTTTCCTCACCTATGAGATTTCTCTGCTCCTCTAGGAATTCACGTGATATCAGGGGGTTCAGCGTGCTTGGAAGATGGTAGCTGCTCCAATGCCTCGACTGATAGACCCTGTAGAAGATGTGTCGTCTATCCCATGGTGTTGAGAGCATCCAGCATGTCCCCCCTGTCGCTGAGAGCATGGGTAGAACAGCTCTCGTGATAACCTCCTCATGTATGAAGGCTGCCTCATCCAAGACTACTAGATGGGCTGTGTATCCCCTGATTCCATGCCCGAATCTACCCGAGGGAAGCGCTAAAATCATCGAGCCATTACTTAGATAGACCCTGTCTCTCCCAAGCCTCCTCACACTTTTCGAGAGAATCGAGTCTTGTATCAGGTTGATTATCTTTGAGAGGACGTGTCTGCTCTGCCGATGCGTCGCTGATATTATCAGTGTTGTGGTTCTAGGGTTTGTTGAGGCGAAGTGTAGAGCCTTGACGGCGGCCATGAATGTTTTGCCAACCTGCCTCCCACCACATACAACTATTCTTCTACTCCTGTCTCGGAGAATCTTGGCTTGATAGGGATAGAGCTTAACGTCGAGTATCTCTTCAGCGAATACTGCGGCGTCTTCTACGAGAAGTCTTAGAACTCTTAGCCCAGCCTCCCCCAACACTTCTCAACACCTTCTCTAGAAGGTATCCTAGACCGTATCCGGAGGTGAACATCGCCATCTGCTCAGCCTCATACATTTTCCCAATCGACATCAGGGCGAACTCCATCAAGAATATTGCGAGGATTATTAGGGCGACTAGGTCTCCTGTAGAGATGCTTACATAGATCTTCCCAGCCTTAACTTTGAGGAGGGGCTTCACACCGCTATCTCGACGCAATCTTCACAACCCCTCCACTGCTCTTAACCTCTCCACCAGCATACTTCTTCACAAGCATAGGCATCTTGAGGGGGCTTCTACCCCTTCTAGCCCTCTTCTCCAAGCTCACTATGAGGTCTAGGGGGATTGCGGCGACACTCACCTTCCCATCACCCTTCAATAGGAGGATGAGATACTTCTTACCTGAGTCTGGTTCACGTTGGATTCCGATGAAGCGCCCCCTATGAGTCATTATCGTTCTGAGGAGAGGCTCAGGGATTCTACCGTCAATTATCCTAGACTTTGAGAGCTCCCTTATCTCGGCGGCGTCAGCCCACTTCACCGTTACAACCATACCCTTCTTCAGTTTCCTAATCTCTTTGAGAACCTCCCTCTTCATTCCCCGCCCTCCTCCAGCATCCCCCTAAGCTTTACAGCGGTCTTAGCGAGTTCTCCGAGTTCGAGCATGAGCTCCGTTGATAGTCTGACAAGCTTATCCGCTAACGCTACCACATCTCCCTCCACAGTTTTAACAACCATAAGCTTCCTCTTCTCAGCTATCTTTGAGAGAATCTGGGCCAGGTCTTCCCCACCTTCACCTACTCCGAAGACGCGGATAAAGTCTAGGAGATTCTTTAGAAGCTTCGCTTGGGCATTTATCAGGCTGAGATATCCGAGACGTGTAGGCTTGGCTGACTCAATCGCCTTAACAATCCTTCTATGCTCCCTCAAGAGAGAATCGATTATCTCACGTGGATTAACCTCACTCATCTCTAAGAGATTCACGTGTCAGATATTTTTGTCGGTGAAAATCATCTCTAACCCAATACAGGTAAACAGTCCCCCTCCTCGGAATACATCTCTTAATAGTCTCGGCAAGAGATTCTACATCATCAACCCTAGGCTTAATGTATCTCAGCTTAGACCTTCTCAAGGCTTCCGCAAGCCTCACGACAACACGCCTAAGCCTCGCAACACGCTCTTTCCCAAGACTCTTAATCACTCTAACGTTATATCGTTTACTTACCGCTAAGTCGAGATTAAATCCAAGGTCTTCCAGAGGTTTTAGAAGCTTGCTCCAAGTCTTTTCAGCTCCTCTTGCCTGGACTTTCTTCATTCCAGCCTTCTCGAAGAATGGGTTGTAGCGTGCCATGACGGCGAGTGTCTCAACTATGGGCGTCCCAGCCCTTGGAAGCGTCTCCTCAACCATTCTCCTCCCAAGCCCTATCCCACGATACCTTGGATGAACAATAACCCTCGCGATGCGTGAGAAAAGCCTGTTAACTATTCTAAGCCTCTCCCTAGGTCTGTAATCTCTGAGCCATGGAAAGACGAGGTTCCTCGCATAATGGTTTGGGAGAGGATAGCTGTAGACTATGACCCCTACAACCTCTCCTCTATGATAGGCTGCGAAGACCCTTCTAACGGGTGGTAGCCTGCCGCTAATGTAGTGAAATCTTGAGAGAGCCTTGTATGCCTCAACACCTGTTCTCCTAATCTTCACCTCTCTATGTATGCTACAGGGCTTTGACACAGGTTTTCTACGGGTTATCTTGATTTTCTCTCCAAGCTCCTTGCATATGTGGAGGCTTGGGTTAAGGTCTTCGAGGATGTCTTCCCTCGTTGTGGCAGCTATGAATGTTAGACCTCTTCTTCTCGCAAGCTTCTGAGCGGTGTATGCTACTACTCTGGCCGTGACCTCGTCGAGGGGTGAGCAGAAATCATCTATGATTATCGTTTTGGCGCCGCTGTTGAATGCCTTCGCTAGGAGGTAGCGGTGTCTCTGCCCCTCGCTCAGCTCCCTGAATCTGCGTAGGAATATGAAGGCCTCGTTGAGACCTACGTGGCTAAGGGTCTCCAACGCCTCCTCAACACTTCCACCGACCCCATGGACAACCAGCTCGCCGCTTGAAACCCCTAACTGGCCGCTCCAGATAACTGGGCTGAACTCCCGGCTCTTGGAGAGCTGCGAGGAGATTAGTCTAAGCATTATCGTCTTACCTGAACCAGACTCACCTGAAATCAAGGCCACGTCCCCTGGATTTATCTCGAAGCTTGTCTCAGGCACCACTACAATCTCTCTTTCTTCGTCGAGTCCAAGCCCAAAGGCGGATGAAACAGCTATAGTTCTCTCCGTAGCTCTTACACGGGACCTAAACCTCTTCCCAACCTTAACCCTGAGAAGACTGACCTTAACTACCCTCGGAAAATCAATCCTCAACGAGGCTGACCTTAAGCGGCAGGCATTTTTGGAGACAAATATTCTAAGCCTTGGAAGGGGATGCGGGATGCTGTCCAAGATTGCTGAGGCACTAGGGCTGAGGAAGACGAGGTCCACAATATATCCGCTCGGCTCATCGCTCTACGAGTATCCTAAGATAACCTTCAGAGACTACGTCGAAGCCTATGAGAGAGACCCAGACGTGGCCGCAAGCATAGACTTCCTAACACATCAGATAGTCGGCCCAGGCTTCCACACAGAGAGCGTCGACCCAGATGCGAAGAACCTGATAGACGACTTCAATAGAAGAGTTGGGATGGATGTCATATTGTTCAACGTGGTTAGAGAGCTTGTGTTGGCGGGGAACAGTTTCCTCCAGCCTCTGAGGGAGGAAGGGGTAACGGTGGGTCTGAGACCATTCACCTTAACCTCGATAACGAGGGCGAGACTCGATAAGTCAACAGGAAGAGTTCTCTCCTACATCTATCTAAGAGACGGGGTTGAGGAGGAGATTCCGGGAGAAGACCTAATACACTTCTCATGGAACAAGATAGACTCACAGGTCTTCGGCTCAGGGATGCTCCGCCCCCTCCTCGAACCCAGGCCAATAAACTACAGGGACAAAACATTCTACTCAAGCGGAATCCTCTACATCAAGTGGAGAATGGAGTGGATTATGCAGCGTCTCCTAGAGAAATATGTTACACGGACAATCTACCAGTTCAAGGATGTCGGCGACGAGGAGCTATCCGAGAACGTTATCCCAAAGCTCAACCAGCTTGAACCAGGCCAAGACTTCGTAACAAACAGAGAAGTCGAGGTAAAGGAAGTTAAGATAGACCCGAGGGCGAAGTTCGAGGCCTACATAGAGTATCTACATAATGAGATTCTGGCTGGGCTGAGAACCCCCGTGGTAAAGCTGTTCACCACACCCGGATTTACAGAGGCAAGTGCGAGAGCAGCGGTGGAAGCAGCCGAACACCACGTAAGAGCGATACAGAGATACGTTAAACGGGTTGTCGAGGATAAGATCTTCACGAGACTCCTGGTTGAGCATGGGTTTGACCCTGCCAGCTCTGCTGTGAAGCTTAACTGGGGGATTCCTGAGAGACCTACGTTAAGGTTCTCCGACATACATGCCGCGTATGCTTCGGGTGGAATATCGAGGGAGGAGTATAGGAAGCTTCTGAGAAGTATGGGGTGGCCTCTCCAACCCGACGAGAACAAGGCATAGCCAAAAACTCTCCAAAATCCATGAAGCTGCCGATGATTGAGTCGGAGCCCTTTGAGGATGGGCTAAGAATACGTGGAGTAGTTGCGATACCGAGGGTCTCTAGGAACGGCTACTTCTATCCACCTGAAGAGCTTGAGAAAGCTGTCAAAAGACTCTCAGGAAAACCTATTCCAATCTACTTAGAGCATGTCTCAGCCGATAGAGCCGCTGGATACGCATTCCTCCGATGGAACCCTGAGAAGCTTCAGGTAGAGTTTGAGGGGGTGGTCGTCGACAGGGATGTCGCAGAGAAGATTAGGAGGGGGATAATACAGCACGTAAGCCTCGGAGCAGACTACTACACCCTCGAACCCATGAACGGCTACAACATCGTAAGGGGACTAGAGTTTAGGGAGCTGAGCCTCGTAGCTGTTCCAGGAATGCCTGAAGCAAGGGTTGAAACAGTTGAGAAACTCATGCTGCTTGAACGCCTCGAAACCAAAAATCCTCTAAAGAGGAGGAATCCCTCGATGAATGGGAGGAAGCAGTCTGAGAACACGGCTCAGACACTTAGAAAAGCCTCAGAAGAGCTTAGGAAGGCTATTGAGAAAGTCTACAAGATGATGGACGTCGAGGTGGTTGAGGAGAACATTGGAGGCGGTGAAACAGACTATGACGCAATAGCACGTAGGCTCCGCGAATCTCTGACAAGCAGCTCCGCTCCAACAATCCCACAGTGGACTCCACCGATAATAAATCTCCCGCCGGGGGTTGAGGCAGGTCTAAGAAAGTATACCCGTCTCGCAGTTCTCCCGAGGGGGACCAGTAAGGCTGTCGTGACGAGGATTACTACGCCGAGCTTCAGCCTCCTAACCGAGGGAAGCGAGATATCGGATGCCGCCCAGACGATGGATAACGTTGAGATAGAGACACAGGAGTATGGCGCAGCTCAAACCGTAACCGACACAGTGATGGAGTCCATGACAGGAGACCTAGTCCAAGCAATCGAGAGAGCGCTTCAACGCGCCGCGATAAGAAACGAGGACAAGGTTCTGATAAACGCCTTACAGTCAGCTTCCGGGATAGACGTAATCTATGGAGGTGGGAAGACGGCTGAGGCAGACCTAACATCGGATGATAGGCTGACGTGGCGGCTGGTCTTGGAAGCCAAGAAGAAGATTATGGAGAAGGGTAGAGATGTTGGGGAGGGTAGGCTCGCCTTACTCCTTCATCCAAAACAGTGGCTAGACCTGATGAATGATGTTGGAGCAAATCTCGTCGCAGCTGGAGACAGAGCATTCGTGGAGAGCGGGGAAGTCCTCAGACTCTTCGGAGTAGACATAGTTGTCTCAGACCAGCTGCCGACTGGAACGGGAAGCGGTGGGATAACAACCTATCATGGATTCATGTTTGTTAAGGAGGAGGCTCTAGGCCTCGCGGTGACTAGAGACCTTAGAATAGAGCTTGACAGAGACATAAACAAACGCACAACCAGCATCGTGGCCACGCATAGGGTTGGAGCAGCGGTTATCGACGGAGACTCAGCTCTGAGAATAGTGACAGCATAGCTCCAAAAATTCCACCCCCACCCTCTTTTTACCATGCCATACTCAACCCTCCCCAAGATTAAGAAGTGGCTTCAAATAGACAGCGACGACACGAGATTCGACGAAGAATTAACGGAGATACAGCAATCAACAAGCAATCAGATAGAAATAATCCTAGGAAGGTTCGCAACCCTGCCGATACAGGATGAGGAGGTATTAGAGGCCTTAAGCGACATCGAGGCAGAGTGGTGTGCAGGCATCTTCAGAGCCAGGAGAGAGATTAGCCAAGCATTACCCGAACAGCAGCGTCAACATCCATACATCTCAGAGGCAAAGGCAAGGCTCCTAGACCTGATAAAGTCGAAGTACTTGACAAGCTTCGAAACAGCCTAGTTTATTTTCAGGGAACCCTCTCCCAAAATTAATCAATTAGATTATCGGATATTTTTCCGATGAAGGAGAATTGTAGAGGTTTATGCGAGTTTCTCCCTCACTTGGATAGCCCTAGGTATCTTTCTGGAAATGAGAGATATAATTACTGTAATGCTTGTCAGAAGGCTTTCCCAGACCGTCCAGGCCTCTTCATCTATGATAGGAGGTTTAGGAAGGTTTGCCCATGCTGTGGTAGGCTTCTGAGAACTAAGCGTAGGAATCCGCCGAGGGTTAGGGCGCAGCTTCTCCACTCCGAGGTTTAAGAATTCCTTCACCCTCCATCGAGGCCAGCTCCCTCTTCAACGCCTCCCTAAGCGAGGTGAGTTCAGCTACCTCCCTCTCAAGCTCCCTCTTCCTCATCTCAAGGCTCCTCAACTCTTCACGAGCATTCCTAATACTGTTCTCGAGGCTTTCAAGCTGCTTAACACGCTCCTCATACTTCTTAGTGTCAGCCATCATCTTCCAAGTTATTACAAATCGATATAGCTCATCCTCGTTTCCGCTAAAAATTACCTGGAAATTCGCCACTCCTATTCACCGCTCCCCAATCCTAATATACAGCTATAAACCTTACCTAGATACTCCGTACTCATCTCTTCTTCCTCTTAAAGTGAATAACCATCTTCAGGTCTAGCGATAACCACCTGACCGTCAGATTAATCAGGCCACGAGGTTTGCCGAGGAGCTTAGATATGATGTCTATGTTTTGCCTAGAGTTTAATGTATCTCGAAGATTCTGAAGGAGGGGAGATATAAGGGTTATTAGAGTAGCGAGAGAAGATTAGGCTCGTCGATCAATTTCTAGAAAGGATGAGAATTTTTAGTCAATCCATTTCGCTCTTAAAGAATGAGTGCGTAAACATGAAGTTAACATCCAAACTCTAACTAAGGGAGATGCTCTACTAGATGAAGGTAAGTCGGGCATCTAGTCCGATAGCTTTATAAGTCTGCTTCGGAAATCTACCCTAGTTATCGGGAGGACTGGCAGATTGTTTAAACTTTCTTTAGCCTTGTCCGCCCTTCTTCTCTTTTCGGCGATCTTACTTCCCGGGGTAATTCATGCTCAGGAGATGGGATGGGAGCACACATGGGGTGGAAGTGGTTATGAAGAGGCTTATGGCGTCGCAGTAGATCGGGAAGGCAACATCTACATGGTTGGAAGTACTAATAGCTTTGGCAGGAATGTAGATGCTTTTATAGCGAAGTTTAATGAAAGGGGGGTTCTACTCTGGGATAAGGTCTGGGACTACACTCTATCCGATTCAGCATATGAGGTTGCGGTCGATAATCAAGGTAATGTTTACATGGTTGGATGGAGCTCTGACCCTGCTATTCTCTGTGCCTTTGTTGTGAAATTTAGTCCTTCAGGTGACTTACTTTGGGATAGATTCTATTGCGAAGGAACTATTGGAAAGGCGCGTGGAGAATCTGTGGTCGTAGATGGTGCTGGAAATGTATACCTCGTCGGATTAATGGGAGATACGCCATATGATGTCTTTATCGCTAAATTTGATTCTGATGGAAATTTGCTGTGGGATAGGACATGGGGAGGGGACGACGAAGATGACGGCTATTCTATAACCTTGGATTCAGTTGGGGGAATATATCTCGCAGGATACACTACTAGCTTCCCCATAGGAGATGAGAACGGCTTCATAGCTAAGTTTGACTCCTTCGGAAACCTGCTCTGGGATATGGTCTGGGGTGAAACAATAGACTCCGAGTGGATTAACGACATCACCTTCAGAAACTACAGACTCTACGCGGTCGGCACTACAACTGCACCAACACACCGGATAACGGACCCGGACGCCAGAGTCACGGACCCGTCCGCATCAGTAACAGATCCGAATGTAACACCTGGAGACCCAGATGTAACACCCACAGACCCTGATGCAGAGGTAGAGGATCCATCTGCAAGAATAGACCAACCTGAAGACTATGAGGCATCTATTCTTCAACTTCAGTTGCTAGCACCGGTGGGCGGAGAAGTTCACGCAGTCACCAACGTTGAGACCATTAACTACACATTGCTCCTATATGCGGCAACGGTGATAATCCTTATCGCATCCACAGCCCTAATCTATGGCAAAAAGAAGAGTAAAAGCACTCACTGAGCCTACATTTTTACAATTCCTTCATACTTTGACCATGGACATTATGCAGGTGGCGGTGAGGTTTACCTCTGTTAAGAGCCAGAGCAGGCGGAAGATCTTGTTAAAGAAGTCCTCGCATGTCATCTCGCTTGTACTCACCGCTATGTCATATAGCCATAAAATTATTTGGAAATTCTCCACGGTCTCTGTCGTTTTCCATTGATGGTCGATGTTTTAAGCATTTGCCAGTTACTCTCAGCTATGTCGTC
>CAYTSD010000023.1:0-20453 GCA_964440495.1 uncultured Nitrososphaeria archaeon | reverse complement strand
CCTCAGCCTTCATCCTAGCGCTTAAGCTCCTCCAACCCGCCTCGATAAACGTCTACCTAGGGACGGGCGAAAACAGCACCCTAGTGACACAGATTCCGGGATTCTATACTCAGATGGATTTGATGGTGGTCTTGATCTTCTCGATAATCCTCGGAGCATCTGGGACATTCATCCTATTATCGAGGCCCGGTGGGGTGGGCGAGCCTCTCTGGAAACAATCCTTGGAGGAGAAGAGGAAGAGCTGGGAGGAGGTCTCGAAGACCTTGAAGGATGATGAGAAGAAGGTGTATGAGGCGATCTTGGAAGCTGGCGGAATGATTAATCAAAGCGAGCTACCGGAGAAGACGGGTCTCTCTAAAACAAGTGTGAGCAGGGTGCTAGATCTCCTAGAGAGCAGGGGGCTGGTTGAAAGAAGGAGGAGGGGAATGGGGAACATAATCCTCCTAAAATGATGTATTGGATACGCGCCCTAGGTCTTCGGTGACTCTGGAAGCTTCTATCCTCTGGAAACCCTAAACCCATGTATTCTTCTTAGTTCTCTCCCTATTGCTCAAAGAGCTTTGACGCGTATCTTATATATGAGAGCTTTACCCGAGATGTAAATGGCCTTGAAACCGATCATAAGTCTAAGGTTCTCCGACATAAACGGGGTGCTGAAAGAGGTGCTGATCTCCAAGAACGAGTTTGAGAAGGCATGCTCAAACGGGGTTTGGTTTGATGGGTCGTCGATAGAGGGCTTTGCGAGAAGATTTGAAAGCGATATGATGCTGATACCAGATACATCATTCTACTACATGATCAATGGTATCAAGACCTACTTCTGCGACGTCTATAAGGCTGGAAAGCCATTCGAGGGGGATCCTAGAACAGTCCTCAAGAAGGTTCTGAAGGATGTTCATGAAAGGCTTGGGTTCAGGCTCGTGGCAGCCGGAGAGCTAGAATTCTACATCCTCAGAGATCATGAGCCAATAGATGGCGGAAGCTACTTCGATGTCTCACCGAGGGATAAAGCAAACCTGATCAAGATAGCTATAGCCGAGAAGCTATCCGAGGCGAGGATCGCGTGGAGCATGGGCCACCACGAGGTCGGCCCAGGTCAAAACGAGGTCGACATACTCCATGACGAGGGGTTGAGGATCGCCGATAAAACACTTCTAGCGAAGAACATAATTAAGCTTGTATGCGAGGCTGAGGGGTTGAAGGTCTCCTTCATGCCGAAGCCATTCTATGGAAAGCCTGGAAACGGCTTCCACATCCATCTAAGCCTCTGGAGGGATGGCGAGAACGTATTCTTTGATGAGAGTGATCAATATAGGTTATCGGATCTTGCGAAGAGCTTCATAGCCGGAGTCTTCGAGCATGTCGACGCGATAACCGCGGTAGCGAATCCAACCGTGAACTCGTATAAGAGGCTTGGAGAATTCGAGGCTCCGAAATACATCTACTGGGGGATGAAGAATAGAGACGCCCTGATAAGGATTCCGGAGTTCGCGGACATGAATGGCGCAAGGATAGAGTATAGGGCGCCGGATCCATCGGCGAATCCATACCTCCTGTTAACGGCACTCTTAGTCGCTGGGCTCGATGGAATTGAGAGAAACTTAGATCCTCCAGAACCAATAGAAGAGGACATCTATGAAAGTGGATCATATAGGGAGCTTCCAACCCTCCCACCGAGTCTGGAGAAGGCGTTGGACTCGTTTGAGAAAGACTCCCTGCTTAGAGACACCCTAGGAGTCGCTGGAGAAAACTTCCTGAAGCTTAAGAGAGAGGAGTGGAGTGAATACGCTTCTAGGAGAATAACCGACTGGGAGTATGAGAAATACTTCGAGGTCTAAATAATGAAACATTTCTAACATCCGTGGGAACATAAATGATGTATTTAGGTACGCGCCTTAGGTTAGGGTCTTCGGTGGCTCTGGAAGCTCTCCAATCTTCTCTTTAACGGCTTTAGGCCAGTCATCGAAGTTGAATCCGTGGCGTGCGAGGAATCCAGCAGCCCACCTAGTTATCCCATGTCCAACACATCCAGTCCATATCGGCCTCCCCTTCGCCTCCTTTATTCTAAAGTTCTTGACGTAGAAGTCTCTGTGAACGCTGGCGGCGGATATCTCAAGCCACTCGGCCTTGTCTCTATCACCTCTGTAGGGGAGATAAACCTCCACATCTAGTGTTGGAACCTTGTCTATGTTCGAGACATCTATCATGCGTTTAGCGGCTTCTTGGGGTGAGAGGAAGAATGGTGCCCCGGCAACTATCCTCCACTCCATGTCAAGTTCTTTATCGACGAGTTCAACGGTTAGGTCTGTCACCCTATTTCTTATCTCGGTGACCTCTTCAGGTGCCGATAGGAAGACCATCTCCATCCGCCAGAACTCGTTGGTGCGTACAAGTCCCTCAACTCCTCCAGCCTCGTTCCTCCAAGTCCATCCACCAAGCAGGTCGAAAGCCTTGACAGGCAGGTCTTCAAGCCTCACCATCTCGCCGCTGAAGAACTGGTAGAAGGGTGGACACTGGACAGCCTCCATAACATAGCCTGGGGGCTGGAGAATCTTCTTCAGGAGATCGGTTCTAACCTCTTTCCTGAGCGCATATTCGCGTTTGAATTCTTCGAAGGCTGAGGGGTCTCTCGGTGGAGCGCATACGTAGAAGAGCCCTTCTGGCAGGTGCTCGACGTAGGTTGATAGCTTCTTGAAGACCTCCATGGGCATGAGTCTTGGGAACATCCATTCCTTGAATCCGAGAGGCTTCGCAACCCTCTCTATTAGGAGCTCTGAGAGTGCTCGAAGCAGAGCGGTCATAGGTGGAGTAAATATCCACTGACCTCTTCCAGGATACCTCTTAGCCCATCCAAGCCTCTCAGCCTCGGCGGCAACCTCTCCACCAAACCTAAACGGCTTCTCAGCCCCCTTCT
Organism: uncultured Nitrososphaeria archaeon; assembly: GCA_964440495.1. GTDB lineage: Archaea > Thermoproteota > Nitrososphaeria_A > Caldarchaeales > Wolframiiraptoraceae > Benthortus. The sequence goes on along the minus strand of CAYTSD010000023.1, from coordinate 17,539 downwards.
TCAGAACCGTTCCAAAGGGCGCTAGCTTTCCAGCCTCCTCGACCTCAACCTTCTCCTCAACCCTGATCAATCGAATAGCTCTATCGACTACTCTGTCCCTTATGTCGTGGTCGGTTAGGTTTCTGAAGACTAGGAGAAGTTTCCCATCCTTCCCCCCTACCTCGGCGACACCTTTCAACAGTCTCTCAGCCTCCTCGACGCCTACATGCTTTCCCCCAACCTCTATTCTTAGAACCTCTGCCACAACGTCTCTGACACCAATCTTCTTCCTAGGCCCAGTTTTCCCTGCGAGAATGTTCTTGAATCTTAGGAGAGCGTCGTGTGCCCTTACACCTCTACCCGAAACTATTCTAATCTTTATTCTCCTATCCTCTGTCTTGAACTCTTCTATAATCGCTGTCTCCTCAGCCTCTCCCCTAGCACCCTTCCTGAACGCTTCATTTGCTTCTCTAACTGCTTCCTTGATTTCTTCGAGAGCCTTCTCCGCCTCAGCCGTAAGCTCCAAATAGCCCTCAAGCTCAAATCTAAGCTCCATGACCATCGCCAGGCACCCTAACCACGGAATAAGCCAGTATATCTATTATTCGGTATGACTCTAAAGTTTTCCCGATATTGCTGCTGGAAGCCTTTCCTGCTTCTCCCCAACCTCAACATATAATAATCTGCCCGTGAAACTAGAGGTAGGAGAAGAGGGTTATGTCGTTTAGGATGCGTCTACCGAGCGCAGACTACTTCTCAGACCTAGTGAAGGCTATCCAAGCAGTAGTAGATGAAGGAACATTCAAGCTCACATCTGAAGGAATTAGACTCATAGCGATGGACCCTGCCCACATCTCCCTCGTCGACTTCGAGTTAAGCAACTCCGCCGCTGAAGAGTATGAGTGTAGTGGAGAGCTTCAGATGACTTTAAGCATCTCCGAGTTGATGAAGTTTCTAAAGAGGGCTAAGAAGGGTGAAAGCCTAACACTATCCTACGATGACCAAGCCAAGAAGCTTACGATAACTCTTGTGGACGCTACAGGCTCTAGGGAGAGGACGTTCACGTTAAACACTTTGGAGACGGTTGAGGCGAGGAGCGCTGTGCCGAGCCTAGCATTCGACGCCAAGGCCAGGGTAAACGTGGACGCGGTTAAGGACGCGGTTAAAGACAGCGCCGTCGTAAGCGACTACGTTAAGATAACCATAACGCCTGAAGAGGTAGCATTCCTCGCAAAGGGCGAGCTTGGAACAGTCCAGACAAAGCTGACAAAGATGGGTGCAGCGGTATATGACATTGAGGCCGACAAAGAGGTCTGGGCACACTTCAGCATAAACTACCTAGACAAGATAGTTAGACCTGCCTCGAGCCTAAGCGATGAGATGGTGATGGAGCTTTCAACAAACAAGCCTATAAAACTGGGATTCCCCATCCCCTCAGGCAAGCTTGAATACCTGATAGCTCCTAGAATTGAGGGAGCATGAGGGTATATAAGATGACGTGAACCTTTTTTAGACTGGAGAGTATTCCTTCTAGGAAGACTTGCTGGAATGGAGGTAGAATGTGAAGGCTCTGGATGAGGGGGGCTTGAGAGGCTCCCTGGAGCGTGGCTAAACGCTTGAAAGCCCTTATAGTAGGGGTAGGAGCAGTAGGCTCGGTTATCGCAAGACACTTGGCACGAAGCGAAGAAGTAGAGGAACTCATCGTAGCCGACAAAAGCCTTGAGAGAGCACGGAGAGTCGCCGCCGAAACCGGGAGAAGAAAAGTAATCCCAAAACGGATAAACGCGTCGAAAATCAGTCAAGTAGCCAAGCTTGCAAAAAACGTGGATGTGCTCATAAACGCTACACTACCGAGATTTAACATCCAATTAATGAAGGCATGCCTAGCCGCTGGAGCCCATTACATAGACCTAGCAAGCGATGACACAGACGAGCAACTAGAATTTCACAGAAAATTCAAAGACCAGGGACTAACGGCGATAATATGCATGGGTGAAGACCCTGGGATATCGAATATCCTGGCACGATACGGGTCGAACTATCTCCGAAAAACCACTTCGATAAAGATTCGAGACTGTGAGAGCAGCATAATCAAGGGGATGCGTACTCATCTAACGCCTCTATTCTCGAAGGAGGTTTACTTCAACGAGCTCTCCGAGAGCGCATACATCTACCAGAACGGAAGGCTTAGAAGGCTTCCACCTCTAAGCGGCTATGAGGAATACGACTTCCCACCCCCAGTTGGAAGACTACCAGTCTACGCAGTCTCTCACGAAGAGGTCTTCACGGTACCGAAATACATTAAAAAAGTCAAATACGTTGACTTCAAGCTCTTCATACCATCAGACGTCGTCCAAATACTGAAGGTGCTTAAAGTCCTAGGCCTGCTAAGCAAGAAGAAGGTGAGAGTTGATGGACAGGAGATCTCTCCAGCGAAGGTTCTCTACGCGGTTCTCCCAGAGCCGGAGGAGCTAATAGGAAAAATATCGGGATACGCTGGGATAGTGGTTGAGGTGGAGGGCAAGAAGAACAAGAAGCATGGGAAGATGGTTCTCTACACCCTTATGAGCCACGAGAAAGCCTACAAAGAGTTCGACACAACCGCGACAGCCTACCTAACTGGAACCCCACCAGCCGTAACAGCGCTAATGATAGGGAGAGGAGAGATAAAGGCGCGGGGAGTATACCCACCCGAATACCTAGACCCCGAACCAATACTCCAACAACTCGCCAAACACGACATAATAATAAACGCGATGATAACGGAAGAAGCCCCAATAACCTCCTAAAAACTAAAAAATAGAAGCGGGAAACAAAAAACAGGGGCCGTGGTCTAGCATGGCTATGATTCGCGGCTCGGGCCCGCGAGGTCCTGGGTTCAAATCCCAGCGGCCCCACACTTCTCTCAAAGCTTTCTCAAGATGAATTTTGTTCCCCTGTATTCTACTATCTTTATCTTGCCTAGGTTTAGCAGATTTTCCAGCGTTTTTTCAGGTTCTTGTATTTTATCTGAGAGTATTTTGAGAGCGTAGTCTACTCTTAGTGGATGGACAGATATCGTTGCGAGAAATGCTTTGATCGGGTCTCCCAGTAATGTGAATTCCGCTCCCTCATATCCTGTTAGAAGCTCAACGTCTTTGATTCTTTTCCTGAAAATCTCGAAGGCTGCAACGAGTTTCTCCTCATCGGCTCCTCTAACCCATTCCTCGGTTGGAGGCCTCGTTGGAATAGCTATGTATGCTTTAGACGGCTTTAACTCCGATATAAAGTCCGCGACCTCGGTTATCGTTTCCAAGTCATCGTTTAGGTTCTTAAGGAGCATAGTCTCAGTTATTAGCGTTCCCTTGAATTCTTTCGCAAATCTTCTGACACCATCCAATATCCTGTCGATGCTTAAGCTATGGTGAGGTCTATTAATGATTCTCCATATTTTCTCTCTTACAGCATCCATCTTAACTGAGACTAAGTCAAACTCCATCAAATCTGTTCTCGCGTCTTCTCTGAAGAGGAGTGAGCCGTTTGAAATTATAGCTAATGGAGTTTCAATCTTCTTCTTAAGAAGCCTTGCCTCTCTCCCTAGATTTATGTCAAGAGTAGGCTCACCGTCAGGAACATATGTAACATAGTCTACGTCGCCTTTCAACTTCTCTAAATAATCTAGAACCTCTCGAACTATCATGTCAATTGGATAAAATTCTTCACGTTCTACAGATAGTCTCGTCGTCACCCCAACCTGACAATATATACATGAGTAAGAGCAGATTTTAGCTGGAATATTGTTGACACCTAGAGATCTGCCTAAGCGTCTCGAGGGAACAGGTCCGAAAACATGCTCGTCCATGCTTCGTTTTTCATTTGCTAGGCTTCTAGAAATATTGTTCGCTATGGAAAAAGAATAATAGGAGAGCGTTTTCCCCTTGTGTGGGAATGTTGTTGGAGCCGCCGCGTGGTATGGATGACCTTTTACCCGAGGAGATGGCTTTGAAGAGGAGGATAGAGGGTGTTATCCGAGATGTCTTCAGGCTCTATGGATACCTTGAGATAGAGACCCCAACTGTTGAGTATTATGAGTTGTTTGCGGCGAAGTCGGGGGAGGAGATACGTGAGAGGATGTTCGACTTCTATGACAAGGCTGGTAGAAGGCTTGTCCTCAGACCCGAGGTAACGGCCTCCGTCGCACGCCTACTCTCAACAAAGCTTAAGGTCGCTCCGCTTCCTCTAAGACTCGGATACATAGCCGACTGCTATAGATATGATGAGCCACAGTGGGGGAGAAAGCGTAGATTCTGGCAGGGGGGATTCGAGCTGTTCGGAAGCAGAGACCCGCTGGCAGACGCGGAGATACTTCAGGTAAGCTTCGAGGTCTTTAGGAGGCTGGGACTAACCGGCCAATACTTTAAGGTCGGACACGTTGGAATTCTCAGAAGCCTCCTATCCTACTACAAGGTTGAGGAGAAAACCCAGGACGCGATTCTCACGATGATTGATAGGAAGCTCGTTGAGGAGGCTTTCCAACTCATGGCTGAGAAGGATGTAGATGAGGAGGGGAGAGAAGCTGTGAGAAAGCTAATAAACCTCGAGGGAGAAGACATGTCAAAAATAGTTTCAGAAGCGTCTCAAATCCTTTCTCCATGGGATGAGCCGAGAAAAATGCTCCAAGAACTGAGAGAGATAGTTGAATTAGCCGTCGAAGGTGGAGTAGAGGCTAAAATCATAGTATCTCCAGGATTTGCACGTGGACTCGAATACTATACAGGATTCATCTTTGAGCAAAGTGTTCCAGATATAGGTATATCCTTAAACGGTGGAGGACGCTATGACAGGCTCGTGGAACTCTTCGGAGGAAGACCAACACCTGGAGTAGGATGCGCAATAGGGATAACAAGAATACTTCAATACATGGTCAGCAAAGAAAACCTAAAGGTCAAACCTAAGCGGCCGAACACGCTCCTCGTAGGAATCCCAAATGTCTCGAAAAACTATATCATGAAAGTCGCCCAAATAATCAGAGAAAATAATATTCCCCTAGAGGTGGAGGTGACTGGAAAACGTGTTCCAGCAGCAATAGACTACGCCCTTAAAGCGGGAATGAAGTATCTAGTAATAGTTGGAGAAAAAGAGGAACGTGAGCAGAAAATCTCGATAAGAAACCTCTTGGAGAAAACTCAAGTTGAAGTAAGTCTGAAAAATGTTGAGAGAATTAGGTCTATTCTAGGAGAAGGTGCTGAATAGTTGCCGCTTCCCTCCATCGAGATAATCGTGGAAGCCCTTGCAGTCGTCGGGCTAATCGGAGTGCTCTCACTGAGATTTAGAATACTCAACTTGAAGGGAGTGATAGCCTCAGTTCCAGTAGGTCTCTCAATATACATCTTCGGTGGAAGAGAGTTCTTCATACTGCTATTGGTATTCTATGTCCTCTCCTCTGCCGCCACCTGGCTCAGGGTAAGATACTTCAGGATAGAGGTGATTGATAAGGAGTGGGTTCGAGGATGGAGAAACGTTGCCGCTAATGGAATAGTAGCAGCCTCAGCAGCAACACTAAACATCCTCAGCAACAAGAGCTGCTTCAACCCATATCTCGCCGCATATCTCGGCGCGGTTGGAACAGCTTTTGCGGACACGCTTGCAACCGAGATAGGGCTTCTCTATCCGAGAAATCCTAGGCTCATAGTCTCGATGAAGAAGGTCCCCAGAGGAACTCCTGGAGCCGTCTCTCCCTACGGCTATCTGGCAAGCATCCTCGCTCTCTCAATATTCGCCGCGATACTCTCGATATGCGGTAAAGTAAGGCTTATTCCAAGCCTCTACATAGCAGGCTTAATAGGAGTAACCATAGACAGCATTCTCGGAGGAACTGTTCAGGCACACTATCGATGCGTCGTATGTGGGAAGGAGACCGAAAACCCCATGCACTGTGGAAGAAAGGCTGAGAAGATAAGCGGGGTCGGGGTCATAAACACTCATACCGTGAACTTCCTCTCAACCTTAGCCGGCGCAGTAATAGCCTCACTTCTATTCTATGTAACCTAAAAACGTAAATAAGGAACAATCCTCACTAAACATCGCCTTGAAGGCCTTAACAATTCTTGGAGCAAGAGATGAAGACAGTTTAGGATTCACACTGGTGCATGAGCATCTATTGACGAATCCTCCGAAGGTTTTCTCGGAGGGAGACAGGGAGATAATTATGGAGAGTGTTGACAATGCTGTTAAGGAGTTGGAGATTTTTGCCTCCGCTGGTGGGAAAACAATAGTGGAGGGAACCCCGATAAACTATGGGCGAAACGTTGAAGGAATGGTTGAGATAGCTAGAAGGGTTCCACACGTAAACATAATCGCTGTAACGGGATTCTACACGGCTAAGTCATTCGACGAGAATCTCCTAAAACTCGATGTAAAAGAGCTGGCCGAGATAATGATTAAAGATATTCGCGAAGGGATGGATGAAACAGAGTATAAGGCTGGGGCGATAAAGGTTGCCGCAAGCTACTTCACCATATTCCCAGTTGAAGAGCGCTGCCTTAGAGCTGCTGCAATAGCCTCCGTGGAGACAGGGGCGCCTATACAGGTTCACACAACCTATGGAACCATGGGTCTAGAGATATTGTCGATACTGAAGCGGGAGGGAGCCGACCTTAGGAAGGTTCTCCTACTCCACATGGATGAAAACATGGATTTATGGCTTCTGAGAAAGATTCTTGAAAGGGAAGCTAACGTGAGCTTCGACAAGTTTGCGCGGGTGAAATACCGCATAACCGAGGAGCAGAGGATAAAGTGCATCGAGAAGCTGATTGAGGATGGGTTCAGCGGCCAAGTAATGATGTCGACAGATATGGGAAGGAAAACCTACTTCAAGTCCTATGGAGGCGGCCCAGGCCTAGACTATCTCCCAAGGGTAATCGTTCCACGGCTGAGGGAGATGGGATGGGATGAGAAGCTGATAACCCAGATATTCGTCAACAATCCCCGAGACTACCTCAAGTTTCTCCCCTAAAAAATAACATATAAAGCAATCTACCTAGGTCAGAGAGTTAGAGGGCCCGTGGCCTAGAATGGATAAGGCGGCGGCCTCCTAAGCCGCAGATCGGGGGTTCAAATCCCCCCGGGCCCGTGAGGCTGTGCCCCGCCGAGGGGAGGGGTTTATTTTTAAGATAGGAGCTCATGGTTTCTGCGGGCTCTTCGGAGGTGAGAGTCTGAGTGGCGGGGATGAGGATTCTGGGGCGGCACCTGGTGGCCGAGATGCACGGCTGTCCACCAGAGCTACTGCTAGATCTCGACTTCGCTCGTAGAGTTCTCAGGGAGGCTGTCAGGATCTCTGGAGCCACCTATCTAGGAGAGTTTCACACCGTTTTTGAGCCTGGCGGAGGCGTCAGCGTTGTAATCGCTGTTGCGGAGTCCCATCTCTCAATCCACACCTGGCCCGAATACGGCTACGCTGCACTCGACATCTTCACCTGTGGAGAAAATACAGACCCATGGAAGGCCTACGAGTATGTGGTCTCCCAGTATAGGCCTGAGAAGGTTAGTGTCACAGAGATGAGGCGCGGCCTCATCGAGGTGGCTGAGAAGATTGAGTAGCCGCCCCTCAACCTACATAATGGAATGGGTCACCAAGACCCTAGCCGTACTCTACGGTATCGAGGAGATAATCTACTCGGGTAGAACCCGCTACCAGAAAGTTGATGTTGTTAGGACGAGGGATTATGGCCTCGCCCTGGTTCTCGACGGCCTCCTCCAGTCGGCGGAAGTCGATGAACACGTGTATCACGAGAGCCTCGTCCATCCAGTCATGCTCACGCATCCAAACCCGAGGAGGGTGCTGGTGATAGGTGGAGGCGAGGGTGCCACGATACGTGAGGTCGAGAGATACCGGGAGGTTGAGGAGCTTACGATGGTCGACCTCGACGAGGAGCTCATCCAGATTACTAGAAGGCATCTCCCCTCATGGTCTCAGGGAGCCTTCGAGGATAAGCGGCTTAAACTCATAATAGCCGAGGGCAGAGAATTCCTCTCAAAACAGCCCAACAACTCCTACGACGTAATAATCCTAGATGCAACAGACCCGGTTGAATGGGGGCCTGCGATAAAGCTCTACACCAAGGAATTCTACGAGATTGCCGAGCGGAAGCTTTCCCCCGACGGAATCCTCGTTACCCAAGCCTCCTCTCTCTCACACTCCCCCCAAATCTTTCTCTCAATAGAGCGAACCCTAGGCGAGGTCTTTCCCAAAACATGCTCCTACTCCGTCTACGTAAAGTCCTTCGCCTCCATCTGGGGCTTCGCCGTAGGCTCAAAATCCATCCTCCCCTCCGAGCTTTTCTCCAAAGATGTTGAAAAAAGACTTAGGGAGCGTGGAGTCGAAGGTCTCAGATTCTATTCAGGTAAGGTCCATGAAGCCCTATTCAATTTAACAAAAGCGTTTATGAAGAGCTGGAGAAGCACCGCGATCGTGCTGACAGACGAGAAACCACTCCCCAAAAATACGTAGTTCTATATCGAAGTTTCTAGGGATAAAAATCGTTAAATCGGATAACGTCATTTGTCGAAAGTTGGAATGGAGACGCTGCGCAGAGAGGCGCTGATATTTAAGCTCCTAGGCAATAAGAGGAGACTCCGCCTCCTCGAGGTACTTCTTTTATCGCAGCCTCTGACTCTGACAGAGCTATCGAGGAAAAGCGGTTTACCCGTTCAGGAGGTTCACCGTACCCTTACAATGATGAGAAACCTCGGCATAGTAGTACGAATCATAGGCAAACAATATCGCCTAACATCTCAAGGATTACTCATATCAGGAATCGTAAACGAGGTAGCGGATTCACTAAAGTTTAGTGATTACCTCATTCAACATTCCTTTGAAAGAGAAATTCCTCTGAAATTATTTTTAAGAGTAATGCTTTCTGAACAAATATCAGTAGTAAAATCACTTCATCTAATGATGGACTACTTTAGAGAAATTTTACTTGGAAAAGGTGGAGCTTTTAGAATAATGTTCCATGATTTATATGAATTTCTTAGTAAAGTTTTAAAAGAAAAAATTTCAGAAGCAGAGGGCTTGATGATAGAGACAGAGGATTCCCCGAAAGCTTTGAAGAACCTGTCTTCCTTAATCAAGGGTCAAACAAAACTTAAAATCAGGTTTAGACCTAATACCCTAACAAGACTTGTAATGAATGATGAGATGGCCCTCCTTTTCCTCCCAACAATCAATGATGAACCTGACATAAATGCAGCCTTACTCATAAAAGGAGACTACGGAATAAAACAATGCAACGCTCTATTTCAATGGTTCTGGAAAACTTCTAAGGAAATGCCACTATTTATTAAATTTGATGAAAATAATGGAACTATCCACCTTTAACTGATGAATAAACATTAGTTACGGGATAATTGAGACTCTTTGTCTTAGATGAGAGGCTTAACATTTTTAGGGGGATGCAATAGATTTACGTGAAGGCTGGAAGAAACCTTTTCAGCGGAGTTTAGGTTAATCTGCTGAGAGAGCGGTAGAAAAACTCTAATGCGAGGAGACTTTAGGTGAGGTTGGGGAAGGAGGGTGATACAGGGAGTTGAGTGGATATTCGTCGCCGTAATCCTCCTAGTCCTAGTGCTATGGGAGCCTGAAAAGCTCTCCGAGATCGCGAAGGCTCTCGCTAAAGCTAGAAGAGAGTACGAGAAGGCTTCGAGAGAGCTTCAGGAAGCGTTAGCAGCCTCTGAGGAAAAGGCTGTGGAGGAGGCGGTGAAAGCCAGCGACGAGAAGCTCATAGAGGTAGCCCGCAGCCTCGGAATAGTGACGGAGGGGAAGACTAGGGAGGAGATAGCTCAGGCAATCTTGGAGAAGGCTGGGGTAGGCTTAAATAATGAGGAGGCCGCCGAACCCAGAGAGCCGGTGAAGAGCTTTGAAGCCCCAGGTCAAGGTAGTTCTCATCCTACTCCCTCTCCTTCTTCTAACACCGCTTCTACTCACGGTATCGGCGCAGCAGACAACCGCTCAGAGAATAGTACAGGTCAATAACTATGGTTTAATTTATGTCTCTGACACTGTGCCGAGGACGGGCGATGTTACAGCAATAGGTTTCCCATCCAACTTGGTAAGATACTTGGTGAACTATAGGTCTCCAGAAGACCCTAACCCAACCCTGGAGGTAGGTGAGAAACTCTTCTGGATAAAGGTTCACTCAACTTCAGGTAGTGTGGTTCATCTGACAACGATTTTCAGAGACATAATTCGGACAACTCAGGAGGGGGCGTTTACCTTCGAGCTCTCACTCAATCCTGTAACCAGCGAGAAAGTTGATGAACTATCTGTAAAGGTTATCCTGCCTTCAGGCTCTGTTATAAGCGATAGTTCCCCAGCCTTCCTAAAAACTGGAGAGCTGAAGGATAAACTCTCAGGAGCCAGCAGAGACATTGACACATCTTCTGAAACTCCTAAAAGCCTCACAGTAACCTTCAACAGCAGAAACCTAAGACTACTAGACATAAGCTACGCCAAGATGACTATAGAGTATCCGACTAGAATAGTGGACTTCGTCATGAAGCTTAGAAGCAGTGGGGGGAGAGCTCTAAGCTCTGTGAAACTTACATTACCTTCAGGCTCCGGGCTTATCGAGACGAAGGATGCTTTAGGTGAGGTTGGAAATGACTATGATAGGGATAAAGGTGCTCTAACAATAAATCTGAGGAGAAGCCTTAACCGAGGTGAGTATGAAACTGTTGAGGCGAGATTCAGGATTCCGGAAAGCTCCAAGCTCATACAGGAATCAGACGGTGCTCTAAGAGTTTACCTCCTTCTTCCCATGAATCTGACGGTAAGGGTCTATGACCTCACCGTGAATCTAAGGGCGGCTGAGCTTCTGTCCTCAACACCTGAACCCGAGAGCCTCCAGAAGATTTATCCAGAGTGTCTCCAGCTCTCCTACACATTCGACCACATAGACCCATTCAACGCTGAGAAAACCTATGTCCAACTCGATTACAAGCCTCTTCCAAGCAGGTTCTCCATACTTCCATATCTGTGGGGAGGGGTCTTGGCCGCAATAGCTTTGGGAGCCGTTGGCTCAATCTATGCTAGGAGAAGGGCTGGAATTGTTTCGGAGGAGGAGAAGCCTTTGCTGGAGCTTGTAAGTGAGGCTGATGAACTCAGCGCCGCATGCCAGAGGATAGCGGACCTAATCTCGACACGTAAAATCCTTGACAAGGGATACATTAGGCCGAGAATACTTGAGCTTAGAAGCAGTGTAAGAAGATATGCTGGGAGAATAGCGTCACTTGCAGGGGAGCTGAAGAAAAGCAAGCCGGAGCTTAGAGAACATCTGGAATCCTTGGCCGAAGCATCAAGAAGAATTGAAAGCGATGTTGAGTCGCTTTGGCTTGCTACCCACAGCTACTTGACGGGAAGCATAGGGAGATCTAGCTTCAGGAAGATCTCTGGAGAACATTATAAGAGGATAGGGGAATCTCATAAGAGACTCTCCAACGAACTTGAATACCTTCGTGGAAAACTATCCTGATAGGGATTCAACTTCTCTTACCACAATTTCTTCAGGGGGTTTCATGAGCTTTCTAAGCTTCTCAGCCCTCCGCATCCACTCCTTCCTAACATAATCAATCCTCTTCAAAACTTTTCTAACCTCCTTAACCATTCTCCCAATATTTCTATAATGTTTTAGGAGTCCCCGTGAAGATAGGAATCTTAGAACTGTTGGAAGCTTCCCTGGATAGATTGAGAATGCTGGAACGCCGAGGATGGCTGCCTCCTGGCTCATCGTTCCTCCTCCACCTAGAAAGAGTGTTGAGAAATAGATTATCGAAGAGCCTGGGAGAAGTCTGCTCACTACCAAGACTCTGGGGTCGCCGCCGAGTATCTTTTCCGCGGCCTTAGTCTGTTCACCGTATCTACACAGAATGAGAAGCTTTAAGTCATCTAATATTTTAAGAAGCATTGAAATCTTGTGTAGGAATTCTTCGTCGCTTTCGGTGAGATAGGCTGCGGCGGTCTCAGGCATTCTGAGCAGAACATATCTATTCTCCTCAAGTCCAAGCTCCTCTAAAACCTTCTTATCGGGTTTAAACTCTCTGAGCCAGAACCAGGGGTCTAATGCTTTGTAGTATCTTATATGACTTGGGGGCGCGCCTGCTTGAATCCATTCCTTTTTAGGGATTATCCAGGGGGTTAGGACACGGTGGGAGATGGGGGCGCTAAGCCTATTCACGGGTGAGTGAGGTGTATCGGAAACGAGTAGATGAGGAATCCTCAATCCGTAAGCTATTCGTGCAGCCTCTATTGAGCCGCTTGATAAGGCGGTGTCAGGTCTCCACTCGAGCACGGTGTCCAGCAGCATTAGGAGACGTTCAGCGCTCGCCTTAAGCTTTCCCTCAAGGCTTTTACCACCCCACCTCCCAATCCTAAGAATACTCCAATCTCTAAACACTGTGTCGAGAAGCCTGTCCAGCTGCTCATACCTCCTAGAGGTTAAGAGAACTTCATGCCCCCTAGACCTCAATACTTGGGCAAGACTAGTAAACATCCAAAGCTGCTTAGGGCTAAGTATATCTATCCAGATCCTCATCTTGACAGCACTTTAAGTCTGCTCTGAGCTGCGCGGCTTAGGCGGCCTAGCCTTCAGATAAACTCTCTTCATAGTTCTGGCCGCAGCCTCAACTACGGGAACCTCCCTCCTCCCTTTAAGTCTCAGCTCAACGACAACTTCTTCAGGCCCATACTTTATGTCGAATCCAAGTTTCTTGCATAGCTTTATCATTCTCTCATTTTCTGGGAGCACTATTCCATACATAGTCTCCAGCCCTTTCTCATCCGCGATTCCTATCAATATGTCTATGAGCTTTGTTCCAAGCCCTCTTCCCTGAAAGTCGTCTGCAACCACTACGGCGAACTCTCCACGCTTTCTATCAGGCTCCATTATCAGCCTCCCCACGCCAACGTTTCTTCTCTTACCATCTTCGGTGTATTCAGCGATTATCGCCATCTCTCTGTCGTAATCAATGTTACAGAATCTAACGAGCATTTCATGAGTGATATCTTTAATGACTTGGAAGAATCTAAATCTGCTTGTCTCCTCGGAGAATCCTTTTATGAGTTCAGCTTCTAGAGGTTCATCCTCAGGTCTTATAGGTCGTAGCAGTACTTGTGTTCCATCTTTAAGTCTCCAAGGCATCACATACTTCGTTGGATAGGGCATGATAACTAGGTGGCAGTAAGGGTCTTTACACTTCAAGGCATCAGGGTCTAATACTATTCTAGAGTCGACTGCGTATGCTTTGCCATCAGATATTACAAATGGATTTATATCCATCTCCTTTATCTCAGGAAAGTCTACTATCATGTTTGAGAACTTTACAAGAATCTCCTCGAGTTCCCGCATATTTGCTGGAGGTCTACCTCTCAACCCCTTCTCTAAGACTTCATATACCTTCGTCTCTTCAATAATCCTGCGGGCGAGTGTCTGATTCAGGGGTGGAAGGCCTATTGAGAAATCTTTAAGCAGTTCTACTCCTACTCCACCCCAGCCGAACATGATTACTGACCCAAAGTCTACATCCTTCTTTGACCCAATAATCAATTCGTAGTCAATGGGTTTTACCATTTTCTGGACATAGACTCCATCTATTCTAGCATTCGGTATCTTCTGTTTAACGTTATCTATTAATTTAATGTATGCTTTCTTCAATTCCTCATCTGTGTTAATGTTCACCATCACTCCTCCCACATCAGTTTTATGTACAATGTCAGGTGAAATGATCTTCAGGACAACGGGATATCCTATTGATCTAGCTATAGTTAATGCTTCCCCAATATTCTTAGCCAATTCCCCTTTTGCTCTCGGTATTCTATAAACATCTAGGAATTTGTCTGCTTCATCTTGGGTGAGGACTCTTCTTCCTTCTCTCAGAGCCTTCCTAATCAGTATCTTAAGATGATTCTTCGGCGGCGAGATATCGATTGGAAGCTCCTGCGGGGTCTCGTAGAGGAGTTCAAGATTTCTCTTATACTTGTACATGTACATGTAGGTCTTTACAGCTTTCTCAGGTGTATCATAGGTTGGCACATTACTGCGATAGAAAATCTTCCTAGCCTCTTGGATATCTTCTCCCCCCATCCATACGGTTAGAACAGGCTTAATCTTCTCCTTAACAACTTCCACTATTGCTTCGGCTAGTTCATCGGGTTTCGCCGCGCCTTGAGGAGTATAAATAACTATTATGCCGTCGACGTTTGGGTCGTTTAAGCATGCCTTAACTGCACGTATGTATCTCTCAACATCGGCGTCTCCTAGAACATCTATTGGGTTACCGTGACTCCAGTAAGGCGGAAGGAAGGAGTTCAACTCCTCTAGAGTCTCCTTAGAGAGCTCCGCCAACTTCCCCTTATTCTCCGTGATAGAGTCTGCAGCGATAACCCCTGGCCCCCCAGCGTTTGTTACAATTGCGAGTCTAGGGCCGGCTGGAAGATATCTTGAGTCTAGAACACTTGCACAGTTAAATAAGTCTTCTATCTCGTCGACTCTTACCACTCCCACTCTCTTGAAGGCGGCGTCGTAGACTTCGTAGCTTCCAGCCATCGACCCTGTATGTGATATGGCTGCTTTCGCTCCGGCGCTCGACCTTCCAGGTTTGATTACGAGTATGGGCTTTGTTCTCGCGAATCCTCTCGCCGCGCTCATGAATTTTCTAGCGTTTCCGACGCTTTCCATGTAGATTAGGATGCTTCTTGTGTATGGGTCTTCTCCGAGGAAGTCTATTAGGTCCCCGAAGTCTATATCCATCATTGAGCCTACCGAGACGAATAGGCTGAACCCTATATGGGAACTGATAGCCCAATCGAGGATGGCTGAGCCTAGGGCGCCGCTCTGGGAGATGAACGCTATCTGGCCAGGCTCGGGGCTTCTAAGAAAGAATGTTGCATTCAGATTAAGGTGAGGTCTTATGAATCCGAAACAATTGGGGCCGAGAACCCTTATCCCATACTTCTCTCTTATACGGGCTAATTCTTCCTCAAGCTTCTTCCCCTTCTCTCCAGTCTCCTTGAATCCAGCTGAAATTATTACTACTCCTTCTACTCCGACTTCTCCACATTCTTCAAGTATCTTTGGAACTGTTTTCGCAGGTGTCGCTATAATGGCCAAGTCAACATGCTCTGGGACGTTCTTTATACTTGGATAGCATTTCAGCCCTAGAACTTTCTCTCTATTAGGGTTTATGGGGTAGATTTTTCTTTCATCCTTTACTTTGAGAAGGTTCTCCATTATGGCGCGGCCTACCGAGCCTTCCCTCTCAGTCGCCCCTATCATCGCTATGACCTTGGGATTGAACATTCGCTCCAGACTTCCCATGTTTTCCCCATAGACTGTGTTGCCGACTGAAAATATTAGTTCTTTGTCGTAGACTATACGATAGTTTTATTTTGGAGGGGTTGATTACCGTTAATCGACGTTTATGGGGACGTCAGTTAACTATTCCTCCTTCTGCGGGTTCAGCGACGTAAATTCTCCACGCACCTCCTCTGCCTCTAATCTCTCTTCGAGTAGAAGCCTCGCCTCAACCTCTTCCGCGAACTCTCGGGCGATTCCCCTATCAACTCCTATGTTTGCGTCGATTAGGTCTAGTGGGAAGGGGAGGCCTGTAGCCTCGTTTACGCTCTGCTTCAAGTAGGCTAGTACAAGCTCTAGGTCCACTGCTTCGCTGAACTCTACGCAGATCGGCTGGGCGTAGGGGGCTAGCTTGGCGTAAACCCGCCTCATCCCTGTAATATCCTTAACCTTCTCATCTCTACATTTCCTCCATTCATCCTCCCCTATCTCCCGTCTATCTGGGCAGAGGTCTGTTCCAATCTGGACTCCGAGCTTCCTATTCACGTGTTCAAAGGCTACTTTGAGCTTCTCTTCCCCTGAAATTTTTCTAAACTTCCGTCTAATCTCCTTTATCCATGTCACTAGGCCTGTGTAGTGAAGGTAGCTCCATTCTCCTAGAAGGTCTCGGTAATCAAAGTATTCTCCTGGCCTTAGAACTGCTCTGAGAATAGCCTTATCATTCTTCCCAATCATGTCCTCTGTTCTCCACCTCCTTGAGAGAAGCCATCCATCAATCGCCTGGGTTCTAAGCCTCTTCACGACACCTATTGTCTTACCGTTCTCGGCGAGCTCTCTACTTATCTCATAGACCTCCTCGATGAGGTCAAGCCCTGTCCTAAACCCCTCAACCCCCTCAAAACATGTTAGGTCCTTCCTCTTGACCTCGCTGCATCTTGTTCTGAATCCATAGAAGGAGCCATCAATTATCATTAAATCTACATCATATTCTTTTATGCATTTTTTGGCCATTTTTCTCTCGGTTAGTGTTCGTAGGAGGCTGAGAATCTTCTTCGTGTGGAGTGAGCTTCCAGTCTGAGGACCCATCAGGTATCCTGCCACCATGCTATCCCTATCTTTGTCGGAGATTATTCTCCCATCTTCAAAGACCATGTAGGATGCGGTGTAGATCCCCATCCTATATCCGAGTCTCTCGGCGAGCTCAGGTGAGAGGGAGCCGTCGACAACTCCGACTCTAAGCTTCTTAACGTCTCCATGCCTTGGAATCCTCCTAAACCTAAGCATCCTCCTCAGATTGTTGAGCCGTTCCCTCTCTCTTCTAATGTGCTCAGCCGCCTTGGCCGCAGCCTCCTCGGCGAGCTTGAAGAACTCTTCCTGAAGTCTGGGCGGAAGCTTCGAGACAGCGTTCTCCTCCATATCCATCCCCATTATTGCGAGGCGAGGTGTTTAAAGATTGCTTAGAGCCATGAGCATGACCCTAACCCCTATGAAGAGCATAACGGCTGCGAGGATTCTCTGAAGAATCTCGCTTCTAACCCTCCTTGAGACCCTCGCGCTCAGCGGAGCAGCTATAAGTGTTCCAGACGCGAGTGAGGCGGCTGCGAAAAAGACGGTGTTCCCTAGATAGATATGTGTCGCTACACCTGAAAAGGAGTTGAAGACCATTATTAGATTTGATGTGGCTGTGGCGATATGTGTTGGGAGGCCTAGGAAGAATATCATGGCTGGAACCTGGATTACTCCTCCCCCTATGCCGAAGGTTGCCGAGAGAACTCCGATAGCGAAGCCGAGGGGATAAACAACCCAAGAGTTTCCCCTAACCTTTCTAGGAATGTTTGCTGGCTCGCTCTTCCTAGGTTTTACTAGAATGTAGCCTGAGGCGATAAGCATTATTATGGCGAAGGCTGAGGCGAAGACAGGTGGGGTCAGCATTCTAACAACGTTGGCTCCGAGAATCGCTCCAGGGATTGCTGATAATCCGAGCTTGACGGCGAAGCCGTAGTGGATTCTCTTCTGCCTCGAGTAGCTGAACGCTCCCAAACTGCTTGAGACAAGTATCATTAGGAGACTTGTTCCCGCGGCTCTCTCCGGAGTGAATCCCAAGAAGAGGAGTATGGGGACTGCGAGGAACCCTCCGCCTACACCTATCAACACCCCGATGAAGCTTGCGGCGAAGCCTGTGGCAAACAGTATCAGAATCGTTACTAAGAGATCCAATCCAAGGCCTCCGAGAA
>CAYTSD010000022.1:0-21533 GCA_964440495.1 uncultured Nitrososphaeria archaeon | reverse complement strand
TTTGACCCGATGGAGGTGCGCAATAGCGCCGCCATCTACATAGCGTTAAGATACGTGAGGGATAGTGGTGGGAGGGCGGCCATGACCGGGGATGGAGGGGATGAATTATTCGCAGGCTATAGCTTCCTCTACGAACTAGATCCCGTAAAGCTAGATCCTGAGATTAGGAAGCTTTGGAGGAGGATGAGCTTCTCAGCAACTACGCTTGGAGACGCACTGGGAATAAAGGTGAAGCAACCATATCTAGACCCGGAGATGCTATCGTTCGCCGAGAAACTTGACTCAAGATTTAGGGTAGGCTTTAGAGATGGGAAGCGATATGGAAAATATATCCTGAGAGTAGCTTTTGAGAGCATGCTCCCGGAGGAGATAGTCTGGAGGGATAAGGTTCCAATAGAGGGAGGATCCGGGACATCGATCCTACCGAAGATCTTCGAGGAAAATGTCTCCGACTCAGAGTTCAACGAGTCGAAGGAGAGATATCTCGTGGAGGACGGCGTCAAGATCAGGAGTAGGGAGCAGCTATTCTATTATCGGATTTATCGAGAATTATTCGGCCCACCCCATCCAGATGGCTCGACCAAGAAGATCTGCCCAATGTGTCATTCAAATATTCCAGATGATGCAAGCCATTGTAGGGTATGTGGCGCCTACCCAATCTAGCTGGCTCTCCTGCCTTTATCTGCACAGACTCTAGCGAACTCCCTCCCATTGATGTTTCGTAAAGACCTAACTATTGGAAGAACTCCTCCAGCACCTGTCTATACTTTTCTGGAAACATGGTAGTGTCCAAGTCTCCCTCTCCGTAGATTATTCCCCTATCTATTCATTGAGGGGACCGTTTCATGATCAGCTATGGGTTTAAGGTCTTTAGCATAAAGGTTAAGTTGATGCTGGGGACGGGCTTATGGGATGACTGAGATTCACTCGGTTCTAGTAGGCGCATATCCTAGGAGTGAGGAGCTTATCAAGGCTTTCAGGTCCCATATGAGGGGGAGGCTTCCAGAGGAGGAGCTCCGCAGACTCGTAGCCAAGGAGGAGGAAGAGGTCGTCAGACTCCAGAAGGATGTCGGCCTTAGATACATAATCGATGGGATGCTTGACTGGCATGACCTGCTGAGACCTTTGGCGGAGAATCTTGACGGCGTGGAGCTCAACGGCCTCGCAAGATGGTTCGATAACAACATGTTCTATCGGAAGCCGGTTATAGTTGGAGAAGTTAGGCGGGAGAGGAGTATTCTGGAAAACTTTTTCCACTTTGAGTTGATTAAGGATGCTGAGGCGAAGCTCATCTTACCCGACCCATATAGCTTCACACTTCTCTCAGTAATCAAGAGGAGGAGATTCGATGAAGTAGTCTTCGAGGTTGCTGAAGCCCTTAGAGAGGAGCTCCTCGAAATAGAGGCCTCAATCAAGATCGGGCAGATCCAGCTAAGTGCGCCGACCCTCGTGTGGAGGAGGCTCTCATCCGATGAGCTGGAGACCGCTGGTGAAGCAGTAAAGGAAGTGTTTAAAGGAGTTGAGGCCGAGAAGATGCTACACCTATTCTTCGGAGACGCTTTAAACGCTTTTCCACAGGTCTTAGACTATGATGTTGATGTACTGGGATTCGATTTGACCGCAACCAGTGTTAAGAGGCTCAGCGAATACAGTATCGATAAGAGTGTGGCGTTAGGGGTTGTTGATGGTAGGAACAGCCTGTTGGAGAAGGCTGACTCTGCAGCGAGATGGATTAGAATCTATCTTGAGCATAATGAGCCTGACCTCCTCTACGTGACTCCAAGCTGCGACCTCGAGTTTCTTCCAAGAAATGTTGCCGAGAGGAAGGTTAGAGTCCTCGGAGAAATAATGCATAAGGTTAGGGAGGAGGTGTAGAGGTGAAGCTTTTCCCAACACAGGAGGTTGGAAGCCTCTCCAAGGCACCATTCCTAAACAAGCCTCCGGAGAAGGCTGTTGAAGAGGCTAAGAGATGGGGTGAGCTTCTAGGAGTTGAAGGGTTTGAGAAGCTTTTAGAGCTGCTTAGAAATCCTGCGGAGGTTGAGAAGAGGAGGGGCGAGCTTCTCGACTATGCATCGCTCTATGCGGTAAGGTTCTTTGAATCAGCTGGACTCGATGTAGTCTGGGATGGAGAGCAGAAGAGGGTTGAGATGTATGAGTATCCCCTGAACTATGTCGGGAACTTCAGGTTTCTCGGAGCCGTTAAGGTCTGGGATGCAGAGTTCTATCGGAAGGGCGCATTCACGGGGCCTCCGCAGCTTGTGAAGCCCTACCACCTCGACGAGTTTCTCTTCGTCAAGTCTAAGGCTAGAAGGCTGGTTAAGGTTCCCTTGACAGGCGCATATACTCTCGCCGACTGGTCCTTCGACGAATACTATCTCACACGCTACCTAATGTTGGATGACCCTCTAGAGGCTAGGAGGAAGGCCAAGCTCGACATGGTTATCGATATTGCCCGCAGGGTGATTAGACCCAATATCCTCGCCTTGGTTGAGGCAGGTGCAAGGAGGATTCAGATAGATGAGCCTGCTGTGACTGGTAAGCCTGAAGAGGTTCCATTCATGGTTGAGGCTTTGAACGAGTCTGTGAAGGACATAAACGCGATAGTAACCCTGCATGTCTGCTACAGCGACTATACGAGGCTCTTCCCCTACATCTCTGAGGCCAAGATACATCAGGTCTCAATAGAGTGTTCAAACAGGGATACACGTGAGAGAGGGCTTAGCGACGAGAAGAGACCCGGATTCAAGATACTTGAATACTTCCGTGAATATACTCCATGGCTTGAGGTCGCTCCAGGGGTAATAGACGTTCACACAAACTTCATCGAGCCTCCCGAGCTTGTGAGGGATAGACTCCTCTACGCAGCCAAGAAACTTGGAGACGAATCCAAGATAATTGCATGCAACGACTGTGGGTTGAGGACTAGGAGCTGGGAAGTGGCCTATGAGAAGGAGAGAAACCTTGTCAGGGGCGCCGAGCTTGCTAGAAGAGAGTTTTAGCGTGTCCTCCTCTTCGAGACCCCTACAGCGGTTCCCATCCTACCCGTCGTCCTAGTCCTCTGCCCCCTAACCTTCAGACCCAGCGAGTGTCTGACACCCCTCCAAGACTTAATCCTCATCTCTCTCTGAATATCCTCCTTGATGGCGAAGACGAGATCCGAGCCGTAGAGCTGGAGATCCTTCCCCGTTACAGGGTCTTTCCTCCTATTCAGCATCCATGCTGGGATCCCGTAGGCCTGAGGGTTCTTCGCCACCTCTTCAAGCCTCTGTAGCTCTTGGTCGCTGAGGAATCCAAGCCTCTTCTCGACATCTATTCCAGCCGCTCTGGCGATCGCGTAGCCTAGATTGACTCCCATCCCTTTGACGGCTTTCAGAGCATAGGGAACCTTGAGAGAGCCGTCTAGGTCTGTGCCCATGAACCTGACAACGTGCCTATACTCTTTAGCCGGCATCCAAGGCTGGGGAGATCAGCCCCGTTAATAAGCATTCATTATGGGTCTTCCATAGATAGATTTTATATAGAGGTCTTAAGCAATTTGGGGCGGAGAACATGATACAGGGTATTGAATGGATAATTGTCGCCGTGATAATCCTCGTCCTCCTCCTATGGGGGCCTTCAAAGCTTCCGAAGCTCGCCCGCTCCTTTGGAGAGGCTAAACGTGAGTTCGAGAAGGCTGTGAAAGAGGCTGAGGAAGTCAAGGAAGAGGTTAAGAGTGTAGGGAAGCTCGCAACCTCTCCCACAACCTCTACGTCTACGACCTCGAAACCAGCCGCCTCCGCCCCACCCGCCGACGACAAGCTCCTAGAGGTCGCCAAAGCCCTTGGAATACAGACTGAGGGTAAGACTAGGGACCAGATAGCCCAGGAGATTGTGGAGAAGACTAAGCAGGCTGACCAGCAGTAAAGGCTCCTGCCTTGGGGAGATTAGATGGGTTTCCTAGGCCCCGAGCTCATCATATTAATAATTCTTCTCATATTTCTTCTGAGACCTAAGCTTATCACAAACTTTGCTAGAGGTTTTGGGAAGGTTGTTAGGGAGTTTAAGACTGGTGAGGCGAGCGAGAGGCGGCGGAAGCTTATAGAGGTTGCCAAGACCCTTGGGATAGACCCTGAGGGGAAGACGGAGGAGCAGCTCCTAGAAGAGATTAAGAGAAAGCTTGCCTCATAGTTTTCTGGTCAGCGGGGGTAGAAATGCTCCTTGAAGACTGAGGAGAAGCCGAGAGACATGAAGGAAATGACTATGATAGAGCATCTAATGGAGCTCAAAGACCGCCTCAAAGTAATTCTCATAACAGTCGGCGTCCTAACGCTTGTGATGATGGTCTTCCCCGCAGAATTCAACCTAAACCTTGAGAAGATAATGTATGCCTATAAGCCTCTGGTGTCTGTGATCCTAGACATAATCAAGGCTCAGCTCATGCCTGAGGGGATGCGTCTAATAGGATTAACAATAACAAGCCCTCTTGAACTATACTTTATAGCGTCTCTGGCCTTTGGAGTAATGTTCAGCGCCCCAGTAATCGCCTACGAGATATACAAGTACGTTGACCCAGCCCTCTACCCACATGAGAGGAGAATGATATACCCATTCATAGCGGCCTTCATGCTTCTATTCATCGGCGGCTGCCTCTTCGGATACTTTATCATAGCCCCCTTCACCTTCAAGGCCATGCTCATATTCTTCAACCTAACAGGAGCAGAGGCATTCGTCCACATACTCGACTTCTATAACACGGTCTTCATAGTTGTTGTAGCAACTGGAGCAGTCTTCACCGCACCCATAATCCTAATACTCTTGGTTAAGGTTGGGTTGATAAGCACGAAGGCGATAACAAACAACAGGAAGTACATCTATGGAGCAGCCTACATCGTTGCAGCAATAATTACACCTGATGGAGGAATGTTCACGAATGTTCTCCTCCTCTTAGTCTTCGTCGCCTTGATTGAGGGAGCAGTTCTTATCGCGAAGAGATATGAAAAGGAGAGGGAGAAGAGGGAGACCATGAAACTTCTAGAGGAAGAAGAATCGAAGCCTATTCCAGGGGTGGATGTCTGCAGATTCTGCGGGGAGCCTCTCCACGGCCAGATGTTCTGCCCAGCCTGCGGAAGAGCTCAGAGGTAAGACTCCTCCCTAACCCTGCGTAGGGTTCCACTAATCAGGAGAACCCTTAACGCTGAGGGAGTGTCATCGATCTTAGTCACGGCGGCTGATGCTAGGAGAAGCCTAGGCAGACTCCCAAGACTGCATCCTACAACAACTTTTCCATAGGCTTTGTAGTGCTTTAGGGAGGCTTCAGCTAGTCCGAGAACCCCGAAGAGCTCCAAGTAGGTTTCCCTTATGGCGTTGAACACTTTTTCAGCTGGGGCTTCCGGCTCCGCTCTAAGAGCCACGTAACGTTTCTTCAGCCTCCTAGCCAATCCTGACAACCCCCCTAGCGATATAGTTTGGAGATAGCTTCTCAAGGTTCGTCTCTATGATTTGGCAGGGTTCTTTGGAGACGCTGTCCAGGGCTTTCTCGGAGTCGAGTCCGAGGACCTCTAAGAGCGAGGCAAGCTGCCTAGCTCCACGGAGTTCAAGAGCATTCTCGGCGCATGAAGAAACTATTATCCCAGCCTTCCTCCCCAAGACCCTTACAATCTCGAGAGCTGTTGTAAGAAATTTTTCACGCCTCTCCTTCTCCAGAAACCATTTGAAGGGGATTTCAACCCTATTTCTGAGGAGGACTGCTACACCCTTATCAATCCGGTACCTATGCTCAGGTGGGATTATGAGTGTGTCAACCCTGCTGTCCCGCGCAGCTACCAAGGTTGTCTCCAAGTTTCTACAGATTACCGAGATCACCTCGTAGCGGCCTCTATTCGCTCTAAGCTCACGTAGAAGCTCCTTCCTACTCTTTGCCTCGATGATGAGCTTCCGGTAGAGTTTCAGCCCAAGTCTCTCCGCAACCTCTCGGAGCTTCTCCCACTCCTCCTCGCCCCCAAACTCTGAGGCTGCGCCACTGTATCCCAGCTCTACTAGCTTCTTGATCAGCTCCTCAGCCTCTTCCTCCCTAGGCCTTATCCATAGGTCTATGAATTTCCTAGCCATCTCTACCGCTCTCCAGCCTCCTCCTAAAGGCTTCAACCCTTCCACGTATATTGACCTGTATCCTAATAGGGTCTCTGTCGGAGATTCTGGCAGCTCCTAGGTACGCCGCCTGCTTGTCGAGTCTCAGGTAGATCTTCCCTCCATGCTTCCCCTTCTCAGCCCTCTCACTCCATATCTCCTCCCTCTCCTGCGGGCTGAGCCTCTCTAAGATGCTTCTAAAGACCTGCTTTGCGACGGCTCCCTCTAAGAGTGTTAGGCGGATTAGGGAGATTGGGTCACCGTAGTGGCCTGTTAGGGAGCTGCTGCTCAGCGCCATATGCTCCATGGCCTCTGAGCCTACTAGGTTCTCAACAGCCTTCATCACCTTCTCCTCGTCCTCGGTTGCGTGGCACAGCACCTGAACCACTAGACGCTCTATCCTCGGCACCTCTACTGCTCCCTCGCAATATCTCCATAAACCCTGTAGGGCTTCTCGGTCCTACTTCTAGTAAGCTCGAAGACTATCTGAACTATTCTCATCCCAGCTTTAAGCCTGATAGGATGGGGGGTAATGTTCGAGATCTCCAGTATCTGATGGTTGTGGGAGCCTGGCTGGATGAAGCCGCTTGCGGAGTGGATGGCCAACCCTAGGCGGGCGAACCTGCTTCTACCCTCTATCCAGCCGCAGACATCCTCATCGACGTAGACCTTCTCACGCGTTATCCCTAGAACCATTCCATGAGGCGGTAGGATGAGCTCATCCACGCAGGTCTCCTCCATAACGTCTTCAAATCCCTGGGTTGAGGGGTCGATTACCTTCACATCCTCCTTAAACTTCCAGAACCTGTTTGAGAGCGTTAGGTCAACCGAGCCAGCCCCTATCTGGTCAGGTGAGACCTCCGGCTCAAACCTAATCTTCCCCAACCTAATGAACTCTCGGATATCCCTGTCGCTTAAGATCATCGCCGCTCAGACATCAAGCACTCTCTTCCATCCTTTAAGTTTACGTTAGGGAACCCGTTAAATAGGGCTTGGTGGACAGCCGCTATAGGTGCTTGGAGGGAATGGGACTTTACAGCCAGCTCAACGAGCTCTGGAGGGAGAAGCCTGAGGAGCTTAGAGCCAGGATCAAGCAGAGGCTGATTAGGTGGAGGAGGCAGCCCGCGGTGGTTAGGGTTGAGAAGCCTCTCCGCCTCGACAGGGCCAGAGCCCTCGGATACAAGGCTAAGCAGGGCTTCATAGTTCTCCGGGTGAGGGTTAGGAGGGGCGGGTTCCAGAAGCCTAGGCCGAGGGCTGGGCGGAGGCCGAAGGCCATAGGAGTCGTCAAACACAAGGTAAACGTGACGATGATGGAGGAGGCTATACAGCGTGCCAAGAAGCGTTACCCAAACCTCCATCCACTTGGAGCCTACTGGGTTGCAGAGGACGGCCTCTACAAATGGTATGAGGTCATAATGGTCGACCCCTATCACCCAGCCGTGAGAAGCGACAAGGAACTCAAACTACCCAACACACTCCTAAAACATATTGAAAGGAGACTGAGGTAAAAGATAATTTACTAGAACCTCTACCTTGACCTAGATGGAGCTAGCTGGAATCGTTGGGAAACCCAATGTCGGGAAGAGCACGATGTTCTCAGCAATGACTCTCGCACCAATAGAGATAGCCAACTACCCGTTCACCACGATTAAGCCGAACAGGGGCGTAACCTATCTCAGGATTAACTGTGTGTGTAGAGAGCTTGGGGTGAAGGACAATCCGAGAAACTCTAAGTGCGTTAATGGTGTGAGGCTTATCCCGATAGAGGTTATCGACTGCCCAGGAATAATTAGAGGCGCCCACGAGGGCAAGGGACTTGGACTACAGTTCCTAGACGAGATACGTCAAGCCTCAGCCCTAGTAGTCGTCGTAGACGCGGCTGGAGCCACAGACCCCGATGGAAACCCGGTTAAACCAGGTGTCGGAGACCCAGTTGAAGATGTCAAACTCGTTGAAGAGGAATTTGACTACTGGCTCGAAAACCTACTAGCATCAGACTGGAACAGAATCTCTAGAATAGTTGAGAACAAGGTTGGAGAACTCGGGGACGAGTTGGAGAAAAAGCTCTCAGGACTCGGGATAAACGGCGCAATCATACGTGACGCGATAAGCGAACTCGACCTAAATCCTTCAAGGCCGACCAAGTGGACTCGAGAAGACCTCCATAGATTTGCTGGAGAGCTCAGGAGGAGAAGTAAGCCGATAATAGTTGCAGCCAACAAGATAGACATCCCAGGCGCTGAGAAGGGTGTTGAGAGGCTTCGGAAGGCAGGCTACCTAACAATCCCAGTAAGCGCTGAAGCCGAGAGGATACTTAGACTCGCAGCCGAGAAGGGGCTCATCAGATATCTTCCAGGAGACAGCGACTTCGAGATAGTCGATGACTCGAAGCTCACCTCAGCCCAGAAACATGCCCTAGAGATGATACGTGAAAACGTCTTGAGAAAGTGGGGCTCAACAGGCGTCCAAGAAGTTGTGAACAAGGCATACTTTGAGCTACTGAACTACATTCCCGTCTACCCTGTCGAAGACCCTGAAAAACTAACAGACCACGACGGAAACGTTCTCCCAGATGTCTACCTAGTCCCGAAAGGCTCAACCCCAAGAGACCTAGCCTACAAAATCCACAGCGAACTAGGAAAAACATTCCTATACGCAGTCGACGCTAGAAGAAAGATTAGACTCGGAGAAGACTACAAACTGAAATGGGGAGACATAATATCAATAATCGCAACAGGGAAGAGAGGCTAACTATCGTGAATCTTCCTAAAACCTGAAGGAGACGACAATATTATCCGCTTAGAATTAAGAAAGTCTTGAATAGCTATATCCTTCTCACTTCTTGTTGTGAGGTTTTTGAGGAAAGCTCACTGAGTAATGCATGGTTATAGTTTTCAGGGACCTGAAAAACGGTGTAGTTTTTGGAGCTATTTTCCTCCTAGGTATTTCTCCGAGTAGTATCCCCATTCCTTCTTGCTTCCGAAGCTTCTCACCCCTCTCTCCCTAACCTGTTTGCGGAGTTTCTCAGCTTCTTCTCCATCTATCTCTCCGCGGCGTTCGAGGTAGTCTATGACGTCGATTGCTTCCTCGTCTGTATCGCATCTCCTTAGATAGTCTATGGGGCCTGGTAGTGAGGGTTCTCTTCTTCCTGCCTCTTTTTCAGCCTCTTCGGGGGTTGTTCTGACGGCGTCTATTGGGAGGCTCATCTTCTTTCCAGTTATCTCCCGGTAGAGGTTTGGGAAGAGTCTCTTGAACTCTCTCTCATCTATCTCCATTCAAGGATTCCTCCTGGGTATGAAGAGTCTCTCAGGGTCTCTCTCCAGAAGCTTCCTAAGCTCGCTTAGGCTTAAACCTTTCCTAGGGTCTCCGTAGATTGGGCAGGGTTGTGGATTCAGGTAGGCTTCATGCTCCTTCAGAATAACCTCTGCCTCTAATCCGTCTATCTCGAGTTTAATCCTCCATAGGCTCCCTATCCTCAGAGGCTCGGGGACGTTGACAGGCTCCACATCTTTAACAATGTATCCAGCCTTCTTCAGAGTCTCCACTATCTCCGGGGGATTCTCCCAGTCCACCTCTATGTCTATATCGCTTCTAGGCTTTACGACTCCGCGCCAGACGCTTCCAACGAGCCTTGGATTAAACTTTCTAAGGGTTTCCATAAGCTTTAGAGCTGTCTCCCTAAGCCTCCTCAACCTCCTCCAATACTCCTCACCCTCCGCCTCCAACGCTATCTCAAGAAGCTTCAAGGCAACCTCCAGGTTGCTGGGCAGGGAGTCTGCTCCAAGGTCTTGGGCTGCTGTCTTCTTCGCGTCGATAAACTCCTTGAACTTGCCCTCGTAGAGTAGTTTTGCCGCTGTCTCCGCCACCCTCTCCCTAAGCTGCCTCCTGCTGGGGCTGCTCCGCCTCCACGAGTTCCCTGGGTTTCTCACCGCCGTAAACCCATTCAGGTATCTTGAGAACCTTACTCTTAATCACACCTACGTGGCGGAGAACCTCTATCTTCTTAGCCTCCTGGTAGATATCCGAGGCCGTCTTCCCCAACACCATCTCCTGGGCCATCTGGGCGAGCGTGAGGTTCTTGGCAGCCTCCTCGAGCACCTGCTGCATGACTTTCCTAATCTTCTTGGCTTTGACTGTGTGTGGTCTGACCCTCCGGAGGGTGAAGGCCGTTGCCTGAACCCTTAGATGGAACCCGTCCTTCGTCACTAGGTTGAAGATTCCATCGATTCTACTCGTCCCCCTGCGTACAAGGCTTCTCACAAACTCTCTCCCGTACTCGTGGCCATAGAAGACGGTCTCGGCGACCGAGTCCTTCACCCTAACTATCTTGAACCTTAGGAGGAGGTACTGCTTGCTGAAGTCCCCTGTCAGGGTGTAGAGGCTTACCCAGATGGTTCTCCCGACAGCCTGCTGAGGGTCCACGGCCCAAGTGGTTCCAATCTCCTTGTAGCCGAAGTACTCGGGCGAGTAGATGGTTATCACCTTCTTCGGAGGCTTCCTCTCTGAGGGTCTACGCGGCATGCCTGGCTCTGCTTAAAAGGGTCTAGAATAAGAATATTAGCGCTCACGCCGAAGTTTTATTCAATAAAACTTTATCTTGAAGACCGAGAAAAATACTCCCGAGGATGAGAGGGTCCCTCCTCCCACTTCTGGTCATGCTTCCAATACTTCTTGCTCCTCTAGCTGGAGCGGAGGCTCAGGGTAGGCTCCAAGTCGCGACAACCTCACCCCGCCTCCTCCCAATAATCCAGATTATCGGCGGGGAACGTGTCGAGGTGAGGTCGGTGGTTCCGCCGGGAGCAGACCCCCATCACTATGAGCCTAGTCAGAGCCAGCTCCTTGAGGCCCTGGGCGGCGCAGACCTAGTCGTTATGACCGGGCCATCTCATCTAGTTGTTGAGGGGAGGATTAAGACGCTGGCTGAGACCGGTCTCATAAGGGCTGAGATAGTTGACTACGAGGACTATGAGGCCGAGGGACTGAAGCTCCTCACGAACCCTAAGACTGGGAGCCCAAACCCCCACGGCTACCACTTCTCCATCAAGGGGCTGAGAGCGATTGCCTCGGCCTGCGCGCACGCCTTCTCTAGACTTGACCCTGATGGCGCAGGCTACTACGAGCAGCGTCTTGAACTCTTCTTGGAGCAGCTTGACTCGGCTGAGAAGTCTATTGAGTCCCTGGACCTGAGGGGTTTGAGGATTATTCTCCTCTCCCCGGTTCTCCAGTATGTCTCCCAAGACCTTGGGCTTGAGGTGGTTGACATGATTCTCCCAGAGCTTGATATAGAGCCTACTGAGAAGGATATTGCGAGGGTTGTGGGGTCCCTGAAGAGCGGTGAAGCCAGCCTCGTTCTCATGAGCGACCTCGAGGCCAACAGGCACGCCAAATTCGTCTCAACCCTCAGGGAGCAAGGAGTACCCTACCTCATAGTTCCTCTCCTCAAGCTGACGGATACCCCGCAGTCAGTCTCCCTTACAACGGCATCGATCATAGACTCCTACAGAGTATCTGGACGCAGTGAGAGTGAGGGTGGCGTAAGCTTGGTCACCTACTCCTCCATAGCCGCCAACATAATCCTACTCCTAATAGTGTTGCTTCTGATGTGGAGGGTGAAGAGAGGTGCCTGAGATAGAGGTTGAGGGGGTCACTGTTAGATTCGGCCCCAACATAGCACTAGACGAGGTAACCTTCTCCCTCAGCTCCCCCTTCTTCACCGTAGTAATGGGGCCTAACGGAGCAGGCAAGACCACCCTGCTGAAGGTCTTGATAGGGTTGATAAGGCCTGAGAAGGGTGCCGTCAGGGTCTATGGCTACAACCCCTTCAAGGAGTCTAGGAGGATTAAGCAGCTCGTAGGCTATGTTCCACAGGTTGTGAACATCAACATTCATGTCCCGATGACGGTTGAGGAGGTTATAGCGATGGGCGCGTTGACGAGGTTTCCGCCTCCAAGGATAATGACTAAGCCTGTGGCCGAGGAGGTTCGCAGGGTCTTGGAGCTTGTCGGGCTCGACGGCGTCTCCGAGAAACTCTTCACGGAGCTTAGCGGTGGGCAGAGGCAGAGAGTCCTCATAGCCCGAGCCCTAATCAGGAAGCCTAGGCTCCTCATACTTGACGAGCCGTTCTCGATGCTTGACTTCGACATAAAGTGCGAGATAGCGGCGCTTCTGGACAGACTTCACAGGAAGCTTGGAGTAGATGTTCTCCTCGTGGCGCATGAGCTTAGCCCATGCATGGTCTTCGAGCCCATAGTCATCCTGCTGAACAAGAAGGTTTACGCCGTCGGCAGGGCCGGGGAGGTCATGAAGGTTGAGAATCTTAGGAAGGCCTATCCAGGTGTAACCGAGCTGCCTGAGGGAGTAATCCTGGGTGAAGACCATGCTTGAACTATTCCTCCTAACCTATCTAATGGCGGCCGTAAGCGGGGTCTTGGTAGGCTCCGTGAGCGCACCACTAGTCATGTCTAGGAGTACAATGTTTGGGCTGACCATGCTTCACTCAATACTTGGGGGAGCAGTTCTCGGAGTCTACCTAAACATAGTCTTCGGCCTAGGCATACCAATACCTCTAGCCGCCACAATCTCAGCCATACTACTCTCGATAATGACCGCGGAGCTCGTTGAGAAGGGGTTCGCGGAAGACGCTGCGATAGCTCTCTCGGTAGCCGTGGCGACCACGATAACTATAGTCTTCAGCTACTTGGCGAGCTATGTCTCGAGCACAGCTATTGCCGAGGCGTGGGCGTATGTGACGGGGACTTCAGCTATAGCGACGATAGACGACCTACTCAAAGTCGTAGTCGCAGCCGTGATAGTGGCTCCAATAATGCTCCTAATCTTCAGGGAGTTCAAGTATATCTCATTCGACGAGGATGGGGCCAAGACCCTTGGACTAAACGTCAGGCTCTATCGATATGTCTTCTACGCTTTAACAGCGATAACTGCTTCAACGCTCTCGGCAACCATAGGCGTCCTCATAACCCACGTTGCCTTAGCTGTTCCAGGAGCGGTTGCGATGAGGCTGAGCAGGAAATCCCATCTAACAATATCTTTCATCGTGGCCTTAGCGTTAATGCTGGTCGGATACTTCCTCGCGAGAATGATAAATATTCCTCCGAGTGGGGGTGTAGGGATACTCTCAGCCCTAATGATAGTGGTGATAGTTCTTGGACATGGTAAGGGTTGAGGAGCTTAACAGAAGGGAGATGGACTACCTCCTATCAATATTCATCAACTCTAAGTCTAAGGGCTATGCCAGAAACTCTGAGATAGTTAAGGAGCTGGGCGTCTCAAAGGCTACGGCTTCCCTCATGGTTAAGAAGCTTGCCGAGAAAAACCTCGTCACGGCTAGTAGGAGGGGCGTATACCTCACGGAGAGGGGACGCCGCATCGTGAGAGAAATCCTCTGGAGGCATGGAACCATAGAGGCCGCTCTCTCAAAACTAGGTGTGCCGATAAGGGAGGCGTGTAGAATAACTTGGGAGATACAGCTAATCCTCCCGGAGGAGGCTGTCAGAGTGATTTGGCAGGCCTTGGGTGCACCGAGGGTCTGTCCACTTGGCGTGAAGTTTCCTAGGAAGGGTGAGGAATCACCCGTAGAGGAGTACGATGTATGCGGGTTTAATCTAGTCTGCTCTTCTCGAAACCCTAAGCGCTAGAAGCATCATGGCGAGGATATCGTCTAGCGTCGCTAGGAGGGAGGCGAGAGTCCTGTCACATTCCACGTAAATCTCGACAACCTTCCCTACGCGTTTCATCTCAATCTCCAAGCCCTTCGGGAGAGGCTGATTATCAGGCTCAACAGCGGCGGATGCTAGTCTAGCTTCCTCCACGCTTGGAAGCTCTAGTCTCAGTCTAGCCCTGCTTCTTAGCCTCGAGCTTCTCTCCGACAAGCTTATCGACCTCCAATAGGAATAACGCCTTCCTAGCCTTAGGAATCTCCGCTCCAGCGGCTATGTTATGTCCCCCTCCTCTCCCTCCAACAATCTTGGAGGCCTTACTCATTATCTCTCCGAGATCCAGCCCAGCCTCGACGAGTTTTCTACTAGCTCTGGCTGAGACCTTGACTAGGTCGTCTCCGGATGCCATGGCTATCAGAGGCTTATCAACTCCTAGAACGTTCGAGGAGGATATTATCGAGGCCACGGAGCTTATCATCCTCTCATCTATAACATCTCCCCCATCAACCGCCACAATATATCGGAGCTCCTGCCTATTCTCCTCCCTCATGACATAATCCATCGCCTGTGCGAGCTTGGCCCTATACTCCTCCAGTATTCTCTGAGCCTCTTCCAAGAGTTCTCCACGTGCACCCATCGCAAGCGATAGTCCAACCCACTCATGCCCAGTCTTGCCGCATGCGTTGAGAAGGGAGGCGAACTCTCTCGCATCTCTCAGATAGGTCCAAGACTCCTCGCGTTTAAGCTCATAGACTTTTCCAACGAGTTCGCGGGCTATGCTGGGTGGAAGGCCGAGGGAGGCGAGATGCTTCATCAACCCATTGTATAGGAGCTTCTTCTCCTCATCGCTAAGCTCCGAGAGAACCCTCCACCTATCATCCTCCTTCAACCTTATCCCAATACTCGAGAGAAAGCTAACAGCATGCGGCTCGCTTCCAGATATCCCTGGAATGAATGGGCTTGTAGTGCTTGCGAGAGCTATGTGAAGTGGACGGTAACTCCTACCATAGAAGATGAGGTCTTCGGTAACTTCTAGAAGCCCCGCCTTGACAGCGTCGTCAACTATGAGCTGATTCAACCCATGGAGGGAGCGTCCATCAACCTTATCCTGCATATCCCCTAAAGCGCCTACAACGGCTATTGGGGAGTAGCTTATGTTCGACTCGTTGAGGGCTTTCGCAACAAAGTAGGCGACGCCAGCTCCGCTGACCTCCGTTGCGCCATCGATTCCATGGAGATGAGGGTTAACCTGAACCCACTTCTCAGAAGGCTCACCCAGAGGCTCGTGGTGATCCAAGATGATGAGGGTCTTTTCTCCAGCAACCTTCGAGAGCTCCTCGAGGTACCCGCTTCCCATGTCAACCGTAACTATCACGGTTTCATCGGGCAGCTGCCTCACAGCCTCCACGATCTCGTCGATGTTTTTGACAGAACGTGTTGTGAACCTCGCCCCCTCTCTGAGCAGCATGATGGACGTTATTGCTCCTGAGGAGATTCCATCGGCGTCGTTGTGGCAGAAGACCGCGAAGAGTTTATCCCCCTCTATCAGGCTGCGTAGAGTCTCGGCCGCCTTCTCAGCACTTCTCAGGAAGTCGCTGCAGCCTTGATTCAAGCCTCCCTACACTCTCCGAGACAGACTCGATACCCACACTAATAAAACTAAAAGAAGAGGGTTAACCATAGGTGTAGATTAGCTTGGGCTCCCAGTCTGGTGGAAGCTCTCCTGTCCTCTTATAGTATTTGACGAGCCTATGGATTTTCGCCTCAACGAGCTGGAGGCGGTGACGGTTGTAGCGGTCTCCCTTATGCTTCTGGAGGTGGACATACATCCTCCTAGCCCTATCAAGTAGGTTGGCCAAGTCTTCGGGGATCTCGGGGAGGAGGCCGTTCTCCTTCAGTATCTGCTTGATGCTCTTACCTGTAACCTGCTTTACTAGGGGGACTCCATGCCTATCTCTCAGAAGGACTCCTATCATGCTCGGTGGGTAGCCTTCTCGAGCGTACTTGACTACGAGTCCCTCAACCTCTTCGGGTGTAAGCTTAAGCCATGAGGGTGGAAGCTTGCTTATCGGCCTCTTCGACCCAGACTTCCCTCTCTTCCGAGCATGCATCCGCGCCATCTTGCCGCCATCTAGCAGCTGAGGCAGCCATTATTTAAAATAGCGGTCGCCCCTTATGGAGGAGGCTTATGCTGAGCCGTAGGCTCCTCTTGGCCTTCATAGCTCTTGGGCTCGTCTCCCTCTTCGCCGACATGACCTATGAGGGTGCGAGGTCGGTTGGGGGCGCCTACCTCTCGGTCCTCGCGGCTCCAGCCATTGCCTCAGGGGTTCTCGCTCTCGGAGAGCTTCTAAGCTACCTCATGAGACTTGTCGGCGGGTTTACGGCTCAGAGAGCCTCCTCGGGGAGAGCCTACTGGAGCCTAGTCTTCATAGGGTATGCGACAAACCTCTCAATCCCCCTCCTAGCCTTGGTGGGAGACTGGCCTCTAGCCCTCCTACTCTTCTTCGTCGAGAGGCTTGGGAAGGGGCTTAGGGCTCCAGCTAGAGACGTAATCCTCTCCGAGGTCACCGAGGGGATAGGCAGGGGGAAGGGCTTCGGGCTCCACGAGCTAATGGACCAGATAGGAGCGGTTGCTGGCCCAGCCCTCGTAGGAGCCTCGATAGTCTTCCATGGAGCCGGGTTTCAGCAGGGGTATAGGCTGGCTTTCCTCCTCCTAGCGGTTCCAGCAGCCTTAGCCCTAATCTCCCTAGGGGTAGCTTACAGCAGGTATCCTGAGCCTAAGGCTGTGAGGGCTGGGAGGGAGAGGGCGAAACCTCTCGGGAGAGTATTCCACATCTATCTCATAGGCTCGATAGCCCTCGTATTCGGGTTCCTCTACTGGGGGGTCTTCTCCTATCATGCCCAAGAGCTAGTCAACATGAGGGCTCTAACAGCAGGCGAGGTTCCACTCCTCTACCTGATAGCTATGGGAGTCGACGCCGCGGTCGCATTCCCTATAGGCCTACTCTACGATAGAGTCGGCGTCCCCTCAATTCTACTGGCGCCCGCTGCGGCCATACCTATAACCCCCCTCCTCTTCGGCCTCGGAGGAAGAGCTGGACTCTACTCTGCGGCGGTCTCCTGGGGGCTGGTCATGGGTATAGCTGAGACCATGATGAGAGCCGCCGTCGCAGACCTCGTCCCCCCGCAGTCGAGGGCGCTAGCCTACGGGGTGTATGCCTCGGCCTTCGGAGCCTCATGGTTCGCTGGAGGACTTCTAACATCCTACCTATATCAAATAGGGAGCCTAGGTGGAATAATTTTCCTAAGCATAGCGTCGGAGGCCACGGCTCTCGCAGCCTTTACACTCCTCCTAAAGAGAAGCTGATGATAGCTTTAAAGAAAAGGGTTGAGGATTTAATTATGGAGGCGAAGCCTACGAGGATCGCCATAATGGGGAGATGGAATGCTACATGCGGTATAAGCCTTCACACGGAGCTTCTTGGAAGAAAATTGGTCGAGAAAGGGCATCAAGTCTCAATCTATGCTCCAACACTTGAGTCAGCTGAGAAAGACTGGTATCATAGACACATCCCTGTAGAAGATGAGCCCTGGGTCTATAGAATATATGATGAAACAGATGAGTTTCATTATCCAAGTGGTGGTAGTATATACTCTGAGAGAATTTTCTCAGATGATTTCGACGCATTCATAGTTGAATCCTATGTTAGGTTACCTGTTAACGAGCTTAAGAAACTTGTCCCAGAGATTAAGAGGAAGGCGCCCCTAATACTTGTAGTTCACTTGGGGTATGTTAGGCAGATTGACCCCCTCATGGATATTGACTGGGACGCCATAGTAGTCTTTGATAGAAGATACATAGATGAGATTATCTCTGTTTATGGTGAGAAAGCTGTTGAGAAGAGCTTTGAGATACCGTACCCCTACGCCATTATAGAGGGGGTTAAACCCTATAGACCTGAATTCTATGATGGGAGCCCTCTACTCTTCACCTTCGGGAGACATCCTGGATTCGAGTTCCTCGATTACCTCTCCGCCCTCAGAAAGCTTGCGAGGAATAAATCCTTCACCTATTGGATGATGTTCAGCGATGGAGACAAGCCTCCTGTGGAGGAGAGATGGCTTAGAAAGAGCATGGAGAGACCTGTTATTAGAAAACTCTACAGCTATCTCAAGGGAGTGGACATACATCTACTGCCTAAGAACGATACGCGGGCTGTGGTGGTCTCATCAACTATAGCTCAGACACTCTACTCAGGGGTGCCGACAATAGTTCCAGACACAAGGCACTTCGAGCTCCTACCAACCGATGAAGAAGGATACGGGGTGGTGGTCAAGTATAGAATAGGATACATAAACGACCTGATAGATAAGCTAACCAACCTGATGGATGACGAGGATCTTAGGAAGAAGATCTCTCAAAAGGCGAGAGAATATGCTCTGAGAAATAGTGACGAGGTTGTGGCGGAGAGATTCGTGAAACTGTTGAAGTCTATCTAGTATATTCTGCCTCTATCAAGCTCCCTTAGGAGATTGTTTATGGATAGGACTCCGAACCCGATCATGTAGTCTGCCGCCCCATAGGTCACCACTATTGAGTCATCTCCAACTCTAGTGGCTCCGCATGGAAAAACTACTAGAGGCCTGTCACCTACAACCTCATAGGGGGTTCTCGGCTCCATAATGTATCTAGGTGTGACAGCCTCGACTATAATCTCATCTTTAGAAAACTTGAGCTGAACCGCAAAGACCCTGTAGACAACCCCATACTTGTCCACCGCATGGACTAGAGCTATCAGGCTATCCCCAACCCTCATGACGGGTACAGCCCACCCAAGCTTACTCTCAAAATCACTGGGTCTCAGCACATCGATTCCATTATCTATGACGATCTCCTTGAGTTCTCCACGTACAACGAGCCCTTCATCATCGCTTACCAAGCTCGCCACGAGATGGAAACTTTCATCAGATAGGTGAGGTCTATGTAGAAAGAACAGCGACCCATCTGGAGATAGGTGGAAGAATGCGTTCTTGTTGCTGATAACCTCCCCGAAAACCTCGGGTGAGAGGGATATGACAAACCTCTTAATCCATGTCCTGAGATCATCGTCATAGATAGCTGTAATAGGTATAGTTCTATTCCTCCTTATCATGGCGTTGAAGTAGTTTATGGTTCTCCCAACATAGGTCATGTAGAGCTTCCCATTCAGCTCGTAAACCCTAGGGTCTTCAGCCCCCCACACATCGTATCTCGTCGACGGATATATTATCATGTTTCCAGTGTATCTGTTTATGTTCACATACCTGTTTAGGACGTCGTTTAATGGTACATCTATCCCAACTATACTGCTGACATACATATAGTATCCGAAGATCACTCTCGCAAATATTCTCAGAGTGTCATCTTCGTGGTTGTATATGACGCTTGCATTGAAGATTGATGCTGGGTTACTTACAGGGTAGTTGTTCAAGATTATTCTCTCTGGGCTTATGACGCCGAACCTTGTTACGATGTCTTCCGTCTCATATCTCCTTATCTCTCTAGCTTCTTTCGCCCCTATAGCTTCAGGAAACCTAAGTCTTTCAACACCCATAAGTGATTCTAGGAGAGTAGCCTATGTAGGTGTATTTAAGATTGAAATCTTACCTCAAGCAAGCTCTCCTTCCCCATAAGCTTCAGAATGTTCGCTAGAGTGAGGGTGATCGCCGAGGCGATAAATGACCTAATAATATATATTATTGGATAGAGGAAGGGGCTTACTAGGAAGAGCGCCCTAGCGGCGTCGAGGCTTAAGTTGAATATTCCAGAGTAGATTGGTGGAAGAGCAACCATCAATATGCCTATACTTGCGTCGGCCTCGCTTCCGATGAAGGCTATCAGAGTAACCACTGGAATCGAGAATCTCAGAATCCTCCATCTCAGGTCAGCTAGCTTCAACCCCCTGCCGATAAGCTTGGCGCCCAACACTACGGCGATGAGCAGCGCAGCTATCTTATCATAGGTTGCGGCTAAGCCTACATACCAGTATCTAGAAAATGGCTGCGAGATTGGGGTAAGCCAGAACCCGGTTATAGCTAACCCCATGAGGAGAGCGGCAATCCTCCACCTCCCCCTCGCCAGAAACCCTGAGATAAGTGAATTAAAGATAGGTGCGCCGAAGAATATCAGGTTAAAGAGCGTTGATCCTCCGTAGATGGATGCTAGGGATACGCCGATGAGCGTTGTTAATGCTCCTAAGTAGGGGCCTAGGAATATTCCGAAGACCGATGCTACCGCGGCTTCAAGCTGTATCTTCGCTTTCGGAATCCCGATAACAGGAACACCTGGAAGAAGTGATAGGACGAGATAGAAGGATGCGAACATGATGACCAAGGCAACCTGCTTCGACCTTAGCTCCGACACAGACCAGCCTCCCAGCCCCTCCTATATTAGCCTTCTACAACTATTCTAATCCGAGTTACCGTGTTTCTCTTCAACTCTCTCCCGGATACTCCCACCTATCAGGAATCCAGCCTTAGACGCTAGCGCGGATAAGTCATCTCTGTCGTAAGCGCTGCACGAAACCTATGCATCGGGAGATCGATTCCCTGCCGCGATGTACCGCCCAAAAGAACTTAATGTGTTACCATTCTCCGAGTGGGACGTTGGATAAATTTATGAAAGAGCCTAGAATTCATGTAATTTAAGGCCGAAGAAGCAGGAAGCATAATTTTATTAATTAAGCCTGTAAGAGCACTAAAATCCGAAAATCTTGAAAGTAGTGTTTTCCATCTGAATCTAAGACATTAGATATGAAGTTTATCTTTATCTACACTTTGCTGTAGAGTCCATCTACACATAACAACTAATGGTAATTTTTCATTTTTCCACTTGCTTACGTAATTTTTCATCTAAAGTTCCATCCGGAAGCATCCAATTTGGGTGTGGTTCACCCCTCTCTTCCATCTGATAACGGATACAGCTTTCCCAGTCTCCCTTACAGTACAATTCTATCCACTTCTTATCTAACTTTCCTTCTTCATAGAATCTCTTCATCGGGCATATTGGATACCACTTACAATCTCTAAGTAATACCTGCAATTTCCTGTAGTTTTTTATTAAATCTTGCTTAATGTCAGGATCATAAAGAAGGCTTGCAGGATGAGGCAAAGGCAATATCTTTTTATTCTTAGCTAGAAAAAGTTTACCATAAACTGAAGAGAATTTTACTTTTGCAGGTAACGAAATACTATATTTTTGAAAAATATAATGAGTAGCATAATAACCTAAAGGAACCAATATCTTTGGATTTATCAATTTAATCTCTTCATTTAGGTAATAACTACAGGCTTCAATTTCTTCCTGCTTGGGTTTTCTGTATTTTGGAAGCATGCATTTAATTAGATTTGTCATATAAATTTCTCTCCTTCTGATTCCCGCTTTGCTTAGTAATTCATCTAATACTTTCCCTGAAGCACCAACGAACATCCTTCCCTTTTTATCCTCTTTTTCTCCTGGTGCCTGAGCAATTAACATAATTTTAGCATTCGAATCTCCCTCTCCGCAGATAGCATTCGTTCTTGTTTCAGATAACCTGCATTTTTTACATACCTTTATCATTTTGTTCAATTCATCAAGTTCCATATTCCATGCACATCAATTATTTTTACATTTCACTTAACATATAAGGCTATACTCTCTTTATTCTTGATCTTATTCAATATTATTAAACATTTGTGTTTTTAGCCTCTAGGAATATTTTATTTGCCATC
>CAYTSD010000021.1:0-22001 GCA_964440495.1 uncultured Nitrososphaeria archaeon | reverse complement strand
CATAGGAAGTTGGTCTAAACATGAGATTCGATTCTCGAACCGGAAAATTTCTCGCGGTTCTTCTACTAGTGTTCCTTCTAGCTTCAGGTGCTGTCGTAACCGCCGAAAAACAGAAGGTACTAATCTTCGCAGACGGTTTCGACGACTACAAGGATGGCGAATACACGGGATATGATGGTCCATATGTTTGGTATCAGCTAGTTGGTGGCGGAGGGGGAAGTACCACACACTACTACATTATTGCATCAGACTATGGTCAATCATACAAGCTCGAGGCAGGAAACGGCGTCTTCGTAAAATCAATTCTCGCATACTATATATTCGGCTATGTCGGTCCCCAAGACTATCTCGTCGGCGCCTTAATAAAGATCATAAACGGTGAAGGGGGATTAATCTTCAGAATAAGCAATGATTTTAAGAAATATTATCTTGCTACAGTTTACAAGAGTACCAAAAAGGTTGAGCTATACTATGTTGATGAAGATCTCGGGCCTGGACATGGAAAGATTGCTAGTGCGAGTGTTCCAAGTGGCATTGATTTGACAGACTGGTTTAGTATGAATGTAGAGGTTGTGGGTTCAAACATTAAGGTAAGTATAGCGGGAACCACTGTTATCGACGTTAATGATAATAGACTTGAGACAGGCGGTGTTGGGCTTTATACCTACTATGGAAGTACGGCTCTTTTCGACAACTTTTGGTGGACTGGGGAGTTTGAGACAGGTACCACGACCGTTACGAGCACCACAACTAAAACTACTACCGTGACCGCTGGAACCGGGGCTGTAACAGTTACTAAGACCGTTACTGAGACTACGACAACTAATTTAACCGAGACAACAACTGTTTATTCTACCACTACTTTGGCGACCACCGAGACCATGAATACCACGATTACGGAGACGACAACTGAAACAACAACTGAAACAACGACCATGACTACGACCGTGACATCAACGCCCACCGAGAAATTTGACTTCAGTTTATCTGTTAGCCCGTCAAGTATTGTTTTGAAGCCAGGTGAGTCTGCGACAGCCGCTGTATCGGTTAATCTTCTCTCAGGTGAGCCTGAGCCCGTGACGCTGACCGCTGCAGGTCTTCCATCAGATTTTAGTTCCGTTTTCTCACAGTCTTCGGTGACTCCCTCAGGTGTCTCGACACTTCAGCTTACAGCTGGAAAGACCCCTGGAACCTATACGCTGATTATCCAGGCTCAGGGCGGCGGGAAATCCAAGACGGCTTCAGTGAGTGTTAGGGTTGAGCAGGAGAGCAGGTGTCTGATAGCTACGGCTGCCTTCGGCTCAGAGATAGCTCCACAGGTTCAACTTCTTAGAAGCTTCCGAGACGGATTCGTTATGCAGACATTCTCAGGGAAACAGTTCATGAATGTTTTCAACGCGTTCTACTATTCGTGGAGTCCCCAGGTTGCGGCGATGGAGAGGCAGAACCCGCTGCTCAGAAACATCGTTAAGACATTGATTTATCCTCTGCTGGCATCCCTTGAGCTGTCTAAGGAGGTTGCTCAACCACTCTCAGCTACCCCAGAGATAGCCGTACTGGTTACAGGCCTGGTTACAAGCGTCTTGATAGGGTTAATCTACTTGGCGCCGCTACTAGCGATTATTTACCTTATCCTAAGATTGAGGAGGAGGGGTCTAACGCTGAATCCGCTGTACCTGGCTTTACCGCTGCTTGCCAGCCTTGCACTATTCTTAGTGGCTGAAGTCTTCTCATCGGCGAGTATGATGATGGTTGCCTCCGCTTCAACCGTGCTTTCAGCGATAACGCTTGGAGCAGCGGCACCAGTAATGCTTTATCAAACAATTGAGAAAAGAAAGAGCATAACCTCCTCCTAAACCTCCAAAACTTATTTTTTCTTTCTAGGAATTCATGTGAGATAGGTTGAGGACTGTATTGAAGTTTTTCAAGGTCTTCGGGCTCGTCGCGGTTGCAGTGGGCTGGATTACGATAATTACCTCGATAATCGTGAATCCATGGTTCTCGATATTTAGGAATGCTTTAAGCGATTTGGGGGCATTAGGTCTCGAGACGAGGATAGTCTTCAACACAGGTATATTCGCTGCCTCGGTTCTCGGAATTCTCTACTCAATCTACTTGATGACCTGTCTGAGGAGCAGGCTCGGCGCCGCATCTTCCTCAATCTTCTTAATTGGAGCGATTCATTTAACCTTGGTCTCTCTTTTCCCTGAAGGAACCTATCCTCATAGATTTGTCTCCTACGAGTTCTTTATTTTGGTTGGTGTGGCGGTTTTCTTGATAGGCTTCTCTCTTATCGTTGAGGGTGGGAGGACATGGGGTCTGCTCAGCATCCTACTCTCCATAATCGGCTTCACATCAGCCTTCATCGTTCCATGGCCTTCTGTAGGTCTTCTAGAAGTCTTCGCAATTACTCTTCTGACGGCGTGGCTTGTCTTAATGTTTCTCTATCATCTGAGATGTGAGGGTTAGCAGGGTTCTATTGTTGAGGGAGGTTTCGAGGTGGAGGCGTAGGTAACCATGGTTACTCCAGGTATCTCGTTCGTGATTCTCCTCGATATCCTGTCTAGGAGGCTGCGGCTTATCTGATGCCAGTCCGCCGTCATCCCATCAACGCTCTCAACAACCCTAACTATCACTATGTATCCCTCCACCCTCTCATCCCCCATTACTCCAACCCACTTATCATCTCCAACCACCGCGAATGCCTGCCAAACCTTCTCGTAGAGTCCAGCCCTCCTAAACTCTTCCTCAACTATTGCGCTCGCCTCCCTACATATCCGCAGCTTCTCCTCGGTTACTTCCCCTATTATCCTGACGGCGAGCCCTGGCCCTGGGAATGGGTGTCTGGTCACAACCTCCCTCGGGATTCCAAGCGCTCTTGCTACCTCCCTTACCTCGTCTTTGTAGAAGTCTCTTAGAGGCTCTATGACTTTGAGGTTCATTCGTTGGGGGAGTCCTCCGACGTTATGGTGGCTCTTTATCAGGGCTGACCCCCTCCCA
Source organism: uncultured Nitrososphaeria archaeon (assembly GCA_964440495.1). Lineage (GTDB taxonomy): Archaea > Thermoproteota > Nitrososphaeria_A > Caldarchaeales > Wolframiiraptoraceae > Benthortus. The sequence goes on along the minus strand of CAYTSD010000021.1, from coordinate 19,001 downwards.
GCCCTACCGCTCTCAATCCTATCCGGGTAAATCGTCCCCTGAGCAAGCCACCTAGCGTTAGGTATCTTCGAGGCAGCCTCCTCGAACACCCTGATGAACTCCTCTCCAATTATCTTTCTCTTCTCCTCCGGGTCTGAGACGCCTCTAAGCCTCCTGAGAAACCTCTCCCTAGCCTCGACTATTATTAGGTTCTTTATCCCCATCTTCCTCAGGGTCTTCTCAACCTGCTCCCTCTCACCCTTACGCATCAAGCCTGTGTCAACGAAGATGCAGTGTAGTCTATCTCCAACGGCCTTCGAGACCAAGACGGCGGTTGTAACTGAGTCAACCCCTCCGCTGACCCCGCAGACAACGTTTTCATCCTCTTCGATAGATTCCTTGATCTCCTCGATGAGCTGGGCTATCCTGTCAGAAGGCCTCCACTCCTCCCCAACCCCACATATCTTGTGGAGGAAGTTTCCTAGAATCTGTTTTCCGTACTGGGTGTGGACTACCTCGGGGTGGAACTGGGTTGAGTAGAATTGTTCTCCGTCGCTCATCGAGGTTACGGCTCCATACCCGCTTAGGCTCGTTGCCTTGAACCCTGGGGGAGGCTCAGCAACCGTGTCTCCATGGCTCATCCAGGCCCAGAACTCTCCCGGAAGACCCTGAAGCAGCCTATCAGCCTCAACCACCCGGATCCTAGTCCTCCCATACTCTCTAACCTCCCCCCTCCTAAGCCTCCCGCCGAGGAGGCTTGCTAGAAGTTGGTGGCCATAGCATATTCCGAGCACGGGGACATGGGATTTGGCCAAGGGGGTTATCTCAACTCTGGGGGAGTCTGGTTCGAGAACGCTTCTAGGCCCACCCGAGAGGATTACTCCGACAACCCCTCTCTTTCCAAGCTCCTCCTCGAGGGCCTCAGGCTCCACAACCTCGGAGTAGACCCCAAGCTCCCTACATCTCCTCGCAATCAGGTGCGTGTACTGTCCACCGAAGTCGACTACCAAGACCCGTGAGACCATACCCTCAAACCCATCCAACCCTACGCAGCCCGGGATAAGGGCTCTACACCTCTGCTTAGAGTTAAAAGTATTTATCGATTCAGGGAGACTTAGGGGACGGTTGATGGGTTTCTTAGAGCTTCTAACACTTCTCTCAGGCCAGAACCTAGTTCTCCTAGGCCTCCTCGGAGGCCTCTTCGGAGCCCTCCTAAACACGGCTGGAGCGGTTCCAATCCTCTTCCTCAAGAGCCCTCCAAGAGTCTACCTCGACGTGGGGCTGGGTTTCGCGGCTGGAGTCATGCTGGCCGCAAGCTTCACAAGCCTGATAATCCCTGGAATAGAGCTCGGCGGAGCCTTCCCAGTCCTAGTAGGAATAGCTCTAGGCAGCATCACCATAACACTTCTCGACAGGCTTCTCCCCCACATCCACGCAATCAAGGGAAGGGAGGGGCCGGGACTAAGGCTTAGAGCAATCTGGCTCTTCGTCCTAGCGGTCACGATACATAATCTACCCGAGGGGCTTGCGGTCGGGGTTGGGTTCGGGTCAGGGAACCTAGTCCTAGCGATAGGGCTGATGCTTGCGATAGCCTTCCAGAACATCCCCGAAGGCCTCTCAGTAGGTTTCAGCCTCCTCTCCACAGAGAGCTACAATAGGACCAGAGCCTTCCTAGTCTCCGTGGCCTCAGGTCTTGTCGAGCCTCCGCTCGCACTAATCGGCGCGTGGACTGTATCGGTTGCCCACCAGCTCCTACCCTACGCCATGGGGTTCGCGGCGGGCGCCATGATCTTCGTCGTCAGCGACGAGGTTATCCCCGAGACCCATAGGCTGGGCCATGAGCGTAGGGCGAGCTACGGCCTCCTCGCAGGCCTTATAATCATGCTCGCCCTCGATGTTCTCCTAGGCTAAGGCTTCAAAACCTCTCCAGAGACCGTCGTATAGTTGTCTCCACCTAGATGGAGGAGAGGCTTAACGGCTTCAACATTATAGATATCCTCCTTGAACGCTCCCTCCTTCACGTAGGCATTCTCAACCCTGCCTACCACCAAGATGTGGTCTCCAGCCCTAAACTCCCTAACAACCCTACACTCGAGAACCCCTAATGCGTCGATCAGGTAGGGTGCCCTAACCCTAGTTGACTGAGCAAAACCTATTCCACTGCGCGCAAACTTGTCCTCGTATCTCCCTGAAACTGTTCCAAAGTAGTTGGCTGTCTTAATATGCTCAACGCTTAGAATATTCACTGTGAACTCTCTGCTCCTCCTAACGAGCTCATAGGTATACCTCGAGGGAGCCATGGCCACGCATATCATCGGAGGATTCATCGAGGCTGGAGTCATCCACGCAACCGTCATCCCGTTAGGTTTACCCTTCGCATCAACCGCCACAACAATAGCCACAAGCTTAGGGTGAAGAAGATGATAGGCTGATGGAATAGGAACACTGACAAACCTATGTCCAGCCATAACCAGAAACACATCTCCCAAATGTAAAAACCTTTCTAACCCCCATAGGCCATCACTTAAAATCCTCTACTAAGTTATCTTAATGGGGGAAATAAGCGGATGGTTGCTAGGGCTAAGGATTGGATGCGTCAAGCCGAGAAAGACCTTTCTCACGCTAGGAGAGACTTGGAGGATGGAGACTATGAGTGGGCATGCTTCTCAGCTCAGCAGGCTGCGGAGAAGGCTGTTAAGGCACTCTATCAGAGTTTGAGGGTTGAGGTTTAGAGTCACTCGGTTTCTAGGATGCTTGAGGACTTGCCTCAGAGCTTATAGACCTGGAACCTAGAGTCCTAACAATTGCTGAAGCCCTAAAAATGGCTGAAGAGGGTAAAAAATTTCTGGAGACTGTTTTCTCAGAGGGAATCCTCCTTGCCGGGGATAAGAAGCTCTACGAGAAGATTCTCCGCACCTCCTATCCGGGCCATCCCCTAAGATTTAGCTTCTCCACCTGAAGCGACAATCTTCCTGTAGGCCTCGACATATTCTCGAGCGAATCTGTCAGCGTTCTTCTCAGCTCCATGCTTTCCATCAATTATCCTCAGGTGATGTGGAGGGTTACATGCGGGTTATAGAAGTTCTCCCTGCTTGAAACATGTGTTGTCTTCTTCAAAGACTTCTATCTTCAGTAAGGTGGCTAGATCTTTTAGCTGCTCTCGCCAGTCACCATACACTATGACTCTATGCCAGTGTGCTGGAGCTATCCATCCCCCCATCTTGTTCCAGTTTGAGAATATCCTTTTAGCGTCGGCTTCAACCGCTAGCTTTGTTCTGCAGCCTTCCTCAGCATCAACATTGCATACGGCTTTGCCTCGATGAATGACCATTAATGGGGGTTCTCTCATAAAATGAATCTGAACCGCGGTGACCACCTCATTTAACGGCATCAGTGACTGAACGGCCACTCCATTCCCGCTTTCGGCATGCGACCTTATAATATAGGGGTTCGCCGGCCCGTTCGGTCCAAAGACTTTGCTGGGAGCTGTACAGTGGCAATAGATAACCCAGTTTTTGGAGAAATCAGCTACAGGATCGTTCACGAATCCAGGTCTAGGTTCTCCAGTTAATTCTTCAGTCAAGTATCTTAGAATTAATTGGGTTATTGTTGAACTTAGATCCGCTTCGCAGACAGCTGTTGCTCCTTCATTATTCAGTTGGAAGAAGGCCATGCAGGGATAAGCTGGCATCTCATAAAATCTCCTGTAACAGTCTATAGTTATAGCTTCCGCCTCGTAATCTTTAATAATCATCTTCAATCCTAGATACATTTTTGCGGACTTCACTATTTCATTACGGGGCGGTTCAATTACTCTCAACGCGTTTTTAATCCACTTATCAGCGATAATCTCAGCTTCCTTCTCGGACGCTTTTTCAAAATATCTCTTGATGTCATCGTAGCTGAGTTTAATCACCTCGACGCCAAACAGCTCTTTTATTCTCTCAATCTGTGCCTCTATGTCGTATGTCTTTTCACTTCCACCATAACGGCCTGAGCCATACAGTAGTTTAGATCTCTCATCAACAACGTATTCTTTTTCCCCTTTAGGAGTTATCAGTATTGTCTTGGCGTTCTTCAGCTTCTTGATTACGGAGAATAGTTTAGCTTTATCTATAAAATCTCTAAAATTGGAGGAAGCGATTCCAACTACTGGTAACCTCTTAGTTCTTGACCAACCATAAGCTAAGGCGAATGTGCCTGAGCCGCAGTATGGCTCATCGAAAAGAAGCATGGGCTTCCTACATCTCTCAATTATGAGTAGTGGCGCTGGACAGGTGCTTCCCAGCAGATACACTACTACGCCGTCGTATTCATTGCTTCGCTGAATCACTTCTTCGGCATCCTTGACGTTGCATACGGTGACTGCCTTGAAACTCAATGTGGGGCAAAGCTCTCTAAAGGTTTGAAGTATCTCACGTTTTCTCGAATCATAATCATAACCCATTCTAGGCCAACTTATGACATCCCTAGGTCTATGAGAGAAAACAAACAGGATTCTAGCATGATCTTTCATAAACTCTAGGCCGGATTCATTCCTAAAAGCTTTTAGTCATATGACTTACCTCTAGGAATCTCTCCCGAATTCAGAGTGAGCCGTGCAAAGGGCTTAATGTGGGCCGAGTGGTATATAATTTAAATAATTATTTAGATAGCGAATATTAATGTTTAATGCTGGGATTAACTTTCGGGGCTGTGAGGTGATTTCCCATTACTCTGATAGGAATCGACATAGGTACCCAGAGCGTCAAAGCAGTAGCAATTGATGAAGAGGGAAACATACTCGCCAAAGCATTGGCTCCCCATAAATTATTTTATCCAAAAATTCTGTGGGCGGAAGAAAACGCTGAGGACTGGTGGATCGGCGCAAAGAAGGTAATAAAACTAATAGGAGAAAAAATAGATCTGTCAAGCGTAAATGGAGTAGCCGTCAGCGGCCAGGCTCCCACATGCCTTCCAATAGATAGGGAAGGAAAACCCCTAAGAAACGCCATAATATGGATCGATGGAAGAGCGAAGGAAGAAGTTCAGCTTTTAAAAGAAAAGCTCGGAAACCGCAAATCATTCAAAATCAGCGGAAACATCATAGACTCGTATTTCGGAGGTCCGAAATTCTTCTGGCTCAGAAGAAATGAACAAGCAATTTACGAAAAAACTTTCAAGATACTTCAGTCTCATAGCTATGTAACCTATAAATTGACCGGTGAAATCGCGATTGATTACTCGACTGCGGGACTCTGTGCCCCTTTCTATGACTATAGAAAGAAAAATTGGTCTGAAGAAGTCTGTAACCTGATAGACTTGGACTTAGATAAGCTTCCGGAGATAAAGGGGGCATCAGAGGTGGCGGGGGAAATAGCAAGCGAAGCCGCCTCGGAAACAGGTCTGAAGAAGGGGACACCTGTTATAACAGGCGGAGGGGACTTCGCCGCATCTACATTGGCCGCAGGAGTTACCAGCGAGGGAGAAGGAGCATTAATGCTGGGAACGGGATCCTGCCTCTTGACCCCGATGAAGGAGCCAAAATATGACCCAAGGTTGGTAAACACAATGCATGTTGTGAAAGACACCTACTTGACCAATGGATGGATATATATTGGCATAATCCTCCGATGGTTCAGGGAGGAATTCTGCCGCATAGAAGAAGTAATCCTTGATGGATCAGATTTTACCGTCTACCAATTAATGGATGAGAGAGCTTCAAAGATCCCGATAGGCTCCGATAAGCTGATAATCTTGCCATACTTCATGGGCGAGAAAACCCCGCTCTGGGATCCACTCGCCCGCGGAACCATAATAGGCTTAACACCAAAACATACGAAGATCCACATCTATAGAGCGATTCTGGAGAGTCTTGGATACGAATTCTATACCATGATGTCTATAATGCAGAACAAAGGCATAGAATTGAAGATCTTAACAGCTGTTAATGGCGGGGCGAAAAGCTCACTCTGGAGACAGATTTTAGCGGATATTACGGGCAAGCCGGTGGCATATATTAAGAAGAGCGAGGGCGCCGCGCTTGGTGACTGCATCTTAGCAGGTATAGGTTCAGGCCAATTTACCGACGAAAAGGTAGTAAAGAATTGGATCGAGGTAAAGATGATAAATGAGCCGAATATGGAGAACCATAGGAAGTATCAGCGGCTCTGCAAAATCTATACGAAGTTATATGAGTGCAATAGAGAAATATTCGAGATGCTTGCAGAAACTTAGCCGAATGCTCCGACGCGGTCAAATATCTAATGCAATTAAGAGCGTCGAATAGTGTGATAAGGAAACAGCGCATCATCGGGTATTTCACGATTTGAAAAATGAGTTCGTAAAACAGGTTTGTGAAGGCTTTGGCTCGGCGGCAAGAAGGTTGAAATATTGCGGACGCCTGACTAGAGCAAGTTGAGAGACGGGTTGACTAAGCAGGTTAATCCCCCGCTCTTCGTGGTTGGATTAAAAGCCTATATTTGGGGACGGAGAGCCCTTAGGCTCGCGAAGATCATAGAGGAGATATCACGGGATACATCAGTTTGCTTCTGCATAGTGCCCCAGTTGGTTGACATTTACTTATTAGCTAAAGAAACTAAGGTGCCGATATTTGCGTCTACGATGGATCCGATAAAGCCTGGCCGCGGCGCCGGCCTTCATCTACCCGAGGCGTTAAAGGAGGCTGGAGCCGTCGGCGTCATGATAAATCACTGCGAAAATAGGCGCACCTTAAGTGATATCCAAAAATTAATAAGAAGAGCTCATGAAGTCGGGCTACTGGCCCTCGTATGCTGCGACTCTCCGGAGATCGCTGCGGCAGCTGCCCTCTTAGGAGCGGATTTAGTGGCCTCAGAACCCCCAGAGCTGATAGGTACCCTCAGCTCCGTGGGGAGGGTTATGGAGGGATTCGTTAAAAACTCCGTTGAGGCCGTTAAGAGGATTAATCCAAAAACAACTGTGCTTGTTGGTGCTGGGGTGTCAACCCCTGAAGATGCCGCTAAAATTATAAGACTGGGAGCTGACGGCACAGGAGCTTCGAGGGCCGTTTTCGAGGCTGAAGACCCTAAAACCCTGTTAAAGCAGATCGCAAGAGCCGTTGAGGATGAATGGATTAGAAGAGGTAATCCATAGCAAAGCACATGAAATTATCAAGTTGACCATAGATCAGGATATAACCTATCAGCTGATCGTTAAAGTTTCGACATCTTCGCAGTGAAAGACCTTTTACCGGGTTTTCCAGTTGGAACTCTCTTCCAAACGAGAGAGGCTGCTTTAACTCTTCTTCCCTCGCATCAAGAGAAGCGAATGCTTCGGCTGACTTCCTAAGCCTGCTAAGCCTCTTTCTTAGTTGGGGTTCTAATCCAATCTGTATTCTTGATTATGCATTCTGAAGCGGCTACGAATATTTCTGAACTCGAAAAAGATGTGAGTGACTTCCTATCTCCAAACCCTCCAACATTCCACTAAAGATAGGAGTGGCGAGTTTGTCTATAAAGTATTCACTTAAAATTTTAGTGGGCCGGATGGGAGTCGAACCCACGACCTCCGCCTCGTAAGGGCGGCGTCATACCACTAGACCACCGGCCCAGCACGCCACAGCCTCATTACATGCCTTAATGATCGGTTTTCTAAAAAGGTTTATTGGGTTTTTCCGCTTCAGCGTCTTAAGGGAACATGTTAGGTTAGGATCCGCTGTGAGGGTGTTTGATTTGACTTGAAGAGCTATGTCTGTGCGAAGCCTAATGGTATTAGAGGTAGGTGTCTAATCTCGGTGAAGGAGGGGGTTGCCGACGCATTACACGCGCATACTTTTTTATACTTCTCTAACAAAGTTATGACCCATGAATAGACGCCGTGTTGCTGTAAGTACGGCTGTAGCCGCCGTCTCCATAGTCGTCGCCCTTATAGTTGGGTTGATTATTGGAGCCCTCTTCTTGGGAGCGGTTCTAGGTCCGGCCGTTGCGCCTAGGGCACCTGCGGCTGCTGAGAAGCTGGTTATAGGCGTCACCGATAAGGTCACCGACCTCGACCCCTCTAACGCCTACGACTTCTTCACGTGGGAGGTCTTGAGCAACGTGATGAGCGGGCTGCTAAGATACGCTCCTGGAACAACTGACTTAGAATATGGGATAGCGACAAGCTACACGGTTTCGGAAGACGGTCTTGAATACACATTCAAACTAAGGCCTAACCTTTACTTCGCGGATGGGACTCCGGCCACAGCGGATGATGTTGTCAGGTCTATCAAGAGGGTTATGAAGATTAATGGAGACCCGGCGTGGCTTGTAACAGACTTTGTCAAGGATGTCGTGGCGGTTGACGACCATACAGTGAAGTTCATCTTGAAGAAGCCTGTCGCCTACTTCCCAGCGCTCGTGGCTGTTCCACCATACTTCCCAGTTCACCCCAAGTATAAGCCGGATGAGATCGACAGCGACCAGACTGCTGGTGGTTTGGGGCCGTATAAGATAGTTAAGTGGGAGAGGGATGTGGAGCTGATACTTGAGGCCAATCCATACTATTGGGGAGGAGCGCCGAAGGTTAAGCGGATAGTAATTAAGTTCTTCAAGACCGCCTCTGCTCTGAGGCTTGCTTTAGAGGCAGGTGAGATAGATGTTGCCTGGAGAACTTTGACCCCGACCGACATAAAAGATCTGAAGTCTAAGCCTGAGGTGAAGGTCACGGAGGTTCCTGGAGCCTACATCAGGTACATAATACTGAACACGAAGATTCCGCCCTTCGATAATCCGTTGGTGAGGAAGGCTCTTGCCGCGGCGGTGGATAGGAAGGCATTATGTGAGAAGGTCTTCCTCGGGACGGTTGAGCCTCTCTACAGCATGATACCTATAGGGATGTGGAGCCACAAGGACTCCTTCCTCGAGAAGTATGGGGAGAAGAACCTTGACCTCGCTAAGAAGCTTCTCAAGCAGGCTGGATACAGCGAGACCAATAAGCTGAAGATAGAGCTCTGGTACACCCCAACCCACTATGGGGACACGGAGGTAGATGTCGCTCAGATAATTAAGCAGGCATGGGAGGAGACAGGTATGATAGAGGTCACCCTGAAGAGCGCTGAGTGGACAACCTACCTTGAGCAGACGAGGAAAGGGGTACTCGGAGCAACCCTCTACGGATGGTACCCCGACTACATAGACCCTGACGACTATACAAGCTCATGGGCAAACACATCTTGGACAGGGTACGCATACTCCAACCCCAAGCTCCTCGAGATACTTGACGAGGCAAGCGTCAAGACATCGATAGCGGAGAGAACCAAGCTTTACGAGCAAGCTCAGGACATCTGGGCGGACGACGCCGCCGTAATCCCGCTCTTCCAGGGGAAGCTCTTCGTGGTCTCTAAGCCAGAGGTTCAAGGAATAGTCATGGACCCGACTATGCTCTTCCGCTACTGGCTTCTCTTCAAGGCCTAAGAAATCTTTATACCCTTCCTATTCCCTTATTTTTTCTCCGAGGCTTTAAGACGCCGGTGAAAGCGATAGGTCGGATGTACAGATGGCTTCCTTGAGGGTCTTCGTAATTGCGCGCATCCTCATGACCATACCCACTATATTCATACTCATTACTCTTGTCTTCCTGATAATGAGGGTGATGCCTGGAGACCCCGTTGTAGCCATAGTTGGGCTTAAGGCTCCTCCTGAAAGAATAATAGAGCTTAAGAAGGAGCTAGGGCTTCTCGACGCCAACGGCAACCCCATCCCCCTCCCAATCCAGTACTTCAATTACCTGTGGGGGATAATTAGAGGCGATTTTGGGAGGTCTCTGATTTGGGGGAAGCGCCCTGTCCTAGTAGAGATAATGGAGCATCTTCCAGCGACTGTGGAGCTCGCGTTGGCGGGATTCCTTGTGAGTATAATCTTAGGAGTCCTCCTTGGAATGCTTGGAGCCTATAAGGGAGGGAAGGTTGACCCAGCTGTGAGGCTCTACGGAGCCATAACCTACGCCCTATTCATCCCCTGGTTAGGGATGATGCTCCAGATGCTCTTCAGTGTACATCTCAAACTTCTACCAGTAGCCGGGAGGATAGGGACTGAACTTGAGCCCCAGCATATAACCGGTCTCTATGTCCTCGACAGCATACTAACCGGGAACCTTGAAAGTCTCACAAGCTCCCTCCTCCACCTCCTCCTACCATCCATAACCCTTGGAGTAGTGCTCTCAGGTGTCTTCACGAGAGTTTCGAGAAGCAGTGTGATGGAGGTTCTGAGACAGGACTTCGTCACAGCGGCAAGGGCGAGAGGATTGCCTGAGAGCAAGGTCCTTTTCCACGTAATGAAGAATGCCTTCATCCCCATACTCACCATGATGGGGCTTCAGCTCGCCCTGTTAATGACTGGCGCAATACTAACGGAGACGACCTTCAGCTGGCCTGGGATGGGAACCTTCCTCATGGAGAGGATAGAGTACAGAGACTACACGACGGTTCAGGGAACTGTAATCTTCTTCGCAATAATAGTCTCCCTGATAAGCCTGGTGGTAGACATACTCTACGCCTACATAGACCCGAGGATAAGGTACTGAGGTGAGCATGCTTGGTTGAGTCGCTTGGAATCCTTCTGAGGAAGGCGGTGCCTAAGATGCCTCACAGGATCATGACCGTGGCTGGTCTTATAGCAATATTGCTGGTTGTGGGGATGGCTGTCTTGGCCCCCATTCTAACACCCTATGACCCGACGAAATCGGTTGCGGAAAGCTTTCTCCCCCCGTCCCTTGAACATCCTCTAGGAACTAACAAGATAGGGCAGGACATGTGGAGTAGGACTGTTTATGGTGCGAGAACAATACTGCTGGTTGTGGCGCTCTCCACAATAGTCTCAATAATGGTTGGGGTTCCATTAGGCTTGTTCTCCGGCTACCTTGGAGGACTCTTCGATAGGGTTCTTGCGATGGTGATGGACGCTATATACGCTTTCCCAAGCCTGATACTCGCCATAGCTATAGCGGCAGCCCTGGGGCCAGGGATACTTAACACGGCTCTCGCAATCTCCATAGTTTACATTCCAACCTACTTTAGGATGGTTAGGGGTCAAGCCCTCACAATTAAGGAGCAGCTCTTCGTTGAGGCTGCGGTGGCGATAGGGGCGAAGTCGAAGACAATACTCTCCAAGTACATATTTCCAAACGTGGTCTCCATAATAGCGGTTGTGTTCACTCTAAGCGTGGCCGACGTGGTCTTAACCGAGGCTGGTCTAAGCTTCTTCGGGCTGAGCGTTCCTGCACCAACACCCGACTGGGGATTCGACCTCAGAGCAGGACACCCATACCTCCCATCCGGATACTGGTGGCTTGTAACATTCCCAGGGCTTATGATAATTTTGCTAGCTGTAGGGTTTACACTCCTAGGTGAAGGAATCAGCGAATACCTCGGCCCGACCGGGGTGGAGCGCAGATGAGCGCAAACAGTCTCCTAAACATAGAGAGGCTTAGAACCTACTACTTCACTGGAGGAAACGTTGTGAAGGCGGTTGACGATGTCTCCCTAAACATATTGAAGGGAGAGATGCTAGGCCTCGTCGGCGAGTCTGGTTCAGGAAAATCAAGTCTAGGTCTCTCCATAATGAGGCTTGTCCCCCCGCCTGGGAGAATAGTAGATGGGAAGATAATCCTCGACGGCATCGACCTAACGAAGCTTCCCGAGAAGGAGTTAAGGAATGTAAGGGGGAAGCGTATTGGGATGATATTCCAAGACCCCTTAACCTCGCTTAACCCTATACAGAAAGTAGGAGACCAGATAGTTGAGGCAATTATGGTCCACTTGCCGGTTGAGAGGGAAGAGGCGCGAGAGATGGCTGCGAAGGTGTTCGAGAGGGTTGGAATATCTCCTGAGAGGCTTGAGGACTACCCCCACCAACTTAGCGGCGGGATGAGGCAGAGAGCTATGATAGCTATGGCGGTAGTCCTGAACCCAGACCTCCTGATAGCCGACGAACCCACCACCGCATTAGACGTGATAGTCCAGTCCAGAATCATGGACTTGCTGGAGAACTTGAGGAGGGAGACGGGAATGTCGGTTCTCCTCATAACCCACGACCTCGCCCTCGTCCTAGAACGATGCGACAGAGTTGCGACAATGTACGCGGGACAGATAGTTGAGGTAGGAAGTGTTCAGGAGATAGCGTCAGAGCCCCTCCACCCATACACCCGCCTCCTCCTCGAATCCATACCAGACATAGAGAAACCAGTTACAAAGCTCAAGTCGATACCAGGCAACCCACCCGATATGAGTAATCCTCCACCTGGATGCAGGTTCCATACAAGATGCCCCTATGCTTCAAAGAGATGTAAGAGAGAGTCTCCCCCACAGGTAAATCTTAGGGGAAGGTTGGTGAGATGCTTCCTATACGCGGAGGATGGAGAGAGTTGAACGAGATACTTAGAACCGTTGAGCTGAGGAAGTGGTTCCCGGTTCAGAAAGGGTTCTTAGAGAGGATGCTTACAAGGGAGCGTCAGTTCGTTAAGGCGGTGGACGGGGTCTCGCTCTCCGTGAGAAAGGGTGAGACCCTGGCGCTCGTGGGGGAGAGCGGATGCGGAAAGACTACATTCGGGAAACTGGTTCTACGCCTAATAGACCCAACCTCTGGAAAGATATTCTTCGACGGCCAAGACATAACGAGCATCAAGGGAGAGCCTCTTAGAAGACTGAGGAGGAAGATGCAGATAATCTACCAAGACCCTTATGCCTCCTTCAGCCCGAGGATGAAGGTAGGCGACATAGTTAGACACCCGCTCGAGGTTCACGAGATAGCTCAAGGCCGTGAAGCCGAGCAGATGGTCCTAGACACTCTTGAGAAAGTTGGCCTATCTCCCGCAGAGTCATTCTATAATCTTTACCCCAGAAATCTGAGCGGGGGGCAGAGGCAGAGGGTTGCCGTGGCGCGGGCGATAATTCTTAGACCCGAGCTTATAGTTGCGGATGAGCCTGTCTCCATGATAGATGTCTCGCTTAGAGCCTCGATACTCGACTTGATGCTTAGCCTGAAGCGTGAGCTAAACCTAACCTACATCTTCATAACCCACGACCTCGCCGTCGCAAAATACATAGCAGATAGGATAGCTGTCATGTATCTGGGAAAGCTTGTCGAGCTGGCGCCCACCGAAAGGCTCTTCGAGCACCCCCTCCATCCATACACTCATGCCCTCCTCTCCTCAATCCCCGTCCCAAACCCATTCAGGAAGAGGAAGAGAATAATCTTGAAGGGAGAGGTTCCAAACCCCATCAACCCCCCGCCTGGATGTAGGTTCCATACAAGGTGTCCATATGCCTCAGAGAGATGCAAGAAAGAGGAGCCGCAGCTAAGAGAGCTCCTAGAGGAACACTACGTCGCATGCTTTAATGCTGAAAGATTCCTAGAAGAGAAGCTAACGTAAGAAGCCGATCCACCGGTAAGCAGAAAAACAAAAACCTAAGTATAATTATCAAGCTCCAAGGTTTAGAGGCGTCGGCCTTTTCGTCGGCGGCTCTCATATTGACTTATCATTTTTTTGTTCCGTCGGCGGAAATAGGTCGGCCTCTTGTTTTTCAACTAGTTTAGGCCAGCGGATCTAATAACTGAGTCCTTGCTAAATGGGGTTTTCGTCATGGGCGATTAACTAGTTGATATATTTAATCCGTAAGGGGAATAGTGTTGATAATTTTTATGGGGATTCATGAATGAGGGGGATAATTAGGCCCCTGTATATTATCTACTTTAGGGATTATTATTGTGAGCGAAGATTGTTTAGTAGCGGGTCTCGGAAGTTGTAGAAAGATTGAAAGCACTTTACGCCCCCTCTAATGTATTTCTAGGACTTGTTTTTGTAGAGTACCTTTGAGATCAGTTACCATATCATAGAGGAGTTTTTCTGAGTAAGAGACTCGAAGATTTCTTTATCCTTCCTTAATGATTATTGTCTAAGTTTTCTTGAATTGTCATCTTTTAGGTGGTGTCAGTGTCTAAGAATACTGGCAGCTCGCATAACACTCTAAATATCTGTCGGCAATAGTTTCCTTATAGATTCTAATCTATGCTTCGCCTTCTTTGAGTTTGTTTTATCGTGATATCCATTTTCTCACCCAGCCCTCTTTTTATTAACTCTGCTAATAGTTTTCTATCTTCGATCTTGACAGCTGTTCCTTGGGAGACTATCTTTAGCAAAAGTTTTGGAGGGGTCTCGTTTAGGGGTATTAGGTCGACGGGAATTCCTAGAAAATCCTCCAGTTCAGCGATTAATCTGCAGATTTCCATAAGGTCTGGCTTCCTTTGAAAGTATACAGCTATATCCAGGTCTCTAACTATGTTCCTCCTCATAGCTGACCCGAATACAATTGCTATAGGGATGTTTGATTTTTTATTTAAGAAATCTCCAAGCTTGATAATGACTTTGTTAAGATTTATGCGATGATATGCTATGCTCATTTCATGAACTCCTCCTCGATTCTTTTCAAGAAATGCTCTAAGCATTTAAAATTCCTTTTTATAGATTCATATATCTTTCTGTCATCTATGTTCCAATATCTGTGGACTAGTAAGTTTCTTAAGGCAACCAATGCTTCAAGTTCTCTTATGCATTTGATCCCTAATCTGTTTCCAATGAGCCTAACAGCCTCCCTATATGTCTCTGGAGTTTTATTGTATGCTTCGATTAACACATGAATGCAAAGCGAGACGATTGCCTCAACAAGCACTATTATCAAATACCTGATGGCGTATTTCTCATTGATAACGAGATCCTCAAATGGTTTAGAGGTAAGGTTAATTAGCTCAGATATGGAGGACCTAACTTCTCTTATCCTATATTTTAAGACATCACTATCCACAGGCATAATCCTTTCCTCGAAGGCGCAGTCTAACCTTAGCATTGTGAAAGCTGAGTCATCATAGATAAGTTTTTCTAAAAGTGGAAGCGTAAGTTTTTCATAGAACTAGGTTCTCTTTTGAACTGTTAGATTGGTGTTAAGCGTCAGTGAAACCGCCGACGGATTTAGGCTAAATATTTATTTGTGTTTTGAAATAGTCTTATGGGTTGCGAGCTAGGAGTGTGAGAAGGTTTAGGAAGTTTCTTCTGCGTAAAACTAGGAAGGGAAGGATGAATGCTCTAATAGACGCTGTTCTTCATCCCTACTTCAACAATCCTGAGGCAATTGTTATAGACTCTCTGCTACATCTATTTATAGAGGCTGATAATCCAAAGAAATATCTCAAAAAGCTTATGAAATATAATCTTCCAAAGCTAATAAGGGCTTTAGAGAAGTATAGGGAACGGTAACTCTGTCCTATATAGAGAATAGGCTTACCCCTTATCAGCTCAATCTATTTAGCTGCTTCTAAGCGAGATTCTGTTAACTTATTGTTGGTGGGATAAAAATTATTGAGCTTGTGCTTCTACCTCATCAGAAACAAACCTTGCCAACTTAGTTCGATAATATATTGCTTCTCTTATCAAGTCTTCCCAACCATTTTCAAATCAATTCCACAAGCTTCAACTGGTGTTTTACTTCTCAAGCTCAAATGAGATCTTAAGAAGTTATAGTAAATGAACCAGCAATCTAAGCATATCTTAGCTGTTTCTTCACTTTTCAAATCTCTAAGAGATTAATCTATCCTTTAAAGTTCATGCAATCTTTCAACTATGTTATTAGTCTCTCTTGCTCTTATTCCCTCTCTTCTTATAAATTCAACTCTATACTCTTTATACCTACTATAGAAAACTTTCTTGAAACCTTTCTCATAAGCCCATAATCCATCTACAATTATCCTTTCGGTCTTTCACCAGATCTTTCTTTCGCCTGTTTAATCAACTTAATTACTTCCTCTATCGTTCTTCTCCAAGTAAATGAATAGTAACCAAAAATTTAATACTTTGTTTGCGAATGTGCAACATCAGAACTACATGCCTGAGATATGGCTAGAAGCTAGAGGAGTGAACCTTGTCCGCCTATTTAAGCTCGTTAGAAAGGATAAGCACTTTGAGATAACCGGCTATCCTGAACCTGAAACGCAAGGCAAGGGCATGTTAACCTTCAGGCTGAAGGAGGTCGAGGAATGGGTGAACAAGCTCCTCAACCTGCTAAGGCATCATTTCCCGGATAGAAGGAAGGTCTCCTTCGGCATATCAATCTAAGTATGGACATCCGGAAAGATTCACGTTAGGATGAACCTCATACCTTCGTGATCAGATAACGGCTTTCCAGAGACCTCGCCGCCCACCTCGATTTCAGGAAGTGGCCGGCCTAAAGATGGGGGCTCATCGGGAAGGCTCTCAAAAATTAACCCTGTGAGTAAAATGTCTGGTTAACCGGGTTGATAATTTTTAACCTTGCGGCTCAATTTCAAGAAATGGCCGACCGACGGAAGATAACCGCCGTCCACAGGATTGTATTTTATAAACTTTTAAGCCGACGAAATCAACCCCGATGAGGGATTCAGCTAAGTGAATGGGGATTCATGAATGGGGATTCCATCAAAAAATGGGGATTCTGGAATGGGGATTCGCGAATCCCCCCCCATTCCCAGGGGGGTATAATATGGAGGAGGATAGGGGCAAGTATCTGGATATCGGTATTAGGCTCGGCTTATCGGAGGCTCAGGGAGCTGAAGGAAAGGAGGGTGTTAGTTGGGCTCAAGAGGTCTTGGAGGATGCTGACGAGAGCTACAGGGAGGGGTATGAAGCAGGATATGAGGAAGGCTATAGGGCTGGGAGGAGGGCGGGCGTGATAGAGGCGCTGATCGAGATTATGTGGAGCAGGCGTAGGAGACAGCGGCCATAGGCGTATCGAAGGAGATCGAGGCATAAGCCTCACAGTCCTCATGCTCTCCATCAAGGGGTTCTGCATCCTCAGCGTGAACACCTCCCGGCTCCCACGCTCCTACGGTAATGCCCATGTTAGCGGATTCCCGAGCTTAGAGCCCCCTTCGAAGCCCAAGATCTGCAGCGGGACACATACAATCATACTATGTCGCGTCACAAAGAGAAAACCGAGTAGCTGATCATGGATTAACGCTCAGCTTTTTTCTTTGGCGGATAGATTCCCAGCCTCCTTCCCCGCCACATGATGTATTCTGAGACTATTACGGCTATGAGCAGGACGGCGATCACCGATCCTATTATGAACATTATCAGCATGTAGAAGGTTAACGGTATTCCCATGAACTCGGCGTATGGTGGGAGCGCTATCACCGCCAACCTACCCATCTTCAGATCTTCTTCGTAAACCGTCGTGGATCCCCTAAAGCCCTTCCACTCCGCCTCCACCTCATAATCGCTTAACGGTAGGCGCTTTATCACCGCGACGCCCCCCTCGTCCGCGGAAAACGTCCCCAGCTCGACTCCCGCCCTTCTTAGAGTTATCTTGGCGAAGGGTAAGGGTTGACCCGCGGCGCCCTCGACCCTCACCTTTAGATCATATAGCTCTCCAATTATGGTTATTGTGGTCTTCGATCTCGAGACCTCCTCGACACCACTGTATATCACGTTTCCATCCTCAATGACTCGAACTTCATAGGCTAGAGGAGTCCCGTTGACTTCTAGGGGCACTTGCTGGAACAAAGCTCTCCCAAACGCGTCCGTCTCATCGCTCACGCCGCCGAACTCGACCACCGCTCCGGCCAGAGGTCTACCCTTAGGATCGACAACCCTCAGCTCGACATCTCCGACAGGAAGGGTCACGGACCTCATCTCATTGAGACCTTGAGGCGTCGCCGCCAAGGTTACGGAGGCCTCGGATCCATAGATGGGAGAACGCCACCTGGCATTGAGGATGTAGATGAGGGTCGTGGGAATGGCCCTTATGGAGATCACGCCTCCCACGATGCTGAGCTCTCCGTAAACCTCGGGAAAGACCTCGACCTCCGAGTCTCCGAGAACCCTGCCCTCCATGTCTCTTATCTCGAGAGACACATCTGTTAACGCGAGCCCGAGGTTTACTGCCAAATTACTGCTCGTGACCCCGAGGACCCATCTACCCACCTCGACGCCCCTCCACCACGCGGTCACCTGATACGTTCCCGGCGGAAGATCACGTAAAGCCACGATATCCCTCCCGGAGAACCGGAGCGAGCCGAAGTTCCCCCTGACCTCGACGACGAGATCGGATAACTCGTCGAAACAGTCCCCATGACAAACTAGACCCTCATCGGAGCCGAATGCGGGAGGGAGCGACCATAGGATGACCGAGGCTAACAGCGCGACAACCAGCAACGAGACGATGGCTCTCGATCTATCAGGCATCATCACACTAGAACTCCGACGCAGATATATCCTTTTTATTAGATTTTGGGAAATTCTTCCTAGTCTGAGGATTTTGTAATGACGAGACGAAATCCTCTTGGAGAAGGTTATTATACACCATTTCGATGCTTTATGTGAAATGCATATCGGGTGATGAGTCTATGGAATGCAGCCAACGGGCCGTCGATCCACGGCGAACTTGTGGGACGTTCATGGGTCGAGATGGGCCGCCGCTTAACGGTCTTCGCTCCAACCCGTCATCCGAATGCGAGACCCACTCTCTAAGGGGATGAGTCCTACGTGGTAAGGCACTACGCTGTGGATGAGATATACTCCTATACGAGGGTGTGGAGCTTCGATCCCAAAACTCATTCTAGAATCCGATTACGAGGTGCTCGTCGCGGAGAACGTGGAGCGCTTGCCAGCGGAGCGTCTGCTGGAGATCTTCCCGAAAATCAGGGAGAAGGCAGCCTTCTAATTGGTCATCAAACACTATTTTAACAACGTGTCCTCCGCCGGCAGACCCCTGAGAAGGACGGCGGCCGCATCGGCCGAGACGGGCCGGCTTGGAATTAAGTGGGTGGTTCTCGCCACAATAGCTCTCGCCGGGGCATGGCTGATAACCCGGATGTATAGGAAGGCGAAGAGGGAGCTCAAGGAAACCGTCAAAGAATTCAGGGAAGCTGTCGAGGAGTGAGCCTGCGAGAAACCCGTTAACCCTCCCCGGCGCTCCACCCGCACTCCAAGCACTCTATGCGGCCTTCCTCATCCTGCAGGACTCGGCCCCCGCATCTTGGGCATCTATCCGGCTTTCT
>CAYTSD010000020.1:13468-22247 GCA_964440495.1 uncultured Nitrososphaeria archaeon | reverse complement strand
GTTTAGGAACAGGGCGCTCCGTGTTATTGCGCCGCTCTCCTCCAGACTTTGGCGGAAGAATCTAGCCTCATCGTTCTGGACGCCTATCGCTGCGAAGATTACCGCGAACTCTTCCTCCTTTCCTGGGACTGTTGCTTGACGGGCTATCTGCGCAGCAAGCTGGTTGTGTGGGAGTCCTGCTCCGCTGAAGATTGGAAGCTTCTGCCCCCTTACAAGGCTGTTCATTCCATCGATTGCGGAGATTCCTGTCTGGATGAAGTCGCTTGGATATACACGTTCATTTGGGTTTATCGGCTCACCGTTCACATCCTTATACTCTTCTGCGATTGGTTCAGGCAGCCCGTCAATCGGTCTTCCAAGTCCATCGAATACTCTTCCAAGCATCTCCTCCGAGACGCCGAGCTCCATGGTTTTCCCAAGGAATCTCGCGCGCGTCCCGCTTATCGAGAGGCCTTGGGTTCCCTCGAAGACTTGGACTATAGCTTTACCTTCACCAACCTCAATCACTTTACCGAGTCTAAGCTCTCCTTCACTTGTCTCAATCTCGACGAGCTCGTCATAGGCGACGCCGCTGACATTGTCGACTATTATGATTGGGCCACGTATCTCTCTTATTGTAGAGTATTCGACTCCTGGAGGCCTCGTCATCCACCGCCCACCTCTCCTCCACCTTATTTAACCCTACCCTCCTCTCCAATGCTTTCGAGAACCCATCTAAGGTAAGGCTGATTAACTTTCTCGACTTCGAGCTCAACGATTTCTGGAACGCTGTAGGGATGCTCGCTCTCTATAACCCTCCTCAGCTCTTCAGATTTTCCAGAACTCGTCTTAATCAAGAGAAGATTCTCTCCGGCTTCCTCTATTTTCCCCTTCCACCAGTAGAGAGACTTTACTTCGAGGAGGTTGACGCATGCGGCGAGTTTTCTCTCAACTAGACTCTTAGCCCACTTCAAAGCATCCCTATCAGCTGGAAAAGTTACCAGAAATATTCTGAGATTACTCATGGAAGCATCACTTACATCTATGCCGCCTCTCTCTCAATCGTCAGCTTCCTAAACTCTTCATCCATTCTCTTCTCAAGTTCATCGAACTTCTGGAGCTCATCATTTTTTATCGCCGACTTCGACCTAATGATGTCGGCTATAACCTTCATCGACCTAATCTCTCTTAGCGGAACCCCTCTATCGAGAGCGGACTTGGCGCTTCTATAGAACTTGGTGTAGAGTTTAAGCATCTTTATCTGTTTCTGGGGGGAGCAGTAGGTGTCGACTGGGTCGTAGGCCGACTGCTGGAGGAACCCCTCCCTAATCATCCGGGCCACATCTAGGATTAGTTTCTCGTCGTCGGGGAGAGCCTCTGGACCCAGAAGCCTAACTATCTCTAGGAGCTCATCCTCTCTTCTCAGTATTTGGTAGAGTTCATGGCGTAGCTCTCTCCAGTCTCTCTCAACATTCTCCTCCCACCATTTTGAGACCGAGTCAACGTATGCGCTGTAGGATTGTATCCAGTTTACTGCTGGGTAGTGGCGGCTGTAGGCGAGGTTTGGGTCAAGCCCCCAGAAGACTCTGACGAACCTAAGCGTATGGGTTGTGACGGGCTCGGTGAAGTCTCCTCCAGGGGGTGAGACGGCTCCAACTATCGTGACCGAGCCTACGCGCTCTGGTCTCCCTAGTGAGACTACCCTCCCAGCCCTCTCATAGAACTCGGCGAGCCTTGAGCTTAGGTAGCTTGGGTATCCCTCCTCCGCTGGAAGCTCCTCAAGTCTCCCACTTATCTCCCTCACGGCTTCAGCCCACCTACTCGTGGAGTCGGCTACAAGCAGAACATCGTATCCCATGTCTCTATAGAACTCCGCCATAGTTACGCCGGTGTAGATGCTTGCCTCCCTAGCCGCGACAGGCATGTTACTAGTGTTGGCGATAAGCACGGTGCGTTCCATGAGCGGTCTACCAGTGTAGGGGTCTTTCAGCTTAGGGAACTTGGTTAGGACCTCTGACTCCTCATTTCCCCTCTCACCGCACCCAATGTGGAAGACGACCCTTGTATCACTCCACTGGGCAAGCTGATGGAGGAGAACGGTCTTCCCAGTCCCGAAGGCTCCTGGAATACATCCGGTCCCTCCCTTGGCCATAGGGAAGAAGATGTCGAGGACTCTCTGACCCGTTATAAGCGGCATCTCGGGGTTCAGCCTCCTCTTTATCGGCCTTGGACGCCTGACAGGCCAGCGGTGGTAGAGTTTGACGGCTTCCTCCCCACCTGGTCTCTGGAGAACAGCTATTGTGTCCTCAAGCGTGTATTCACCCTCCTCAGCTATCTCGGCGACCTCCCCACCCTTGCTGTCAGGTGGAACCATAATCTTACACTCGATGAGCGGTGTCTCTTGGACGACTCCGAGAACGTCTCCAGCCTCAACCCTGTCACCTCTCTTAACCAGAGGCTTGAAGTGCCACCTCTTATCTAGGGGAAGGGGTGGGACATGGACCCCGCGCTTGATGAAGGCTCCAGAGCTCTTAGCGATCTCCGTTAAGGGACGCTGGACCCCGTCGTAGATGCTTCCGATAAGCCCTGGCCCGAGGGCTACTGAGAGAGGCTGCCCGGTTCCATAGACTGGTTCACCTGGCCTCAATCCGCTTGTATTCTCGTAGACTTGGATGAAGGCTATGTCTCCTGTAAGCTTGATTATCTCCCCTATCAGCCTCTCCTCGCCTACATAGACCGTCTCATACATCCTAGCCCCCATCATCCCCTCGGCTCTCACAGCGGGGCCCGCGACCCAGATTATCTTACCCTTGGCAGGCATAGTTTTTTCACGTCTCTCCACAGCAGGGGAGAGGGCACCATTTATCGATTGCCATCCGTCTATTCGAGGGTTTTCAGCTCCTCTAGAACCCCCTCCTTGTCGAGAAGGATTACGAGCTCATCGTAGGTTGAGTCTATCTCCTTTACACAGACCTCTGGGAAGCTTAGGTCCATCGGGATACGATGCTTCCAGTAGAATCCATCCTTAACATTAAGCCTAGTGAAGGTCCCGATTAAACTCGACTTAAGATTCAGGTTCAAAACATTGAGTAGGAACTCGACAAAGCAGATTCTGTAAGCCTTCTCGTAGACATCTCCATAGAATGTGTTGAAGAAAACATAGAGTGGGCTGTCCCTCGTATAGGTTTCCCAGCTTGTGAACCGTGTATAGATTGGGTGCCACCCATTCTCTCTGAGTATCATGTCTTCGAGGGAGATGGGTCTCTTCCAGCCGCTCACCATGTAGCCTCGCTCCTCTAGGCTTGGGATAATGTAGCCTCTGACTACGCCTTGCCTCATCAGCTCGAGCCTCTCCCTCATGCTCAGGCTCATCCAACTACCTCGCTTAGCTGCCTCGGCTCCTACAATCTATTGAATAAGTGTTTTCCCCTCTTTGGAGGGAAGGGTTTATCCCCTCCTCCGGCTAAGACAGTCTCCGAGGCGCTGAACGTGATAATCATCGATAGTAGGGAGGCTGCGGAGGCTCCGCAGATTAGAGACTCGCTCTCAAAGATAGTTGAGGTCGAGGTTCGACCTCTCCCCGCTGGAGACTACTATATTGTGGGGGTGGAGCGGTGTGCCCTAGTGGAGAGGAAGAGGGTTCTCGACTTCCTGAACAGCTTGAAGGGAAGGCTCTGGGAACAGCTTGAGGCCATGAAGGAGTTTGAGGGCGAGAAGCTAATCCTATTGGAAGGCTATCTCCCACTCTACAGGAAGAGGGGATGGAATGAGGCATCAATCCTAGCTTTAATGGACTCGGTGGTCAATAAGTGGGGTGTTCCAATAATCCCTGTTCCAGACATCAAGGCAACCCTAACCTATCTAGCCTGGAAGGATAAGGCGCTAGGCTCGGCCAAGAAGCCCCGCGAGTATCCCCTGAGAACCAGAAGCAGGGAGATGAGCCTCGAGGAACAGGCGCTCTACACTTTGGAAGGCCTCGTAGGCCATGAGACAGCCAAGGCTCTCCTCAAGAAATTCGGAAGCCTCGGAGCGGTGATAAACTTCTTCCAACAAGAATTAGAACAGGTTCTGAGCGAGGCATCAGGGATAAAGGTTGGTGGAAGAAGAATACCAGTAAAGGTTGTTAAACGAGTCCATGAAGTCGTCAACTATAGAGTCGAGTTAGACTAACCCCTAATCATGAAGATGGATGCAGCGGTAATCGCCAACCCAAGGACATGAGCCACAGTGCAGTAAAGACATATTGCATGTAAGACGCCTATCTCTATGTAGACTAGGTAGCCTACGCCAGCTACTCCGAGAAGTCCCCAGACAAACAAAATCTTTCCGAAAATCTTTCTGAAGAGGCAGGCGGCGGAGAACACTATCGCAACTATGAACCACGCTGCTCCAAGCAGGGCGACTGAGACGCCGTCGATGTAGGCGTATTCGCTTGTTACTACGACGTCGCATTCGGAGAGTGTTGGAGGACAGTAGGGAAGAGAGGAGACGTATGCGAGGTATAGGCTTACTATGAGGCCGACGACACCTAACCCTATACAGAGAAGAGGAATCCCTCTCCTCAACTATGGGTCACCCGCTTCAAAGCATTATCTAACGCGCTCTCAGGTTGTTCGCCTACGAGCTTTTTAACTATTCTGTGCTCCGAATCTATTATCACGTAGGTCGGTGTTCCCTCAACTCCATAGGCTTTGAAGACCTTCAGGTCTCTGTCAACTAGGTGAATCCAGCTAACCCTATGCTCGCTGATAAGCTTTGAGCACAACTCATCTGTTTTCTCGTTATAGCTTACCATGACTGAGAGGAAGACAACCTTATTGCCATACTTTTCGTAAAGCTTCTTAACTGTGGGGGTCATCCTTTCACAGTGTGGGCATGTTGGAGAGATGAATTCGAGGAAGACTGGCTCGCCTTTGAAGTCGGATAACTTTACACGTTCATTTTTGACTCCAAGCTCATCTATTACTGTTAGGGTGAAGTCTGGAGCTTTAGGTAGGTTAGATGTTTTAGAGCTTGTTGTATGGGTGGCTGCTGAGGTATATGTGGGCGTCGTCGCCGTGGTCGTCACTGGTTGCGGAGACTGGATTGGGAACACTAGGAACAAGGCTATAATCCCTAGGATTACTCCAGCTGGGATGCCGATTCTCGGGGTATAGTATCTGAAGGGATGTTTGCTCTTCATGTGCTGGGAGAGAGCCCTACTCGTCTTGAAGGATTTTCCACATATCTTGCAGCGATGTTTTGCAGGCATCCTCTTAGCCTCACTTATGGGGGTTAAGACTTGACGATAAAAAGATTGCTAGGTGACTACTTCATCTAATGCTCCGTTCTCGGCGGCGAGCTTAATCTCTAAGGCTATTCTCCTGCCAGTGCTCATAGGCTTGTCCCAGAGTAGCTGACTGTAGCTGCTTCCCATGAGATAGAGGTTTGTTCCAGCAACTATTCTCCCAGAGAACTCGAAGACCTTTACTTCAAGCTCGTCGGTTACAATCGCCTCTAAACAGAATGGGCCTATTATTCCAGGCGGGATTAGACGTTTAACGGTCTCAACGAATGCGTCGCCGTAGTCGAAAACCTTTCGGAGGAGGCTTTCCCTAGCCATTACGGGAATGTTTCCGACGACGACGAAGCTTGGCTCAACCCTAAACCTCTCTAGGGGAATCCTCCTCAACCCATCCACGTTGCTCTCATAACGTAAATCCATCCCCATGAGCTCAACCCTGTTGTAGATTGGGCTGTAGAAGTAGTGGAAATACATGGGGACGCCTATCACGTATTCTTGAATTATCGCTTGGGAAGGATTCTCAATCAAACCCCACTCAACAGCCTTCTCAACACCCTTCTCAGCCTCCTCAGAAGTCGAGACAAGAAAATATCCCCTACCGCCCTTAGCTCCAGGAAGCTTAACCATGGCTGGACCCTTGACATCTTTAGGCGAGTTGTAGAGCCTCGGCGTCGGTATTCCAGCCTCCTCCAAGAGCCTGAGCTTCAGCCTCCAGTCCCTCTCCCACCTAACTATCTCCCTTGAACCAAATATCGGTACTCTCAGGCCTGATAGTTTCTCGTAGCCAAGATACTCGACTAGACTTCCATGAGGTATCAGTATTCCGTTCAGCCTCCTCATCTCCGCTGCCTCCTTCTCACCTATATCTGAGAATCTTTCGACTTCGAGGAACTCGTCGACGAGATTGAATCTCTCATAGAGTCTTCTTCTACCAGAGTCAACTATCAGGGCTGTTCTAAATCCCTCTAAGCGTGCTCCGTGAAGTATCTGGAGCGCTGAGTGGCTTCCAAGGGTCGCTATCGACAAGTTACTTGAATCATATTCTTCAACGATTCTCCTAGCTTCCTCCAGCATCCCGAGCCCTTCCCTAGACCTCGAAGATATTTAACAGTATTTAGAAAACCTATTAGCCTCCAAGTATTCGGGAAGCTTGAAATGACTTGGGATGAGTTGGTAAGGGTTCTTGAGACTCTTAAGGATGTTGACGCTGAGAAGGTTGTCGAGGAACTTAAGGAAAAGGATGCGGGGGTCAGACTCTACCTTACCCCACACTATCATGAAATTCATAGAGAGTATCTCGTGGAGCTTGACCAGAAGGAGAACTTCTGCGGCCCATTCGCAGCGGCCATCATTCTCAGAGGCCTCGGCTTCAGAGAGTATGAGGGAGAGAGGGTAGACCAAGACTACCTAGCCGTCCTCGCAAGGGTCAACGTCAGCCCCAGCGACCTAGAGAGACTTAGGAAGCTTAGGGAGAAGGCCAAGAGCCTCCCACCGGAAGAGGCTGAAAAACTAGCCGAAGCAAGCCGAGAAATCTGGTACAGGTTCCAGGATTTCCCAACAACCACTAAGTCTCAGGAGCTTGGTGCGAGCGCTGAAGGTGTGGCGCATGCGATTCTTGAAGCTTCAGGTAATGCTCTCGCCGTGGTTCCCATAAAGACCTATGACCGGGGGGATGGAGCGCTTCTGAGAGGTGAGGGGCTTAAGGCGTTCCATAGTCTTCTCAGAGAGGTTCCGAGGCTTCAGGCCCAACTAATCCTCAACCTCAACACCCGCCACCTCCTAGACTCGGAGAAGATTCCAAGGCTGTCGGAGAAGCTTCTACTCGGCGAACCCTATCCAAACATCTTGAGAAACCCTGTGGGACACTTCGTCTCCTCAGGAGGCCTAATAGAGGTTGATGATAGGGGTCTAGTAGTCATCCGGGAGACCTATAGAATCTATGGCGCGCATCTCCAGCCCCTCGAGAGGGTTGGTGAGGCTCTCTGTAGAGAGGATGGGAGAGAGGGTGGGGTTCTCCTGATTGTTCCGAGGAGGGTTGAGGCCGAGGCTCGGAGGCTTGTCGAAGGGCTTGGACTCAGGGTCGGGTTATGGGATAATGGAAGCCCCTACATCCCAGCTACCAGCCAGCAAACCTTCTAACACTGCTCCAGTCAACCTTATCCTTCTCGCAGTCATCTATCGCCTGCTCCAAGATGCTTAGCCCCTTCTCAAGCTCCTCCTCACCTATCATTAGCGGCGGCGTAATCTCCAAGACATTCGAGTAGGTTCCGACGTAGGTTATTAGGAGGCCGAGCTCCCAAGCCCTGTAAACGACTCCAGCAGCCTCCTTGGCGGCCGGCTTCTTCCCCTCACCCTTAACGAGCTCAACTCCAGCTATCATCCCCTTCCCCCTCACGTCTCCGATAAGCCTATGCCGCTCCCAAACCTCCCTAAGCCGCTTAAGCATATGCTCTCCAAGCCTCTCAGCGCGCTGGGGAATCCTCTCAGACTCAAGCACCTCTATCGTCGCCAGCCCCGCTGCACAGCTTACGGGATGGGCGCTGCTCGTGAAGAGGTGGAGGGCTGCCGCCGCATCCATTATCTCGGCTCTCCCAACGCATGCGCTCAGCGGCAGACCCGACGCCATAGGCTTCCCCATCGAGATAAGGTCTGGCTCAACCCCTGAATGCTCGACCGCGAACATCCTTCCAGTGCGTCCAAACCCGACCTTCACCTCATCCGCCACCAAGCTTATCCCCCTCTCGCGGCAGAGCCTCCAAACCCCTGGAAGCCACTCAGGCGGTGGAACTATAACCCCTCCATCGCTCTGAATAGGTTCGAGGACCACTGCCGCCACATCCTCCGAGGGCGCAGCCACGTCGAGAACCTGCCTCTCAAGATACTCTAGGCAGAAGAGGCCGCATTCAGGGTAGCTTCTACCGAAGGGGCATCGATAGCAGTAGGGGTAGGGAGCCTTAACCACGTTCGGGAACCCTATCAGCCTGGCCATAGCCTTATGCCCAGAGAGCGTGAAGGCGCCCATGGTTTGGCCATGATAGGAGCCTAGGAAGCTGAGGAACCTCCTCCTACCAGAGTAGACGGGCATAACCTTGTAAACAAACTCGTTTGCGTCGGAGCCCGTCAACCCGAACCACGCCTTCTTCCTGAACCTCCCTGGAGTAAGATTGACAAGCTTCTCAGCGAGCTCAACCGCAGCCGTGTTAGGGAAAGTTGTATGAGAGGAGAAGACAAGCTTGTCAAGCTGCCTACGCACAGCTTCTAGAATCCTTGGATGACTGTGGCCCAAATTGGTGACAGCCCACTGGGAAGAGAAGTCCAGAAACCTCCGCCCATCAGGGTCCCAGACCCATGACCCCTCACCCCTCTCAACAACTATCGGATAGAACCTTATCCCAATCGTCGACCCTATCGCCTCCGCCTCCCTCCTAAGATAATCCCGAGACCTAGACCCAGAGCCCATAAACCACCCACCTAACAGGAAAACGAAAACCACAACAATCACTTATACACCTTTTC
>CAYTSD010000020.1:5738-13368 GCA_964440495.1 uncultured Nitrososphaeria archaeon | reverse complement strand
TGCCTATAAAGATATAAGCCTCTGCTTTGGCTGTTTGTTAAAGGAAGAATGGAGTTGGATGAGTTTTCCTTAAGTGTTGTTGAGACTGGTCTTAAGGTTGTTGAGGAGGCTTCGAGGAGGGGTGTGGTGCTAAGGATACTTGGAAGCTTGGCGGCCTTCCTCCACTGTAGAGAGCATGGCGACGCTGCTGACGCGATTCTCCGTATGGGCAGGCTTGGCGAGGGCTCAGTCTTCACGGACATAGACCTGATAGGCTACAGCAAGCAGAGGAAGCATATAATCCAGCTTATGAGGGAGCTTGAGTTCGATGAGGACCGCATGATTAACGCCCTCTTCGGCCATAAGAGGCTCATCTACAGCAAGGGGAAGGTTAAGGTTGACATATTCTTCGACAAGCTTGAGTTCAGCCACGATGTTGAGTTCGGGAAGGCTCCAGGGAAGGGGAGGCTTGAACTTGATTACCCCACAATCACCCTCACAGACCTCGTGCTCGAGAAGCTCCAGATACATCAAATCAACAGGAAAGACCTCGTAGACCTGATAGCCGTCTTCCTAGCCCACCCAATCTCCAACAACCATGAAAAGGAGAGCGTTGATGGAGCCTATATAGCGAGGGTTCTCTCCGAGGACTGGGGGTTCTGGTACGACGCCACCAACAATCTGAGGAAGGTTCTAAGCTTCGCCGAGAGATTTGGCTCCGAGGGAGCGCTGAGCGGCGAGCAGGTTGAGACCGTGAGGAGTAGGGTTGAGGGGCTTCTGGAGATGATTGAGGAGGCTCCTAAGAGCAAGGCCTGGGTTAAACGCTCAAAGAAGGGAACTTCGAAACCCTGGTATAGAGAGGTTGGAGAGCTTTAGACAATGAACGAGATTCGATGAAATTTCACTCATAGACTAACTGATTGGCCAGCTTCCATACGTTTTTCGTGACAAAAGATATTACCTAGCCGGCTCTCCCGGCAGTTGCTGGAATGAGGGTCGGGATACTCTATGACGTGGCGCGGTGGGAGGAGCGCGCCCTAGCTGAGGCGGTTCAGAGGCTTGGACACGAGCTTAGGCTTATCCAGGTCTCGAGGTCTCCTCTCTGGCTCGACAGGGATAACGGGCTCGGAGACCTAGACTTCGCCTTCCAGAGATGCGTGAGCTTCTATAGGGCTCTCGCCTCAACCCTCGTGGCGGAGGAGCAGGGCGTCCCGGTAGTGAACAGCTATCAAGTGATTCTAGGCTCGGAGGACAAGCTCTACACAACGCTAAAGCTTGCTAAAGCAGGTCTCCCGGTTCCACGGACAGCGGTGGCTCTCGGGAGGGAGGCCTGCCTGGAGGCTGCTGAGAAGCTTGGATACCCTCTCGTGGTCAAGCCTATCTATGGGAGCTGGGGGAGGATGATTGCCAGAGCCCTAGACGAGGACTCCCTCCTAGAGATACTCGACTTCCGTGAGCATATGCAGAGCCCCCACTTCAAGGTTCACTACCTCCAGGAGTATGTCCAGAAGCCTGGCCGAGATATCCGAGCCTACTATCTCTGGGGTGAGGTTCCAGTAGCAATCTACAGGGTTAGCAGTAGGTGGAAGACCAATACCGCTCTCGGGGGTGAGGCTGTTGCCGCGAGCGTTGACGAGGAGTTGAGGGAGCTTGTTAGGAAGGCTGGAGAGGTTTTGGGAGGCGGGGTTCTTGGGGTAGACCTGGTTGAGCGTGCCGACGGCTCGCTTCTCCTACTTGAGGCCAACGGGATACCGCAGTTCAAGAACGTTGTCAGGGTCACGGGCTACGACTTGGCCTCTAGAATCGTCGAGACGACGGTCTCGCACTTTAGGTGAGGCTTAAATAGGCTATAGGTATTGGTCGGCTGTTAGTGGAGTGTGGGGTAGCGTGCTGAGGCTTCTCAGATTCTATGCCCCGAGGGGGATTAAGCTTACGAGGGCTGAGGGACAGTATGTGTGGGACTCGGAGGGTAGGAGGTATCTCGACTGCCACTCCGCCTACGGTGTAGCCTTCCTCGGCCACAGAAACCCAAGGGTTCTTAAGGCGATAAAGGCTCAGCTTGAGAAAATTATCGTCGCCTCCTCAGCCTTCGACACAGAGGTCTCAGAGAGGCTCAGAGTCCTCCTAGAGAGAATACTCCCAAAGAACCTCCAATACTACTATATGCTGAACGGTGGGAGCGAGGGGGTGGAGCTGGCGCTAAAGATAGCTCGAAAAGTGACAGACCGCAGCAAGTTCATCTCCTTCATCAACGGCTTCCATGGAAGAACTATGGGCGCGCTCGCAGTCACGTGGAACCCCAAGTATAGGTCAGGGTTTGGGCCATTCCCGTGGGAGGTCGAGTTCCTACCCTACAACAGTGTCGAAGCCGTTGAGAAGAAGGTGGACGAGGAGGTGGCGGCAGTAATCCTAGAGCCGGTTCAGGGTGAGGGAGGCTTAGCCGTAGCCTCCCCAGAGTTCCTCAAAGCAATCAGAGAACGCTGCGACGAGACAGGCGCCCTCATGATTGTTGACGAGGTTCAGGCGGGTTTTGGACGGACCGGGGTTCTATGGGCGCATCAACGTGCCGGGGTTGAACCCGACATAATGGTTGCTGGGAAGGCTATCGGCGGAGGCTACCCCCTGAGCGTCATCGCCTTCACCGAGGAGATAGGTAAGAGGGTTAAGGAGGGAGACCATGGCTCAACCTTCGGTGGAAACCCCCTCGCCATGGCCGCCGCCATAGGTGGGATAGAAGCCCTCCTCTACGACGGGGTTGTTGAGAAGGCTCTCGAGGCCGGCGGGAAGCTTAGGAGAGTGCTTGAGGAGGTCGCTGAGGAGCATGGGCGGATGGTTAGAGGTGTTAGAGGGATAGGGCTCATGAGCGGCCTCGAGCTGAGATTTAATCCAACCCCGGTTCTCAAAGCCCTCCAAGACCACGGGGTCCTAGCCCTCAAAGCAGGTCTAACGGTCCTAAGACTCCTCCCACCCTACCTAATATCGGACGAAGACCTAGAGCTTCTACAGTCCTCCCTTCACAGAGCTCTCGGAAGCCAACCATGATAAAAATTTTAAACATATTTGATGAAATCATTAAGGAGTTCTTAGAGACTTCTTCAGAAGACATAGCTGGATGCGCTCTTCCCAAAGCTGATGGAACCATCGAGGGCATCTATCCCCAGGCTCCATCGTCCCTATGGCCGTTATAGGCGCATCTGCTTTAGGGCTCGCGAGATTTTCCATGAGTTTGGGCGAGGTGCCTCGGTTAAAGCAGTATTCGAGGAAGGCTCTGGGAAAATTATCTTAAGAAAATATTCCTGAAAGCGATAGGATGCTGGTAGCCTTCACCTCAAGGGGAGCTAAGCTTAGTGCAATGTTCCTCGAGGTGGAGAGGCTCATCAACGCTATTCTAGAGGCCCAGGGAAAGAGTGATTAATGCTGATATAATGGTTGAGACGTTTTGAGCGCCATGATTATCGATGAAAAAAGCGCAGCCGACATCCTTCTGAGGCTTATCAAGGTCTATACACCGTCGGGTGAGGAGCGGAGGCTTCATGGAATACTGAAGGAGATTGCGAGAAGACTAGGATACGATGAAGCCTATGGAGACGAGGTTGGAAACTTCATAATGAGCTACGGCGAAGGCGCACCAATACTCTTGGCAAGCCACATAGACACGGTGCCCGGGGAACTTGAAGCAGGGATACGTGAAGGCAGGGTTTATGGAAGGGGAGCGGTCGATGCGAAGGGCCCCTTAACGGCGATGATTCTCGGAGCGGCCATGGCTCAACCCCACGTCAGGAATCTGAGAGTCTTTGTCGCGGGTCTCGCTAGGGAGGAGACCGATGGCAGGGGTGCGCGGTATCTTATCGAGAAGGGGTTTAGAGCTGAGCATATACTCATAGGTGAGCCGACTGGCTTGAGGATAGCGGTAGCATACCGTGGAAGCGTTACAGCCGAAGTGTATGCGGAGGCTCGTGGAGGCCACAGCTCGGCTCCCTACGTCGGGGAGTCAGCTCTAGACAAGATACTCGGACTCCTAGGCAAGGTTAAGGAGAAATATGGTGGAGCAAGCTATGATGAGCCTACCTCCGCGATAACGGTTTTGAAGGCTGGAGAATGGCCTGGAAGCCTACCAGACAAAGCATACGCCGTCATAAACATAAGATTCCCAACCGGCTACAAAGCTGAAACCATTCTCGAAACCATTAGGAGTCTCTCTGAAGAGTTTGGGGTCAGACTTAGAATAATAGATGCAACGGAGCCTGTTGAGGTCGGCCTCAACACACCCATCGTCAGAGCCTTGATGAGAGGGATGCTGTCACTTGGAATGAAGCCTCACCTAGTGAAGAAGACGGGGACAAGCGACATGAACACACTCCACGAAGTAACCGGAAGCATCGCGGCATTCGGGCCAGGTGACTCAAAGCTCGCCCACACCATGAGAGAGGCCTTATCCATCGACGACCTCCTAGCAGCTTCCCAGGTAATCTCCGAGATGTTAAAAGAGCTTTCGAGGAAGCTTTAGCCTCCTCCCTCACGCATTCTGGATAGTTTCGTCTCCAAACCCCACAGCCTTGCAAACGCTTCTCCAGCTCTCTGATCGAAGGCGCTCTTAGAAGTATAGGTTATCAGCTCAGGTGAGTAGAGAGGCTTCTCGGCTCTCCTCCCAACAATCCTCGCAGAACCCTTGTAAAGCTTTATCCTGACTTCGCCGCTGACATTTTTCTGACTCTCATCTATGAATGCGTTAAGTGCCTTCATTAATGGGTCTAGCCAAAGTCCACTGTAAACCATGTTTGACCAAAGCTTCTCCACATCCTTCTTGAAGTCCAGAAACCTTCTTCCCAGAACCATTTTTTCCAAGTCCTTGTGAGCCATCGTGAGGAGGAGCGCTGCTGGAGCCTCGTAAACCTCCCTAGACTTCAACCCGACAACCCTATCCTCTATATGGTCTATTATCCCGAATCCATGTCTCCCCCCAATCACGTTAAGTTTCTTAATTATGTCGATGAGTTTCATTGCTTCGCCATTGAGAGATGTAGGTACACCATCCTCGAACCCTACTACAATCTCTTCAGGTTTGTCGGGGGCTTTGTCAAGTGGGGCGACGTACTTGAATGCTTCGGGTGGAGGCTCGTTCCACGGGTCTTCAAGTTCTCCAGCCTCTATGCTTCTCCCCCAGAGATTCTCATCGATGCTAAACTTGCTTTCCTTAACCTTTATGGGTAAATTGTTCTTCAACGCATACTCTATCTCCGCATCCCTACTCATGTTCCACTCTCTGACAGGTGCAATTATCTTAAGTTTGGGTGCAACCGCCGCGAAGGTTACGTCAAATCTTATCTGGTCGTTTCCCTTTCCCGTGCATCCGTGGGCAACTGCATCCGCTTTCTCTCTTAACGCGATCTTGGCAACCTCTTCAGCTATCAGTGGTCTGCTTAGAGCTGTTGAGAGGGGGTAGGTCTCCTCGTAGAGTCCATTCGCCTTAATCGACTTGGAGATATACTCGTTGACGAACCTCTCCTTAGCGTCTATGAAGAAGTGTTTTACTGCGCCGCTCTTGTAGGCTCTCTCCTCAACCTCCTTGAAGTCATCTCCCTGCCCGACATCAACCGTAACGGTTACGACTTCAGCCCCATACTTCTCCTGAAGCCACCTAACTGCGACGGTTGTATCAAGCCCACCGCTGTAGGATAAAACCACCTTCATCGCCTACCCCATAGCCTCCACCCCTAAATAAACTATAACTTGCCCTGGGTTATTCCTTAATTATCTGATGAGAGGTTTATAAGAATGTTTAAGATTCTTCACCGACCCCCATCCGCTGGGCGGCCCTCCTTCTAACCTTCTCGACAAGCTCGTCGTCGACTCCAAGGGGTTTGAGAAGCTTGGTTATGTCGGGCTCCTTCTCGTCGGCGAGTCTCGCAGCGAACTTCGCTATCAGGGGGAGGTAGCGGGCATAGACGTTGAGTCTCTTGATTACGGTCTGCTTCTTCTCTATCCTGCTCAGGTAGAGCTTGAGTTCCCGTGCAGCCTCCCTGATCGCCGCGAGAAGCTCCCTCTCTATCTCAGGTCTATCGGCTACAGCCTCCTTCCCAACAGTCTTGTAGGGAATCTTCGGCGAACAGATATGCGTAACTATCGCGAGGGGCGCAACCCGTGGAACCTTGTAGGTCGACCAATCAATACGCTCATTAACAACCTTCCAGACGACATCAGCCCTCTCATCATAGAGTAGAGGTATCTTATTCGCAAACCTGTAAATCTTTATGCTGTCGCTGGCCGGTATCTCTCCGCCGTAAGCTAATCCGACCTCGACTACGAATGGGAACCCTGAGTAGGATGCAGGCTGCCTCTGGACAACGTATAGAAACTCTGGGTTAAGCATGTTTCTTATCCCTACTTCGAGAAGCTCCTTACCTATTGGGCTGACGGATGAGGGGTCAGGCGCCCTAAATCTTCCATAATGCTTAATTGCGTCAACAAGCGCGGTAATCTGGTTATGTGTAAGCTTTCTAGGGTTCGTGTCCGGAGGTATCCCAGCTAACTCTAAGACGTTACGCGCAGTCTTCTCCCCAACTCTCTGGAAATTCCTCATCATAAAGGATACAAGGTTTCTCTCCTTACTGGCTGCGAGAAGTCTCCCCATGGTCTCAACATCAACTCCAACTGGATGGGGGAGAGACTCGATAGGAGGCTCCGGAACCTTCTTCGCAGCCCTAGGATAATAGTACATCCTACCCCTAGGGTCTATGAATAAGAGCGTTGCATGGGGGTTCGCTATAGCGGTATGCTTGAAGTAGTCTATTATCTTGGCCTTACTGTTCGTGTAGTCTGCCTCAAGATAGTAGTCAATTATCGTTCCATGCCATCCGCTTGTATTCTTGAAGACCTTGTGCTCGAAAATCTTCGGCTTATTCTCAACAATATCTATCATTAGGACGAATCTGTGAATCTCTTTCCCACCCGTGCTTGATATGACTGTCGCAGGCTTGTTTGTCGTTATCTGGCCGTAGAGGAGGGCCATCGTCCCGCCGAGGCCGAATGTCCCCCTACTCTGCTTGTACCCATACTTGCTTCCATAGAAAACCGTTGCGAAAGCCTTTGGAATATGCTCCTTCGAAACCCCTATACCGTTGTCCTCAACCCTCAGCCTATAAACCCCCTTATCCTCAACCCCCCTCTCCTCCCAAAGCTCAACAACAACCTGCGGAAGAATCCTACCAACCTCACATGCGTCGAGAGCATTTTCAACAAGTTCACGTATACTCATGTAAAGCGAACGTGAGGGACTGCTGAAACCAGCGATATCCCTATTCCTGTAGAAGAAATCCGCTGGAGAAATGCGCTCAAACTTGACTTCAGTCATCTGCTATCCCTTGCCTTAATCTCTAAGCCATGCTGAATTCTAGGAAGCCGATTTTTATGTTTTCACTGTGGGTCGATTATTTTAGGTTATTCCAAGCTTGGCCTTTATCTTCGCTACGTCTTCCTCCAATCTCTTAAGCCTCTCCTCCATGAGGGTCTTCAAGTCACTTCTAATCCCCCTAAGTTCCCCAAGGGTCTCATCCTGTTTCTCAACCATCATATCTTGTTTCTCTAGCATCTGGTCTTGCTTCTCCAGCATCCTATCCTGCTTCTCCAGCATTAGGTCCTGTTTTTCAAGCAT
>CAYTSD010000020.1:0-5638 GCA_964440495.1 uncultured Nitrososphaeria archaeon | reverse complement strand
GCTTCTCCAGCATCCTATCCTGCTTCTCCAGCATTAGGTCCTGTTTTTCAAGCATCCTGTCCTGTTTTTCAAGCATTAGGTCCTGTCTTTCCAGCATCTTATCTTGTTTTTCAAGCATTTGGTCTTGTTTGTCTAGTATTGTTTTTAGGTAGGTTGCGCCGGTTCCGAATCCTTCAACGAGTTCTTCTTTGAGGGAGGCTGTGCGTATCTTGAAGGTCCTGTATCTCCGTGTAGGTTTTCCCTTCTTCACCTCTATATGCTCAACTTTTATCGGCGGCCTATCAATCCTTATCTCTTCCATGAATTTTTCTAGATCTTCCTCTCTTCCTTCAGCTATTATCTTGACGCCTCCATCTGGAAGGTTTTCCACATATCCTGTGAGGTGATGGGTTACCGCGAAATATCTAACAATATACCTGTACCCAACACCTTGCACAACACCCCTAACAAGAAACTCCCAACGAGAAAACACAAACAACCACCCTAAGGAGGAATATCGCAACGAGGAATAACGCCCAAATCGATAGTGCATCGACAACAACATATATCTTCATCAAAGGGTATAGGTATACAGAATAGTCTCGTACATACATATCCTGCGTCAGGGTCAGATATACTTTCACAATAATGTGTACATCCCCAACAATTACTTACTGACCCGCATCTTACTTCGTATACGTTTTCTATTGTTGTTAGTATACATATTGTTGTTGTCTGTTCTTGGGAATATATGTTTGTGTATTCTTGTCCTGTTCTCTCTCCTTGGGCTGAGTCCAGCTCTGCTCTAAGCGTTATGTATCCTCCAGCAATATCTGATATTAGCTTCGTGTCTATCGTTATGTTGTAGATGAGTGCTTGGCCTGGGAGAATTCTATTTATCGTGATTTCTTCAGGGGTTATATGTGTAGATGATATATCTATTTGATGATAGTCGGTTATCTCTATCTCTATGTTTAGGTTTCTCAGCGGTTCATTCGCCGTCTGCAGTAATCCTACTATTAGATTTCCGTTTATTGTTACTTCCTGTTCATCGGTCATGACTGTTTCAGGTAGCTTAAGCATAAGCATTAGGTCGCTTTCAGGGTTTATCGGCTGCGGCGCGTTATATGGAAACTGGATTATCTTTGAAGTGTCTCCGAGAACCAAGACATACTCCGGTCCAAGCTCATCTGTCTGCGTCCAGCCAGTATCGCTCCACTTAAGCTCCGTTACACTTATACTGTAATTCCCAGGAAGAAGCTTGAAGATGAACGTCTGATTATCGTTCCACCTCAGGGAGTAGAAGTCCATAGTTGCTTGTGGCTGGCAGGGCTGGCTACCCACCACGCATCCAAGCCGCAACCCATCTTCACCCCAATCGGCCACTTCAACCGTTATCAGATATCTTCTATCGTATTTCATGTTCAGTATGGTTACTTGGAGTATGTATGGTGGGTCTGTGATGTTTAGGGGCTTCTCAGCCGCCGCGTAGCTTCTTCCCCTATCGGTCGCAGCGTGAATCATGTAGCTTTTATCCTCCTCTGCCGCTACATCAAGCTTTATCGGGATTATGGACGAGAGGGGGGAGATAACCGAGGAGGACTCGCCCGTGGGAGTCCAGGTTGTCAACCCTCCCCCGCTGTCGGCGATGTATACGCTAGTTAGGTTTACTGCGAGTGTTCCTTTATTCCTGACGAGGAGGTAGATATCATTACTCCCTGGAGATACAGTCGCGTGGACCTCCAGATTTTCTTGAAGCCTCTCGGCCTCGAACCTGTTTCTCTCCAAGACTTGGAGGTGGTAGAGGGTCGTGGTGTTCTGGAGGAAGATGAGTAGGGGGATCAGGGTTGTGAAGACTATCGCCGCTAAGATCACTGCCCCTAAGACGCTGGAAATCCCCTTCAGCCGCCCTCACCTCCACAGCACTCAGATGTTGCGCCTTCCCCTAAGCACATCTCAACGTCTGTCGAGCTCCCCTCAACTCTTATCGTATTCTCTTCACTTGCATAGATTACGCTTGCGAAGTTAGTGTCATCCACATGCATACGGTTTATCGTGAAGCGAATGCATGGGCTGTCCTCAACCGAGCATCCCCCATCGCACTTCTCTCCGCCGATCTTGCCGTCGATTACCCTCGAGCAAAGCTCGTCTATCTGGATGTCTCCACGTCCTTGGCTGAGGACCAGTTCTGGGATGGTGGTGATGTATCCGGGTGCGTCTTCCACTTTATAGGGTTCAGAGGCCGTGAATTCCACTATGAGATTAATCTCGCTGAAGTGTGCATTTGAGAGCTGCAGAAGGCTTCCACTCTCATAGACTATCACGTCTTCAGACCCATGAGTAGAAATATCGTGGTTTAGGCGGTTATTGAACGTAAGATAGCTAAACCCTTGTTCGTCCACAACCTCTTCTCCATCTTTGTAGATGTCGACCTTGACCTCGCTCCCAACCTTATACAACTCTATCCTTATGTTTGTCCCATTATCAAGTTCTATGAGAATTATAGTTGTTCCCTGTATGTCGGTGTCATAAGCTGTCCCGCTTAGACCCCCGCTCATCCGAAGGGTTAAGTCTTCTCCGACCTTAAATAAAGTGTATACGTCGTCCCATGTGCAAGTCTCCTCGCATGCAAAGTTGCATGTGCTCCCTCCTCCACCGCCGCCTCCTCCTCCACCACCTCCTTGAACTAGGTTTACTGGGGCGAGCAGGTAGGGGAACCTGAGATATCTCCCGGGGTCATCAGATGTCCGCTTAGCGGAGTAGAGTATCACCACTTTCACCGCCTTGTCGCTGTCTGAGTTACAGTAGCTCTCAGACTCTATTCTCATTACCCCTACTTCTCCCCTATCTATGAGTTCTGGGGCTCTGAACTCGGGCTTTATCGGCCCTCCCCCGCCTTCGGGATAAAGCTCTACTTCCATGATCTTCACCTGCGTGTCCCCGATGTTCCTCAAATGGAGGACGCATTCTCCCCCGCTCATGTAGGCAAACTCTACGCTTATCAAGGACTGAACTTGGGCGATGGATTCATCGGTCTCCCGGGTGAACTCGAGGGAAGAGGAGAACGACCATCCTGTCGTAAGCCCCCATAATGCAAGCCCAAGGCTAACAGTTACACTTGCAAGTATGATTGAGGCTACTGCCTCGCTTATCCCGCTTCGACCCCTCCTCCGCATCCAGACTTAGAGATATAAACCAAGATAATAAGGTTTTAAGGTGTGGCTACCGCTGTACGTGTGCTGAACCATCTGCCGAACTGGGCGTACTCGGGGGACGGCGACGTGGAGGAGCGAAGCCTGCTTGGAATAGCGTAGATCTTCGCAATAATCTCGTCGGCGCCGACACAGTCGCTGCAGCTCAAGGTAATGTTCCCAAACTCTCCCTTCCGGATGAGGATGTTTAAGGTGAAGCGAAGTCCAATACTAACTGAAGTATTTGCAGGGTAGATGTAGGCGTCGGTTATCACGGCATCTTCTCGGCCATAATTATGTATAAAGAGGATGCATGTTCCATCAGGCTTCACTTGGATGTATTCTATTGAGAGAAACAGATTCTGCTGAGCTATACTTCTATCTATGTCCTGTCGATAGTAGTTGCCGTATACGCTTGCCATGCTTCCCACGGCGAGGTAGACAGTTATTCCTGTAGTGAGGATTATAACCGCTATGATGGCTGCAGCCGTTACCTCGCTTAGCCCTCTCAGACGCTCCCTCCTCAACATGGGAATAAGGTTTACGCAGCTAAATAAACATAGTACTTAGAGTTGGAGGGGTAGAGGCTTTCCTTTAATGAATCTTCCTCTAATCGGTATTCTCTGGCCGCATCTCGGGCATCTGTCGCCGTCGAGGTGGTAGTAGGTTACCCGGTAATGATGGCGTGCTATGAGTGTTTTCCCGCACTTCGGGCATCTTGTCTCCTCAAGCTCGGGAACACCAACGTTACCAACATAGACGTAGTTTATCCCAATGCGTCGTGCTTTTTCCATGATTTTAAGCAGCTTTGAGAGAGGGGTGGAGGGCTTCCTCCAGACATGTGCAGGATAGTATCGGTTGATGTGGAGAGGGGTGTCTGGGCCTAGTAGGTCGAGGTGTTTCCCAAGAATCCATTCAACGCATTCCTCATCATCGTTGAATCCCGTTACAACTAGGTAGACCATCTCAACGTGTCCGCCTAGGTCTATCAGCTTCCCAGCGTTCCTGAAGACCTTCACGTGGTCTATTGTTGCGAGTGCTTTACGTGCTTTCGGACATCCCTTGATGTCTATGCTGAACCCGTCTGCTCCAGCTTCTACGAGAAGTTTCAACGCCTCCTCCGTGAAGTATCCATTCGTCACTAGAACACCATATAATCCGTTCCTCCTCCCAAGGCTGAAGAGGTCTATGAGGTAGTCGTAGAGAGTTGCAGGCTCGTTGAAGCTTGCGCAGAGCCCCTCATCCCCCATCCTCAAAGCCTTCTCAACAAGCATCTTAGGCTGAACCCTCACCGGGTTTCTCGGAGGTTTTGAGAAGCTTAGGTGATGGTTCTGGCACCATGGGCAGTAGAAGTTGCATCCATAGCCTGAGAAGGTGAGGGCGGTGCTGTTGGGCCAATAATGGAAGAGAGGCTTAATCTCTATCGGCCTACTTTCAACCGCGCTCAAGACACCATACCCTAAGTGGATGAGTTTTCCAGACAGATTCAGGTAATTCTTACAGATACCTGTCTGACCCGGTTTAAGGACGCATCTTCTCTCACAGACGAGACACCTCACAACATCGTCTTCAAGCTTCTCATAAAGCCGCGCTTGAAACTCCACAAAAACAATTCACCTCATCGGGCAATAAAACCATTTTCAGCGACGGCCGCTCACTCCAAGTGTTAACACGTAAATATTATCCCTTAAGAGATCCATGATTGCACATTCATGATTTCTTCCCTTGCTGAGTGTGTATTTTATGTAAAAAGTTTTATATGAATCAGGTCCATTAAACAGTAGAAGATATGCCATTAGAGGTAGATGTTATTAGGCTCGCTAGAATAGCGTTAGGTAATAGAGTTAGTCGAGCGTTTTTGAAGAGGCTTGTTGAGAAGGGGCCTGAGGGATATAGGTCGAGGCTTGAGTATATCCTCAACATGCTCATAGATGATTCGGAGAAGGAATATAGGTCCTTTTCATGCATGATGGACTACTACTTCTTTAAGCTCTTTATAGGCGCCATGATAAGATTACTCCATCTAAGTGAGGAGGAGTTTGAGGCTGGGATAAGAGATCCGAGTGTCAGAAGGGGTATCGAGCTGGTTCTGCGAAGTCTCTTAACATATGGCGTCACGGTTCCGCAGAGACTTTGTGCACCGTTCCTCATAGTCTGGAACTTCACAAACGCATGTAACCTAAGATGTAAGCACTGTTATCAAAACGCTGGCCCCAAGCCTCTTCCAAATGAGCTAACATTCGAGGAGAAGTTAAATGTCCTAAATCAGCTCGATGAGATGGGGATACCGTTGATAGCGTTTAGCGGCGGCGAGCCAACCGTCCATCCAGACTTCATACCAATTGTTAGGGAGACATCGAGAAGGGGGATCTACGCGGCCGTCGCGACCAATGGGCTGGCCTTCGCAAGCGAATCCTTCACGGATAAGGCGTTGAAGGCGGGATTGAAGTATGTTGAGGTGAGCTTGG
>CAYTSD010000019.1:11734-22915 GCA_964440495.1 uncultured Nitrososphaeria archaeon | reverse complement strand
AAGGTACCCGTGTACCAGTTGAAGTCATTCTTGGAAGCTTAGCAGCAGGAATGAGTTATGAAGAGATTGAGATGTTAAGTTCTTCTATCTTTTCTTTCTTCCGTATAGTTGGAGTGGCAGTGTGTAGATTTTCACGGCTCCGGTTGAGTCTCTCTGGTTGAATCCTCCTGTCTTGAGGCTTCTTATCTCAGGTGCGAAGAGTGCATCATCGGACTCTCTCTTGATTATGGTGTATGACCCCTTGTGTAGGCTTATAGTTAGTGTTCCGTTAACCCATTTCTGAGTTGAGTCTATGAATGCGTCGAGGTCTTTTCTAAGCGGGTGAAGCCATAGACCATGATATACTATGTCGCTCCAGATTGAGTCTATCTGTGATTTTAGTCTTAGCTGTTCTTTTGTCAGGGTTAGGTGTTCGAGGTCTGAGTGTGCTGCTAGGAGAAGTGTTGCGGCTGGGGCTTCATAGATTTCCCTCGACTTGAACCCTATTATCCCATCCTCGAGAATATCTATCTTCCCTATCCCGTATGCTCCTCCAACATCGTTTAGATACCCTATCATCTTAACTGGGTCTCTTATTCCATCTACCTCAACGGGGATTCCGTTCTGGAATGTTATCTTAATCTCCTTCGACCTCTCTGGAACCTCGCTTAAGGGTTTGACCCAGTAGTATTCTTCGTCTGGGCATTGTGTGTAGAGGTCTTCGAACTGTCCGCTTCCTATTGAGTGCGACCAGAGGTTTATGTCTCCCCCAATCTTTCCTTTAACCTTCTTTATCTCTATTCCATATTTCTTCAGCATCTCTTCCTCCTGTATCCTAGTTAGATTTAGTTCTCTTACAGGTACTA
This sequence comes from uncultured Nitrososphaeria archaeon, assembly GCA_964440495.1. GTDB lineage: Archaea > Thermoproteota > Nitrososphaeria_A > Caldarchaeales > Wolframiiraptoraceae > Benthortus. The sequence continues at coordinate 22,070 of CAYTSD010000019.1, read as the reverse complement.
TGACTTTTATTTCCGGAGCTATGTATCGGAAGGCTGCCTCAAGCCTGAATTGGTCGTTTCCTTTACCTGTTGCTCCATGAGCTAGGGCTTCGGCTCCTTCCTGTCTCGCTATCTCAGCGGCTTTGACTCCTATTAGGATTCTGCTCATGCTTGTTCCAAGAGGGTAGCCCTGATAGCTTCCATTCGCCTTTATACATCTATGAACATAGTCTTTGACGAACTCTTCTCTCGCGTCTACGAATCTTACGTCGAGCCCGAGTTTCTCAGCTCTCTCAAGAGCAAGCTTTACCTCGGCCTCTCCTTGGCCGACATCCACCAACACGGCTACAACTTCCTTGAAGCCGTAACGCTCCCTGAGAAGTATGGAGATCAGCGTCGAGTCTAAGCCTCCCGAGTATGCGAGAACAACCTTACCCCCCTCCATGCTCTTTCTCGGAGATACACTTATTTATGAATACTTCCTTACATGTTTATAAATAGGATTGAAGAATAACTTATTTACTTATAAGCTTTGATATGATTTCTTTCAATTTTTCCTCTCTTTCTCTAATTTTCTTCACTTCAGATTTGAGTTCGGCTTCAGCCTCGTCTAAGACCCGTCTCCTTTCCTCTATCATCCTCTTAATCTCCTTGGGGTTGGGGGAGCCTCTGGTAGCTCTTTCTAGAGGAATCCTTGAAACATCCTTTAGAATGTTTAGAGTGTTCTCAGGCAGGGAGATGGCTCTCCCTAGAACCTGCTGTGAGATGTTTCTTAGAGTCTCCGGGTCTAGGCTTCTCAGACCCCGCCCTTCTTCGGTGAATCGTCTAACAAGTTCTCCTACAACTCTATGCGCCTCCCTCAAGGAGAGGCCTGAATGTTTTATGAGAAGCTCGGCTAGGTCGACTGCGGGTGCGTAGCTTTTCGAGGCGGCTTCAAGAAGCCTCTCACGTTTAACGGTCATTCCCTTAAAGACTTTTCCTAAAATTTTGAGAGAGTCTCTGGTGGTTTTTAGGATCTCCCAGAGAGATGGCTTGGACTCCTGTAGGTCCCTATTGTATCCTGTTGGGACACCCTTAACTATTGAGAGGAGGCTTGTTAGGAGGCCGAAGACTTTTCCAGCTCTCGCTCTGAGAAGCTCCAATATACAGGGGTTCTTTTTCTGCGGCATAATGCTTGAGGGTGAGGCCAACTCGTCGGGAAGCTCCACGTAGCCGAACTCTGTTGAAGACCAGACCACCAGGTCCTCGGCGATACGGCTTAGGTGAGCCATCAATATTGCGGAGACGGAGGCAGCCTCTAGGACGAAGTCTCTTGAGCTAACAGCATCGACCGAATTCTCAATTATCCCCTCGAATCCTAGGAGTTCCGCGACCCTAAGCCTGTTAAGTGGAAGAATAGAGCCTCCTATGGCTGAGGCGCCCAGCGGGGAACGATTAACCCTTCTGTAACAGGATTTCAACCTCTCTAAGTCTCTGAGAAGCTGGTCTAGATGCGCTAGGAAGTAGTGGGAGAGATACCCTATCTGGGCGTGCTGGAGATGGGTGTATAGAACCATGATTGTTCCCTGCTCCTCCTCAGCTCTTGATAGAAGAGTCTCAGCTAAGTCGAGGAGAAGCCTCCAAATCTCTAGAAGATATCCTCTAACCCTGAGCCTCATATCCAAGGCAACCTGATCATTCCTAGATCTTCCAGTGTGAACTTTTCCGCCAACCTCTATTCCGGCCTCCTTTAGGATGAAGGCCTCGATAAACTCGTGGACATCCTCATATTCTCCTTCGAGGCTTAGTTTACCATCTATCCAGAGACTTCTCAGCCGCTCAATGGCTGAGAGAATCTTGGAGACCTCTAAGCGGCTTAGCAGACCCTGCTCATAAAGCATCACGACATGAGCCTCGGTCCCGAGAATGTCCTCGAGGAAGATTTCAGCATCCTCGGAAAGGGAGGAGAGATAATGAAAGGCATCCTCATCCAAAGGCTTAGACAGCCTCGAACGATAAACCCCGCCGCCCAAACCAGACACACTCCCAGCCAAGAGAAATATGTGGACCGGGCGGGATTTGAACCCGCGGCCTCCCGCACGCCAAGCGGGCGATCTCCCACTGATCTACCGGCCCACACTACTTTTCCCTCGGTATATAGGTGGTTTGCTGGGTGTTCTTAAGCTTTGTTTTTAGGATAGGAGCTTCTTGGGGGTTAGCCACCTGTATTTACGCCATTTCTTTGTTTCGCCGAAGCCGCAGTGGGAGCACCTTCCCTTTGAGACGTTGAAGGAGTGCCTTCCACATCTTCTACATCTTATGTGGACTACCTTGTTTCTTTTTCCGAAGGAGGGGGTTCCCTTGGTCATGGCTGCTTACTCTCCTGCTTCACTGTGGGTGAGACCATGACTATGTTGTCTCCTCTTACGACGATTGTTCCGAGCGGTTTCTGAGGGGTGTTTCCCTCGACTATCTCCTCCGCCCGCTCTAGGACTAGGTTCATGTGTTGGTCGTATCCTTGGAGGATTCCCCGTAGCATTTTCCCGCTTCTCAGCCTTACGAGAACCGTGTTCCTCAAGCTTTGGGAGAGTATTCGGAGGGATATATCGCTTGACAAGACTCTCAGCCCCTTCTCAGATTCAAGGCAGTTTCCATCGAGTATTAAATCTATCGCTTCCAGAAGGCTTGGGAAGAGGACCTAGGATAATACCCTCAACCAATCCATGTGCTACACCGATATCAGTCATCCTATCATGGGGGAGGTATCTTTTTCTCGGAGAGCTTCACCACCCCTAACTGGGATGGAGGCCGAGTTTGAGAGCAGGGTTCTAAGGGAGATTGAAGAGGAGGTGCAAAGCATTCTCCAGAGGTCGAGGGAAGTCGAGGACAAGGTAGACTCCCTCATCAGGCAGAGGGTAAGCTACTATAAGCTGCTTAACGGCTGCGCTGAAGAGGTGGCTAGAAAGGTTGGAGAGGGGGAGATAGTCCTATTCTCGCTGAACTACAGTGACCCTGAAGAAGCTAAGAAAACTCTCGGAGAGGTGAAGAAGCTTATCCAGAGCCGTGGAGGGAGGATGTACCTGATTAAGAGCCCTGTCATCTTAGCTGTTCCCCGTGAGACCGAGCTGAGAATACACGGCTAGGTGCGTGTGGCCAGAGTTATCGACTCTAGGTTAAGTGGAGTGAACACTCTAGTTGATGGAAGAATCCTAGAGGCACTTTTAGCGAGGCTTGAAACCGCTTCAGGCTCACCGTGAACCAGAATAAGGTTTCTAGGCTTAGGCTGGAACGCCTTAAGATATGCTAGGAGCTGCTGCCTACTCGAGTGTCCCGAGAATCCGTCAACCTTCGTTATCTCCATATTCACGTTTATTATCTCGGTTTTACCCATATCACCTATCAGATGTATCTCACGAACACCTTTCAGAAGCTTTCTACCGAGGGTTCCCTCAACCTGATAGCTTACGAACATTAGGAGGTTTCTATCATCGGAGGCATACTCCCGGAGGTATGCGAGGACTGGCCCTCCCTCAAGCATGCCTGACGTGGCCATAACTATCATGGGGCCCTGCATGTTTAGAACCTCTTCTCTCTGCTGAGGACTCTTGACTGGTGTGAAGTACTCCGTTAGGAAGACGTTTCCAAGCTCACTTATCCTGCCCCTAATCTCTTTTCCAAGATATTCTGGAAAGGCTGTATGTATCGCTGTGGCTTCTATGACCAGACCGTCGAGGAAAACCGGTACCTCAGGTATCTCTCCCTGGGAGAAGAGGTGATTAAGCACAAGCATTATCTCCTGTGCACGGCCAACGGCTGGAACGGGGATAATCACCTTCCCTCCCCTCTCAATAGTCTTCTTCACATACTCAGCCAGCATCTGCTCACTCTCCTTCCTCGTGAAGGGGACAGGGGTTGCACCGTATGTACTCTCCATAATCAAGGTCTCAGCCCTCGGGAACTTGAATGCGCTTGCATCCAAGGTTCGACTGTTCTCGAACTTGAAGTCACCTGTGTAGATAACGTTGTGGAATCCCTCACCTATGTGGATATGAATTATTGAGGAGCCAAGTATATGGCCAGCGTTGTAGAACGTTATTCTTATGTCTGGGGTTATGTTCGTGACGACGCCATACTTCATCGGGATAGTATGCTGGACGGCGAGCCTTACGTCGCTCTCGGTGTAGGGTGGGAAGACACCCTCCTTTCCAGCCACGTTGATGAAGTCAAGCTGCTGCATAAGCATTAGAGGAAGAGTAGGCTCGGTGCAGTAGACTGGGCCGCGGTAATCATACTTGAATAGGTAGGGAACCATTCCCATGTGGTCAAGGTGGGCGTGGGTTACGATAACTGCGTCAAGCTCCTCTACTAGGTTTTCTATTAGGTCAAGTCTCGGGAACATCTCGAGGTTTCTTGACCCGCTTGGAGAGTAGCCGCAGTCTAGGAGAACTTTGCTCTCACTTGTCTGGAGAAGTATCGCTGACCTTCCAACCTGTCTACCTGAGCCGAGAATCGTTATCACAGCGTCGGTCGTCTCGAAGACCTGATTCCTGAAAACCTTCTCACCTATTTTTCTAAGCGCCTGAAGCCTATACTGCGGGTCACCGTAGATAACCTTCTTCACATGCTCTATAGTCTTCGTCTGCATGGGTGGCTGACGCTCAACCCTAATCACCCAACTTGTTTCAGCGCTTAGCAACTTTATCTCAGCATCATCCGGCTGAGGGGCATTCGGGTCAAGTTCAACTACAACCTCTCCTAAAAGATCGTTGAATATTAGCTCCTGAACACCTGATATACTCTTCTTTATCTTCTCCTCGACATCCTTCTTTGAGAGCCTTATAGACTCATCAGACCTTATTACAACCCTCTTCTTGATGAGGTTCACCAAGTCCTTCGCAACCTGATCCTGATTGGCGAAGACCTCTGGGTTACGTGTATAGATTGCTATCCGCGGCCCTTCGAACTCTATCTTCGTTATCCCCGACTCCATGGGGTTTACAACAGAGAAGTATCTAGCTATTTCCTGCCTAAGCCTGTCCAGTGAGAAGAGCTGTTGAGTCATGATCGTGAAGCCTAGTAAACCGTTTTCACATATTTTGAGTAGAGGGGCTTCTTCTCCTCACGTGTAAGCTCCCTATACTTATCTCCAACCTTGATATATGCTGCGTCAACACTGTCTCCTGAGCCTATGTCACGCTGTATCGCCGCCACCACAGCCTTGAAGGCAAGCTTAACAGCCTCCTCGACGCTCATCTCAGGGTCATATTCGCTTTCAAGGATTCCGTAGGCTACAGGTGAGCCTGAGCCAGTTGAGATTAGGGTTTCCTCAGTTAGTGAACCAAGTAAATCCACGTTAAACATGTGAGGCCCGCTTTCATCCACTCCAGCGATTATCAGCTGAGCTACGTAGGGAAAGTATCTTGAGCGGAACATGAAGTTTGCCGCAAGCCTCGCGGCCGTGGCGATAGGCATAGGTCTCCCCCAACTCGACATATAGTACCCCAGATTCGCTTTAAGAACGTCTATTAGGGTCTGTGCGTCGGCAACTCTCCCAGCTATCGTTATCGCGGCGTAGTCAGCGAGGGGGAAGAGTTTCTTACCCTTCCTATGGGCTACGAAGTATCCGGAGGTCACCCTCGTATCGGTCGCCAGAGCCACCCCATCCTTAACCACGAGACCTACAGTCGTAGTCCCGGTCTTAAGGTTACGGTCTCTAATCTCTCTCTGAAAGAACATGGAACTAAACACCTTATCAGGAGGCGTCGAAAGCCTTACTACCGCAAAAAATAGCTACAAAGCTGGTTAAAAATGTTTACGATGAAATCCGGATAAGGGTTATTAATACACCCTCTTTCACAAGCCCTCCTAGAAAAATAAAATCTAACACAGAAATAGTATTGAAAAATCGTTTAAACGGCTGAGCCGCATCATCTTAGCCCCCGCATCTAAGATGGGTGAAAGACTACGTTATTTGCCGAATAATTAAATAATGAACAAGCTCCTCCATCTCTAAGTCACGTAAATCGTAAACAATAAGACGTCTCAATTTATTTTCTCTAGTAATCAGATGGATTTCGTGAATTTTGCTACTGGTTCTAATTTGAAGATTTGAAGAATGAAACATCATGACGTTTTTAAACGGTGAGTATATATTGATGATGTTCTGAAAAAGCTCATGATAAGCAAAAATCGTAGCCTTACGTTTAAAGACGATTTGCGAACAGTTATTAGATATTTAAAGAAATCGAACATCGGTGTTATTAAACCGCACATAAAGAAGGGAACTGTTACATACCCACTCATCGAGGAAGCGCTAGGCGTTGACGGATACGACAGCCTATCTCTTCTAGAGGAATTGGAAAGAAGCGGAATAGTTGAGAGAAGCATTGTTCTTTCACAGTTTTCCTGCCCAGAATGCGGAAACACTAAACTATCCATAAGGCTTACGTGCATGTCGTGTGGAGCATCTCAACTAACTTCAGGAGAAGTAATAGAACATCTAAGCTGTGGATACGTTGGATTCTATAATGAATTCATAAAGGAAAATAGGCTTGAATGCCCGAAGTGTCGGAAAGAATTAAAAGCTATTGGGGTGGATTACAGAAAACTTGGGAAGGCATATAAATGTTTATCCTGCGGAGCTGTAAGCCCTATAGTAAATGAAACCTACATCTGTCAAGAATGTGGACTTGAAAAAGGAAAAGATGAATTAAATATAGCATACATAAACAGTTACTTCGTAAACAAAGACAAATTAGAAATGTTTGAAAGAATTCCAGAAGAATTTTCAGAATTATCGAGGAGACTCTCACAAGACGGGATAATAATCGAATATAATAAGGAAATTGAAGGAACATCAGGAATAAAACATAACTTCACTCTAGCTGCAACAGATAAGAATGGAGAACGAAAAGACAAACCAGACATGGTAATAGAGATACTGAATTCGAGCAAAAAATCGATGGATTTAGACGCTATTTCATTTTATGTTAAAACAATGGATGTAAAGATCCCTAGAAAGATAATCGCTGTAATCCCAAGTTTAAATAAAAAGAGTAGAGACTTGATGAGATCTATAAATGCTGAAGTAGTTGAGGGAGAGACGCTTAAGGACTTGGTATCTCAGCTTGAGAAAAAGATTAAGCACGTTATCTTCACCATAAGACAGACTGCATAGGATGGGTAGAGCGACAATTCATGCCGAAGTTCATGGAACATCCTTGGCGTAGAATAGGGCTTGTAGTCCTAACAGCGTTAGGACTCATCCTCACATATTATTCAATGCCTGGCATATTCAGTATAGTTTCCTTTGCATCCGCCTTTGTGATAACTCTAATAAGCATATTATTTCTCAGTAAGAGAGGGATAGGGGAGAAGCCTCCGATAACAATTTTAGCCTTGATACTTTTAGTTCCATTTGTTGTAGGAGCGATAGTATTCATAGAGGGATTAAGAACGTGGTTCTCAATATTACAGGTGTTCGTCGCATGGGGTCTCACAGTAACATTCTGGTTCAATTTCCTAATGGTTCCATTAGCAGTTTATCACGCTCATCTTGAGAAGAAAAGAAAAGACTCAGCATTCATTTATCCGCCGATAACTGTCATAATTCCAGCTTATAATGAGGAGAAGGTTATAGAGCCGACAATCGAAGCCCTCATCGAGGCAGATTACCCCGCACCAAAAGAAGTAATAATAGTCGACGATGGGTCAACTGATAGAACGGCTGAGATTGCCAGAAGATATTCTTCAAAGTATAGGTGGATTAAGGTTTTCAGCAAGCCTAATGGTGGGAAGTATTCTGCGATAAACTACGGTCTTCTCTTCTCGAGGAACCCAATAATAGTAACTATCGACGCTGACACGGTGATAGGTAGAGATGCTTTAAAGGAGATTGTTAAGCCTTTTGAGAATCCAGAAGTTGCGGGCGTAGCTGGGAACATTCTCGTTCTAAATAAGAAGAACATCTTAACGAAGAGTCAAGCCGTAGAATACATTTTATCCATAAATATTATGAGGAGAGCTATGGATATCTTTGGAACAGTTCCTGTTGTTCCGGGAGTTTTGGGAGCGTTTAGAAGAAAAATCATTGAAAGTGTTGGGAACTATGACCCAGACACTGTTACAGAGGACTTCGATATAACGGTAAAGAATCTTAAGGCTGGGAAGATTGTTCAAGCAAGCTCCTCGGCGGTGGCCTATACAGAGGCTCCTGAAACAGTTAGGGACCTCTATCATCAGAGGATAAGATGGTATAGGGGTAACACTCAGACAGTGTTGAAGCATAGGGATATACCTTCGACGAAGCGTTACGGGATTCTCAGGGCATTAACCTATCCATTCATACTGATGAACCTCTTCATAATACCGTTCCTCACCTTCCCCGTATGGCTTGCCGCCATAGCTTCAGTAACGTTCGGATATTGGCAGGAAATAACGCTGATACTCCTACTATTCATAGTTCTTGAAATGCTTCACACAGCTCTAGCCCTAGATCTCTCAGGAGAAGAAAAAGTCAGCCTAATACTCTATGCGCCTCTTCTAGTGGTTGGATATAAGCATCTAATCGACGGGTTCACCGTGAAAGCGGTCATCGACACAATACTTGGAAGAGAGAAAGGAGAGTGGACGAGAGCGAAGAGATATGGAGCCGCCGAAAAGGTGAAGCTCGTTGCGCAAACCTAGCCTAAGAGAACTCTTACTGATAACGGTAATATTAATTTCCATCATTTCCTTCATCCCTCCAGGACTCGCAAACGAGGCCCTACTCTGGGACGATAAGGCATACATAAACAACGCATTGATAGCTAGTGGGAGAGCCCGGTCCAACGAGGTTTGGGGTCCTCACGCCGAGGAGAGGCAGCCGCTCTTCTGGTGGCTTATCACAGGCCTATTCATGCTAGGTCTCCCAAACTGGATAGTTAGAGTAATCTCACCGATATTCGGTATAATAACCGTGGCAACAGTATACGTGTTTGTTTCAAGGATCTTGGATGACCCGTGGAGCGGTCTCCTCTCCTCGCTGCCCATGACTTTCTCAAGCTTCTTTATCTCAACCACATCCGACATCCTTACAGATACTATGGGTGCGGCTCTTGCAGCTGCATATATGCTGAGCCTCTACATGGGGTTGAAGAGAGAGAACAGGTATATGCTATGGGCTTCAGGACCTCTCCTAGCCCTCGCAATAATAGGGAGAGACCAAAACCTAATCCTAATACCTGTAACCGTGGTTTTTCTAATCTGGAGTTCCGCCTTAAGGCTTAGGTCTAAGATCTCCTTGATAGCTGGGTTTCTGCTTCTATTCTTAGCCGTCCTATTGATGCTGCCTATTGAGGGTCTTCTGCAGACGGCTTCAAACATTTTAACTCCTCTGGTGATGAACTCCCTCTTTCTACCGCTGCTTCTCCTAGTAACGGGACTCAACGCAATCCTAGTCACCTATCCCTATTCAAGGATAATGGATGACGAGTCAGGTTCTAAAGGATTGTCGAGAGTGGGCTTCGACCTAGGTTTAGGAGCAGCCCTCTCCATAGTATTTCTCTACCCATATTTTATGGATAATTACCGGCTTGGGCAGGAGTATCAGATTGCTGGGAGGGGGATACTGTCTCGCCCAATCTCTCACTTCATAATGGCGAAGACTATAGGGATCGGGGCTGAGCTGCCGAAGCTTGAGAGATGGATGTGGTGGCTTCAACACACTATCCAGCTCACAACAATCCCCATACTATTGTTAGCTTTCGTGGGAGCGTTAATGATGCTTAGGGAGAGAAGAAGGTTTGGAAGCCTCCTAATACTTTGGGCCGGCTTCTCCACGGCATACGTCATCTTCTTCACCCACCTTGAAGCCAGATTCCTAATCTCAGCTCTTCCACCATTATTCATCCTAGCAGGTTATGCGATCTCAAAGGTTACTCGATGGAGGCCAATCATAGGAGTCAGTCTCCTAACAGTCACCACGATATTTCTCATATTCCCAAATAGTGGAAGCACCTTTCTACCGGACCTAGGCCAGATACCGCCGACATTGCAGGGAATTTGGATACTTTTAGGTCTGAGGTCTCCTCCAGCGGTATGGCTCTCCAACTATCTCAGATACCTCCCTATGCTCAGGCCAGCAGCCCCAGTCATAGAATTACTCTATCCGGCTCTGGGGTTGGGTAGCCTGATAATCATGGTCGTAGTGCTTTGGGCTGCTTGGAGAAGAAAGCTCTGAAGGGATAAGGGTTAATAGGCGAAGGGTAGAGCCTTGGTTGAGCAGCGTATGAGCGAGGAAGAGAGCGGAGAAAGCGGAGCCAAGGAGACTGCCGTGGAGAAGGAGGAGAAGCCTGAAGCTGAAGAGAAGGTTGAGGAAAAACCTCTAGTTAAGTCTGGA
>CAYTSD010000019.1:8365-11634 GCA_964440495.1 uncultured Nitrososphaeria archaeon | reverse complement strand
GGAGAAGCCTGAAGCTGAAGAGAAGGTTGAGGAAAAACCTCTAGTTAAGTCTGGAGACCTCATCCTAGTGGATTACACGGTTAGGGTTAAGGAGACTGGGGAGCTTGTTGAGACAACCTTGGAGAAGGTGGCTAAGGAGGAGGGTATAGAGGCGGCAGGTCCCTTCGAGCCGAGGCTAGTCATCCCAGGCAGAGGATTCCTCCTAAAGGCGATAGAGGAAGCACTGATAGGTATGGAGCCAGGGGAGGAGAAGAAGTTCGAGATTCCGCCTGAGAAAGCGTTTGGGCCTAGAGACCCTTCGAAGGTTAAGATAATTCCCCTCAGGAGGCTTAGAGACGTTGAAGGCCCGATAACTGTCGGCTCGAGGATAACTATCGATGGACGTGAAGGCATAGTTAGAAGCATAGGTTCTGGAAGAGTTATGGTCGACTTCAACCCCTATCTCGCTGGGAAAACCCTTGAATGCGAGGTCAAGGTCCTAAAAATTCTCACAGAGGAGATGGATAAGATTAAAGCATTAATCCATCATAGGATACCAGACGTTGATGTTGAAAAGTTTGAGATAATCATAGAGAAGCCGGAGATAAGGGTAAGCATACCCTACGACGCATACCTGCTTCCAGCGATACAAGTCGCCAAGAGAACCCTAGCAAGAGACCTAATGGACCACATAGAAGATGTTGAGAAAGTGGTTTACATAGAGACCTACTCTAAGGAGAACTTTCAGTAGAGTGTTGAGAGCGTAACCCTAACCTCATCACCAATATCTATGACTGCGCAGTAGCCGTTACGGGCAGGGCCAGCGTTCACGATAACCGAGCGTCCAAGCCTGGATACAGCTCTCCCCTCATGGACATGGCCACAGCTAACGAGAAACGGCTGAACATCCTCAACAAATCTCCGAATCGCTTTGCTTCCAATATGCTTGGAGCCTGTGAAGTCAACCTCCAGGCCATGCGGCGGAGTATGTGTTACTAGGACTAGGTCTTCACCTGACCCACTGAACAGTTTGAGAATCCTCTCTATCTCCTCCTCGGTTAGCTCGGTCGGCGTCCCAAACCTCCCAACACTTCCCCCAACCCCAAAAAACCTTACACCATCCATCTCGACAATCCTTCCATGAATATTCTCAGCGTCTATTCCCTTAGGCTGCCACCTGAGAAGGCTTGGAGAGTCGCAGTTTCCTGAGACGAAGAGGATTGGGACACCTGACTCAGAGATTTTTCCGAGAATCTTCCCAGCGATACCAGCATCCCCGAAGTGTGTAATGTCGCCTACAACGAGGATCAGGTCTACCCCAATCTCCCCAGCCTTCCCCGAAGCCCTCTCAGCAGCAGCAAAATTCCCATGCAGGTCACTTATCTGGAGAATCCTCATACTCCTAATCCACAGCATAGACCTGAAATAAAACCCTTAACCCGCAGGAGAGGAGAAAAGTTGATTAAAGGAGGAGAAACCCTCAACCTTGAGGCGGGGGTAGCCAAGCCTGGTCAAAGGCGGCGGGCTCAAGATCCAACATATGGGAAACCCGCTCCCATAGGGGTTCGAGGGTTCAAATCCCTCCCCCCGCACATATTTTAAAGGTAATACTCCAGAATAATGCTAGATGAGCGGGTGGAGGAAGACCAAGACTATTAAGGAGAAGAACCATTTACGTTTACTTTCCTTAGCATTTGCTTTATTTTTCTAAAAATATTCATAGCGTATACTCCAGAGAGAATAAACAAAAATAAAACTATGAAAAAGATTTAAAATTCGTTTCAGGTGGATGGCTTATACCAGTTATGTAGAACTTTTTCTGCTGGTTTACTTAGCGGTGTATAATCTTTGTCCTCTTCTCGCGGAGCCAGTGATGTATCATAAGCCCATATAAAGCATCCTTTCCACCACTCTTTCCCAGCAAAGGTCTTAAAGAGAGCTTCATAGCAATCTGCTTGTTCCTGTGGGTCATATTGATTGTCTGAACTTGGAATCGTTCCACAGTTCCACGGTTGCTTATTTGCACCATTAACGCTCCTATAGCCTATTTCTGTGAAGATAATTGGTCTTTCAAATTTTTCGTAAAGATTTTTTAGCTCTGAGATTATATTACTATCTGAGCTAATTCCTTTAGTCATCCATGCATTCATAAGTTCCTCAATTGTTGGATCGTTCTTCGAGGTTAGTTCAAAATATGCTGACACGCCTATGTAATCGAGTTTCCTTAGCCATCGAGAAGCTAAAATTCTTTGATAACTCGTTTCATCATACCACCAGTTCACCGCGTAGCATATCTGACCCCAATATCTTTGTCTAATGGCTTTTATTATGGAGAACCATTCTTCTTCATAGTTTGGATTTGTCATGGTTTCGAGTTCTGAGCCTAACATGAGTAAATTCACATCCGCTTCATTTGCTTTTGAAGCAATTGATATTAAATGATCCTTATATGATCTAAACCAGCTAGTTGGATCCTCTGGCATAATCTCACCCCTCCAAGCTCCATCTTTCACAATAATAAATGGAAGCCATCCTATCTTCATTCCCTGCATCTTTGCGTACTCAGTAATCTTTAATATTCCCTCTAAGTCATATGTTGCAGTTAAACTCGAACTCTCTTTTGATTCCTGATTTAATTCTAAGAGTAGCATGATGTAATTGACTGATAAGGATGTGAGATGATCGATTACCTTTTTTGTAGATGAGAATTCGTAGTCTGTTGGCCACGACACGAGATTTACTCCAGAGAATGGAAATCTGGCCCGAATTGGCCTAGGAATCGTAGTAACTGTTTTAGTGATAGTTGAGGTGGTTGTCTTTTGAGGTGTTATTGTAACTGTAGTAGGGTGAGTTACGGTAGTTAATTGGGTAATAGTCTTAACTGACATAGGATACGTTGTCACAGTCTTAGTTTCTACCTGCGTACTAGTTATCATCTTAAAGATTTCCCTAGTTGTGGTGATCCTTCCACTAAGATAGCCTATTACTCCACCTGCAATTCCAGCAGCTACTATAGATCCAGCAGTAACCGCTGAAATCTTTAAAAATTTTCTCCTAGTAACCGCTCCATCATCTCTACTCATATTAAAAATTTTCAAGCTAAACCATTTATAAATGTTATGACATTTACCCAAGAGTCTTCCATCACATTCATCCAGAATTATAAAATTGATAATCATTTACTGGTAAATCTTAATGGTAACCCCCGCACATATTTTACCTTGTTTAGTTTAATGATCGAGCCAGTAAAGGACGTATTTCCAGCCATCTTGGAGTATTTCTGATCTATG
>CAYTSD010000019.1:2124-8265 GCA_964440495.1 uncultured Nitrososphaeria archaeon | reverse complement strand
GATCGAGCCAGTAAAGGACGTATTTCCAGCCATCTTGGAGTATTTCTGATCTATGATATCCCAGACTCTGCTCTTCGAGACCCTTTTGATTTTTCTTATTTGTTGCATAGGTTATTGCCGTGCCTTCTCCTCGCAGGTATCCTTTAATCTCTCGTTCAGTCCAGATTATGTCTTCAACCGAATATTTCTCATGTCTTTTTGCACCTCCATAAATCCAATCTCCGTGCACGTAAGGTTTCAGGAGAGTTTAGTGTAAGTGTGGTTAAGCTTCTAAGCCGTGAAGCCGAGAAATATGTTGAGGAGACAGGGAGAGAGTTTAGGTTAAGGTTTGTGAATGCTCCCGACTCATACTTCAACATGGACATGGAGACAGCCTGGCTCCTCCTCTCAAATGCTCCATGAAAATGCAAGGCTAAACCAAATTTCAGGGGTTCGCAGAGAATGAGGCTTGAATCCTACCTAAATCGACACGTAACCTACGAAGACGCATCAGATTCATTAAATGTCTAGTTGAAACTCATTTTCTTACAAGCAGTATGGAAAGAATTTGAGAAAGATTGTCTTGAAGATAGCTGAATACTATCTTTAAGATTATCTTTAAGTAAAGGGTTTCTGGATTCTTATTTGATATGTCGGGTAAGGGGTGGACTCTTGCCGTAATTGCTTTTGTAACTTTTTCCGCGATGTTTACGATTTCTGTGGTTGGGCCTCTTCTAGGCGTGTTAGCCGATGTGGATAGGGTTCCTTTAGGCGGAAACCCGAACACCTCTATAGGGGTTATCTTTGCCTTGGGTGGACTGTCTCTAGCTGCTTTCCAGATTCCCTTTGCGAGTTTGTCAGATAGGTTTGGTAGGAAGAAGTTTATCGTGGCGGGCTCTATCGCTGTCGGGTTCTTTGTTCTAATGCTTGGATATTCGAAGAGGATTTCAGAGTTTCTTGGATTGGAAGTGGGCGGTGTAGGTGGATGGGGTGGAAGCACCTACCTGATGGCTGGTTTCAGGTTTCTTCAGGGAGCAGCTGCGGCGGCGACATGGCCTATTCTTATGGCGCTTATCTCATCTGAGTTTCCGGCAGAGAGTATGGGCACGGCTATGGGAGTCTTTGGAGCTTCTTTCGGGCTTGGGATGGCGTTAGGCCCAGTTCTCGGCCCAACAGTTGCCTCGGTTTCAAGCGTTCATACCCCCTTCGTGGTCGCCTTCGCTCTCTCTTTTGCCGCTGGCGTGCTTGCCTTGATTTTGAGGGAGAGAGGAGGTGTGAAGAGTAGTAGAGCGTTCTCCATTCCAAGGGATTTGAGGCTATATGTTCTATCCCTCGTGGTGTTTGCGATGATGTTTGGGATGGGTGAGGTGGTTGTGATTTATCCTCGATACTTCACAGGTGTTCTAGGATATGGGTTGGGTGAGCTTGCCGCTGCGATGGCCGCTGCCTCGCTTTCCTTCGCCTTTCTCCAGCCCTTGATGGGGAGGCTTGCCGACAAGTATGATAAGGTTAAGCTCACTATTCTTGGGCTTATACTATTCACCGCCGCTACAACGCTTCTAATCTTATCCAGGAGCAGTTTCGAGGTTTATGGCGCTATGCTTCTCTTCGGTGTAGCAGGCTCCCTAACCTTCCCAGCGGCAAGCAGCATCCTCGCCCTTATCTCACCTAGAGGTAGAGAGGGCGCCTACTCAGGGTTCTATAACATGGTTCTCAGCCTCGGCGTAACCATCTCACCTATAGTGGTTGGAGCCTTAGCTGATGTAGGAGGCTACGTAGCTGGATTCACTTCAACCCCTGTACTGACAATCATAGCGGTCTCAGCCTTCCTGACGGCTTTCAGGCGAAGCGGCGTTGCAGAGCCTTCTTCTCAGCCTCAATAATTAGCTCGATAAGTCTCATGCTTTCATTGGGTTCCTGTCTGAGAATCTGTGTTATCTCTTTTAGGGTTAGGCCTCGGGCTGAGAGGACTAGGGCGGCTGCCCTCCCATACTTTGACAACAATATTGCGTTTCTCTTAAGTTCTGCTAGGATTCTACGCTCCTTCCTGTTTATGGGTCTACCCTTTCTTGCGATGAGGCCGAGAACCTCTTCCTGCGGATGCTTTGTGAGACCTATTCTATTGGAGCCGCATACAGGGCATAGGGGCTTGTCGGGAAGCTCCTTCACCAAGACGTTTCCATAGTGTTCGTAGCAGTCGGTGCAGACCATGAACCATGGCTCGTTTAGAAGCCTGCTTCTAACCGACATTAGGACTATTCTACGCATCCCTTCTCCAGTGGCCACCTCGCCCTCAGATTCAAACCGGTTAAGCGTGAGGCCGGCTAAGGGTGAAGGCCTACCCGTCGGCGAAACCCATAGCTTAACCTTCAAGATTCCGTTCATCAGTTTCTCGAGCAGCATGTGGGCCGTCTCGCCGTCAAAGTCATGGAAGAGACTATAGTTTAATGCCTCCTGATAGACTGGCGTCCCACGCAGGGTCTCAGCAAGCTGGTTAAGATTTATCTCCGTTAGGCTTGCATCCTGCTTAATGACGCCCATCTTCCTCGCAACGTGGACAAGTCTACGTTTGAAGAGTGTTGAGGACTCAACGGCCGCCCTAAGCTCACCCCAGTAATCGTCTCCAAGTATCTCGCCTACAGCATCCAGAACCATCTTGGAGGAGATGTGCTTGGACTTGAAGACAACTCTGTAGGGGTCTTGCTGCCCCTGTATCGCAGCCCCTATCCTCTCCGCCAGATGATGGGCCAGAAGCTTCTGTATAGTTCTATTCGCTTTTAATCCGCCGTGGATGTGGAGGATTATGTAGGGTTCAGCGGACTCGACTACAACCTCTTTATCATTCGGCACAGGTATCCCATTCCGTAGATGCTCCTCAACCTCCTTGAAGGCCTTAGAGACTGTTTCGTAATCCACGTTGTAGCGCCTCGCTATATCTGCGAATATTTCCTCAGGCTCCTCACCCTTCATCCTTCTATCCCTATACTCTCTTCTGAGTGCTCCAACCTCTTCGGCAACCTCGTAGGGGACAGGTATCTCGTCTCCAACCCAGCTTGGAACAGCTCCCTCATAGTCGCTTAACGCCGCAACATAGATTCTATCACCCTCTGTGTGAAGTATCTCCCACGCCTTCCCCATGAGTATGAACCTTGTCCCAGGCTCACCGTACTCTGCGACAAACTCTTCGTCAAGTATTCCGACAGGCTCGCCTTTACTTTCCTCAACTACTAGATACTGTCTCTCCTCAGGAATCATGGAGAGATTCGAGAAATAGTAGTCGTAGAGCTCCCTACTATTCCTAGGCTTAACGACGACCCCTTCTCTCACGTCAGCTATTCCAAGATTCTGCATATGCTCCACAACGGCTTGAAGCTCCTCCATGGATAGCTCTCTGAAGCAGTAGGTTTGACGCATTAGCTTGAGAATATCCTCGAAGTTCATCCGATTATATTCTATCAGGAGACCAGCAACCTGATGCATTAGGACGTCGTAGCTCTTCTCAGGCATCTCAGGTTCTTCGAGAAGCTCCTCCCTAGCCCTCCTGACAATGGCCATGGACTCTAATGCATCGTCGGAGTCGATTACGATGATGACTCCCTTAGCGGTCTTTCCAACAGCGTGGCCGCTTCTCCCAACCCTCTGGATAAGTCTCGTAACCTCACGTGGAGAGTTATACTGTATGCAGAGCTCTATCCTGCCGACATCTATCCCAAGCTCCAGCGAGGAAGTACATATTATTCCAGATAGTTTCCCAGTCTTCAACCCATGCTCCGCCGTAATCCTAGTGGTCTTCGAGAGAGAGCCGTGATGTATCCCAACCTGTAGCTGCTGATCCCATACACGGAACCTATTGGTTAGGATTTCTGCAAGCGGCCTCGTATTCGTGAAGATGAGGGTTGATTCATGTGACTCAACAAGCCTACGTATTGCTCTTAGTCTCGCTGCAACCTCTGGGTGAACCCCTATCTGCTCGGCGAGTAGGTAATCTTCCTTTGTAGGTGATGGATATATTATGTTGAGCTCCATATTCTTTGCTACTGAGACGCTGATTATCTCGCATTCCCCTTCGACGCCTACTAGGAAGCCTGCTATCTTCCTCGGGTTTCCTATGGTTGCTGAGAGCCCTATTCTCTGGAAGGGTTTCCCCGTCAGCAGCTCAAGCCTCTCAAGCGCTACTGCGAGCTGTTCTCCTCTCTTATCGGTTGCGAGTTCATGAACCTCGTCAACTATAACCCATCTAACACTCCGCAGGTGACCTCTCAATATCTTTCCAGTTAATATTACTTGTAGCGTTTCAGGGGTTGTTATGAGGATGTCTGGGGGTGCGAGAGACTGTATTCTACGCTCTCTTTGAGCCGTGTCCCCATGCCTTACCGCTACCTGGAGGTCAAGACGCTGAGCCCACCAAGTAATCCTGTCGAGGAGGTCTCTATTGAGAGCTCTTAGAGGGGTTATGTAGAGAAGCTTTATCCCAGGCTCATGCGCCTCGACTATAAGCTTGCTCAGTATTGGGAGGAGAGCTGCCTCGGTCTTCCCGGTCCCCGTCGGAGCCATTAGGAGCAGATTCTTTCCAGCGAGTATCCTCGGTATGGCCTGAGTCTGAGGTAGAGTTAGATGACCGAATCTCTCCCTAAACGCTTCGGCCACAGGCTTAGCCAACAATCCAAGCACCTGCTCCTCATCGAGCAGCGTTATCTTAGCTCACCTTCTCCAAGCAAACTAGGTAGCGATAAACTTAAGTATCTATCCCCAAGAGGAATGCCGAGGATGTGTTAGATATGACCAGAGACCAGCTGCTGGGATTATTGGTCTTCGCGGCCAGCGTCATCGGGATAATCATCTACTTTTGCCTAATGTTTGTTCCACCGCTTAATCAGTGGGCCTTCCTAGTGATTCAGATAACTATGTTCATAGCGGTTGGAGCGGTTCTCGGAGTATTGGCTTGGATAGGCTATACTTTGGCTACAACTCCTCCCCCTGAGCCGCTGCCAGAGCTTGAGGAACTTGAAGAAGAGTCTAAGGAGTAGGCGGAAAGTCTCTATAGAGCTGTTTTCTCAGGGCTTCCAACGGCTCCTCTTTAACACTCATATAGTCTGCCGCGCACCCCATTTTAACGCCAACCTCCTCAGCGGCTTCAAAAACCTCCCTAAGCCTAGTTCTCCACTCAAGGTCTCTTATCAGATGATGGTCTAAGACTATCTCTTCGACGCCTGACTCAATAACTTTAACGATATTTCTTATGGAGGTTTTGAGCTCGTTTTCCTCGAATCTGTAGCCGAGCATGTAGGTCATCGGGCCGTCGCAGATTAGTAGATTAGGTCTACTCTTCAGAACGAATTCTAGCTGTACGTCATATACTATTCCTTCGACATCCGATGTGTGGAGAATCTTTTCACCTCCATCATCTATAAGGACCTCTAAGACGTATCCTAGCCTGCTGCTGTTTCCATGGGGGACAGGGTTCGAGAAAGCTATTTTACAGCTGCCTAGCTTGAAGGTTCTTCCATCAGCTATCTCAGGCCTCGCCTCAACCCGCTTCAACTGCTCCAGAAATATTCTAGATCTCCCCCTCTGGCTGTAGTTTATCATGTGGGAGGGGTCTTTTAGCAGTATGTGTTTTCTTCTAAGCCACTCCACGCTCTCCCAGGGTCTCGGAAAATGGTCATAGTGATAGTGTGTTACGATTATGAGGTCTGAATCCCTGGCCTCCTCTTCTATAAGCTCCTTATGCTGCCTAAGCCTCTCCAGCTCCAGTGGATGTGGTTTTAGGCCGTAGCGTCTTGGCCCTAGAGCTGCTCCCGGGTCTATGAGTATTCTTCCACAGCTTGTTTCTACTACGGTGCTCATGCTCCGTGTTCCGAGGCTGTCGAAGGCGAGAAGCCTGACCCTCATCCCTCCGCCTGCTCCACCTTCTTACCGCAGAGAGGACAATAAATAGAGTCCGCTGGAATCATTTCCCCACAATGTGGACATTTCTTTAAGTTTGCTTCTCTCTTAACCAGTTTCTCAAGCTCCTCCAACTCTTTTTCAGGGGCTTTTTCAGCTTCCTCCGTCTTCGTGAGCTCCATCACTTTAAGCGTCTCCTCGATTGCCTTCTCTATAGCTTCAAGTCTTTCCTCCTTCTTCTCGGCAACCTCCTCGCTAACCTCCTTTACAGCCTCC
>CAYTSD010000019.1:0-2024 GCA_964440495.1 uncultured Nitrososphaeria archaeon | reverse complement strand
GAGGCCGACGCATAAATCCATGACAGCGGTATTCTTGGAAAGATAGGTGTAATCGATGGGAGGAAAATTAGGGTTGCTAGAGCCAGGAATCCTCCAACCAAAACTGATATTGTTGAGATAAACGGTTTCTCTACGAGGATTGCGCTGACGGTTCCTGAGACAATCGCCGCGATTGTCAGGGAGAGTAGCTCCGCCATAGTCTCCATGTCGAGAATGGAGAGCATTACTGGTATGAGTAGGAGTGCTGTGAGTAGAAATACTAGGTATGATGAGGCGGCTGCTGCGACACTATCCAGCCTCAATCTCTTCTCAATGTTAGGATTATAGCCACTGCCTTTAAGGATTTCCAGGAGGGGAGTTAGGGGAGAGCCCTCTCAGCTGCCTTGGAGAGATACTTAGAGATTATGATGCGCTGCACCTCTAGAGTGCCCTCGATTATCTTCATAACCTCGATGTCTCTTAGAAGCCTCTCAGCGACTCCTCCAGAGGCGACCCCAAGCCTCCCATGAATCTCAATAGCCTTCAACGCAGCCTGCTCAGCAACCTCCGAAGCCTTGAGCTTAGCCATTGAGACAGCTACCGCGGCAGCTTCTTCACTCATGTTTGTGAGGGTGGCAGCCCAGTAGAGCATAAGGCGCGCGGCTTCAAGCTCCGTCAACATGTCGGCTAGTGGGAAGCTTATTGCTTGGAAGGAGATTATCGGCTTACCGAATGCCCTGCGTCTTAAAGCGTGTCTAAGAGATTTCTCTAGAAGGGCTTGAGCCGCCCCCACCGCTAACGCGGCTGCACCTATCCTCACCCGTCCATAGGTTTCTAGAGCTATCCTGTATCCTTCGCCGACTTCTCCAACCCTCCTCGAGTCAGGTATCCTCACGTCCTCGAGGATTATCGTCGCAGGCTGGAAGCCGCGCATACCAACAACCCTATTTCTCTCACCGATTCTCACACCTTCATCCCCTCTCTCAACTATGAAGAACGTTAAGCCAGGTCTCTTAGAGTTGTTAGAAGTCTTTGCCAAAACTATGAAGTAGTCAGCGTACTCGGCTCCAGCGATAAAGTTCTTCACCCCATTGATAATCCATTCACCTTCTCTGCGGTGTGCAGAGGTCTCTATCCCCATAATATCGGTTCCAGCCGCAGGCTCAGTTACGGCATGCGACGCATACTTCAATCCGCTTGCAACTGGTTTTACGTAGTGTTGTTTCTGTTGCTCGGTTCCGTGTAGGAGGATTGGCGTTGTGAAGAGGTGGTGGACTAGGAGAGCCATCCCGAAGGCTGGATATACTCTGGAAAACTCCTCAACCATCACCGCGAGCTGGAGCACGTCTTCCCCAACTCCCCCATACTTCTCTGGTATCCCAACCCCGTAGAACTTCTCCTCAGCAGCTTTCTCCAAGAGACTCTTGGGAATCTCCCATCTTTCCTCCATCTCTCCGACCATAGGTGAGACGAATTTCTCGGCGAATTCCCTGACCCTCAGCCGAAAACTCTCATGCCTAGGCTCCAAGCCTATTCTGAAGTTTTCTAGGGATTTGAATGGGAAAACCATCGAGGAAGGTTTCAGAGGTGTGGTTGATTAAGTTTGCCCAGAGAGTAGTAGAAGGATGTCTCCGACATTAGTTCCCGTAGGCCCTGTTAGGATTAGTCCACCAACCTTCTTGAAGAAAGTGTTTGAATCGTTTTCCCGGAGGTATTGAACCGGGTTCACGGACTTTGAGAGAGCCTCATGATAGGTTTCGCCGTCAACTATCGCTCCAGCTGCGTCGGTCGGTCCATCTATTCCATCGGTTCCAACGCTGGCTAAGCAGCTGTCCTTGAGTCCTCTTAGGGAGATTGCGGCTGAGAGGGCCAGCTCCTGGTTTCTTCCACCGATTCCTCGGCCTCTGACGGTGACTGTTGTCTCGCCTCCAGCTATGATTGCCTGAAGCCCGCCTCTATCCCTCATCTCCTTAAGGATTCCAGCGGAAAACCTCCCAACCTCCGAGGCCTCACCCTCCATGAACCTTGTCAAGATTACGGCGCGG
>CAYTSD010000018.1:0-24503 GCA_964440495.1 uncultured Nitrososphaeria archaeon | reverse complement strand
TAACACTCGCAGAGTATCTCGCCTGCGAGAAAGACTATCACGTCCTAGCAATACTAACCGATATGACGAATTATTGTGAGAGTTTAAGGGAGATAAGCGCTGCGCGTGAGGAGGTTCCGGGGAGAAAAGGCTATCCAGGATACATGTATACGGATTTGGCCTCGATTTATGAGAGGGCTGGGAGGATTAAGGGTGGGAGAGGGTCGCTTACCCAGATGCCTATCGTTAGTATGCCGAGCGATGACATAACGCATCCGATCCCAGACCTGACAGGCTACATAACGGAGGGACAGATAGTTCTCTCAAGAGACCTCTATAGAAAAGGAATCTATCCCCCCATCAATGTCTTGATGAGCCTCTCAAGGCTTATGGGGCCTGGAATCATAGCTGAGAAGAGGACTAGAGAAGACCACGGAGAGGTAAGTAACCAGCTCTACGCATCCTATACTAGGGCGGTTCAGCTTAGAGCGTTATCGGAGATTATTGGTAAGTCAGGGCTCTCCGACATCGACTTAAAGTATCTCGAGTTCGGAGACCTATTCGAGCAGAAGTTCCTTAAGCAGGGCTACAACGAGAACCGAAGCCTAGACCAGACGCTTGACCTGGCCTGGGAAGTTCTCTCAACCCTTCCCGAAGGAGAACTAACTAAGATAAGTGAAGAGAACCTTAAGAAATATTATAGGGGCGGAGGCTCCAGGTAGGCTACTTCTTCTTTTTACCTTTCTTCTTCCCCTTCGAGGTCTGCTCGGTCCCGCCTGAAACCTGTGGAAGGTAAGGGTTAACCTGTCTCCCACCCATTAGGTGGCCACCGTATCTTAGAAGGCGTCCTAGAATTTAACCCTACTCTAAGAGTCTCAGCGCTGAGGCTATCCTCGAGCCAAGCTCAGGCTTCCATAGAACAGCCAGAGCATCACCCCAAGCCTCAAGAGTTCTCACCATCCTCCTACCTCTTAGGAGCATGATATTCCGCTCAGCTCTCTGGTAGGGGCCGAGCCAGATTAGGGCCCCAAGCCTAAACAGTTGTCTAAGTCTGCCTAGGTTTTCTAGAAGTTTCTCTATTAGCTCTTCTGGGGGGTCGGCTACAAGTAAATCGAACCGCTCTCCGGGTTGATAACTCAACGCGTCTCCACCTACAACTTTAACGCCTCTACATCGCCGAAGATTTCTTAACGCCGCATCCGGATACAGGTCTACTGAAACTATCTTCTTTACGCCTTTACTATAGGCGAGCTTCGAGAGCGCTCCACTTCCGCAGAAGAGGTCAAGCATGCTCTTCGGCTTCAAGACGGTTATCAGTAGGTCGAGCGCCTCCGTGATTCCAGGGGTTGGGCCATAGGTGTATCCTTCCCAGAGCATCACCCACCTAATCCTCAGCTTCTTCGAGATTAGTGCTAGGGGCGAGAACTCTGAAAGCCTCCTAGTTCCTATAAGCCAATCCACCTCCACAACCCTAGGCTTCAAGGCATCTTCAAGATGTAATGGAATCTTAAAAAGAGGTTGAGGCAGATTATTCGAATATGAGTAGAAGGCTTGAGGGGAGGATCGCGCTCATAACAGGCAGCTCTAGAGGCATCGGTAGGGCGACAGCTCTAAGGTTTGCTGAGGAGGGCGCGAAAATCTGCGTAAACTATGTTTCATCTAGGGATAAGGCTGAGAAGGTTGTTGAGGAGATTAAGGCGATGGGAGGCTCAGCTATAGCTGTTAGAGCCGACGTCTCAGATAAGGAGCAGGTTAAGGCGATGGTTGAGAGAGTTGTGGAAGAGTTTGGAAGGCTGGACATACTTGTCAATAATGCCGGTGTCCTCTATCTCGGCGACATATTCAACATGAGCGACGAAGAGTTTGAACGAATGCTTGACATAAACGTTAAGGGAGTCCTATACTGTAGCAGGGAAGCTGCGAGATACATGGTTAAGAACAAGTATGGTAAGATAATCAATGTAGCGAGCAACGCTGGAATCGGGACAGCCTTCACCCGCACAACACCCTACGCCGTCACAAAGGCCGCGGTAATGCTTCTAACGAAGAGGCTTGCCTTCGAGCTCGGCCCCCATGGAATCAACGTTAACGCCATAGCGCCTGGACTAATAATCACAGACATGGTTACCTCTGGTAGAAGCAGGGAAGAGATAGAGCAGGTGATTAAGTCGACGAGTGAGAAAAGCGTGCTAGGCAGAGTAGGAAAACCTGAAGACATAGCGAACGTGGCATTATTCTTGGCATCGGATGAGTCAAGCTTCATAACCGGTCAGGTGATTGTAGCCGACGGTGGGAGGATAGATTATCTAACGCACTCGCTGTGAGAAAGGCTAATATTGTTTCCTCTCTCTTTGAGGGGGGATGTCGGTAAGCCTCGGCGGCAGATTCCTGCCGACAAAGCTTGAGCTCATCAGGATTAAGAGGTCGCTGGACACTGCGAGGAATTTACGTAGAATACTTGAGGATAAGAGAGATGTCCTGCTGAGCAGGCTTAACAGGCTGATAGAGGAGGCTGAGAAGCTTAGGGAGGAGCTGCTGAAGCCTCTTGGAGAAGCCTATGGAAGCCTCTTCAAAGCATATATGGAGATGGGTGTAGGGGCCTTAGACGCCGTCGCCTCAACGATTCCAGAGTCTATGGAGGGTGAGATAAGCCTGAGAAGCGTAATCGGTGTAAGGGTTCCAAGCATAAGCGTTGAGAAGAAGGCTCAGAGACTCTCCTACGGATTCTCTGGGACGAGTGCGCTGCTTGACGTAGCATCCCAGAGGTTCGGAGAACTTGTTGAGAGCATCTGTAAGGCTGCTGAGGTTGAGAACTCCATCTTCAGACTCGCCGAGGAGATGAGGAGAACCCAGAGACTCCTAAACGCCTTAGACTACATCGTTATACCGAGATACCAGAAGGCGATAAGGTTCATAGAGATGGTTTTGGAGGAGAGGGAGAGAGAAGAGTTCGTTAAGCTAAAACATGTTAAGGCGATGCTTGAGAGAAGGGAGGAGGCTGAGGAAGCTGAGCTCAAAGTCTGAGATTGAGCAGACGGTCGATGAGGCCTTCGAGAAGCTTCTCAAGGAGCTTAGAGAGAATGCTGAGAAAGGGTTGGAGGAGGTTAGGAGGAGGGTTGAGGAAGCCGTTAAACGGGCTAAGACTCTGCGCAGTCGTTAAATAAGGGAGAATACTCCATGGTGCGAGGGGTTATGCTCAAGCTCAGCCGAGTTCTCCCAATAATCCTCCTCTCCTCACTCCTCTTCCTCTCCCCAGCCTCAGCCGTCCAAACCCAGCAACAAGACCTACTCTCAGACTCGGCCATAAAGGTCATAGTAGCTGCAGTTGCCTTTGGACTCGCTGTATTGGCCGCAGGCTTCACAATCTCTAAGGCTGGTAGCGCTGGTTTGGCCGCGGCCGCTGAGAGACCTGAGGTTCGTACAACCGCGATAATTATTGCGGCCTTCGGCGAGGCTCTCGCAATCTATGGTATCGTGGTAGCCTTCTTCATTCTGGGAGCTGGTTGATGAACTCCTTTAGGGGAGGGATTCTAAGCCTCCGTCTCCTAACCTTCACCCTGAACCCCCTATACTCTCTTAGAATTCTTCCGCCGCAGTTTAGGTAGAAGCTTAAGGCGGTTCTATCGGCTTCATTCACCTTCCCCAAGGCTCTGAGCACACGTATCACATACATCTGCCTGAATCCATGTTTCTTGAAGTATTGTTGGGCAAATCTTAGCAGGGCTGCGCCGATTCTCCTCCTCTGGAACTTGGCCGCAACATGGACTCCGTAATCGATGTTCCCGGTGAGGGGGTTTAGGTAGATGCTTCCAACCGCTTGGCCGTCGAGGTATGCTATGAAGACTCTGTGATACTTGGGGTTGGGTGGGATGAAGAAGCCCCAGCTCTCCCTCTGAATCCTCCTAAGCTCCCCTAAGCTGCTTCTCGAGGCAGGTCTGATGGAGACCCGGGGATTCCCCTCCTTAGGTATGGGTTTACCTGTCTCCCAGCCTATTAGAACCGAGCGAGCATAAGGGCTGAGACCGCAGCGCTCCAGTAGGCTCCATGCCTCAGGCTTCCACTCGGAGACCCCGAAGACGCTGAGACCATGCCCTGAGAATAGGTCTGCCGCCTTTGTTAGGAGGAGGCTTAGATTCTCAGGCTTCCACTCGCTTAGGAAGACCTCCCTAACCTCTCCCCTCTCTTTAACCCCTCTCCACGCACCCCCCTCATAGAAGAAGACCCTAACCCTTAGAAGCTTCAAGGCTCCTAGAAGCCTGCCTCCCTCCTTCAGCCCAAGGTATCCAAGACCCACGCCGCCGCTGCACCAGAACACTGGCAGGGAGCCTAACTTGTCAAGCCACCTAAGATAGGTTTCAGGGTCTTGGATAAGCGGGTCGTCAACCCCTTGGAGGAACTCCGAGAACTCTTCAACCCCTATCCTAACCACTTTCACGCTGAGCGCAGACCTCCCTCTAGGAGGAGAGGAGATAATACGCTGTAAAAACTATGGCTATTATTGCCACAGCTACTAGGAGGATCCTCCAAAGCCTCCTGCGGCGTGACCGTGCCTTAAGCAGGGCTGGAAGATCTGGGATGAGGTAGCTCATCTGTCTAGGATTCTTGATATAGGAGGTTTTAAGGGTGATGGGGTGGGTGGAGAGGCTTGGAGGCTGCTGAGGTTATCCGGATGCTTCATAGACTTGGGGCCGAGAGGGAGTTTGAAGGGTTTAGGGAGCTTTTCTCCCCGGAGTACACGCTCTTCAACCATCTTCCTCCTGGAGGGCTTATGAGGGGGGATGAGGCCATAAGGGTTAGGGAGAGCTTCTTCAGAGACCTAACGTTCTCGGAGATTAAGGTGGAGGAGCTATCCGTCGAGGAGGATGAGAGCCAAGCCTACGCAGCCTACACTCTAAGCTACCGTGGAGTAGCTGTCTTCAGCAAGACCTACAGCGTTGAGGAGCTCGGCGGGAGGCTCAGAGTCACCTCGATCCTTGAGAGAAGAGACGGTGGATGGAGGATAGTTCACGAGCATCTCTCCCCGTGGCCTAAGCTGCCTTGAAGCAGATAGGTGGTGGCTCAGGCAAATGCCTTCACCTCACCAAGGTCAGCATAACTCTGACTCCTCACCGCCACCACAATTCTACTGTTCAACACCACTATTAGGGCTTTAGCGAGCGACTTGGAGGACTGCTGAGAGATAGATGTGGAGGAGACCTAAGCCGTAGACAAGGGCGGTAGACCAGATGTGGAGCAGACGTAGAGACCTCCTCCACCTAGCCCTCACCCGCAGATACCTTAGAAGGAATCCTGAGAGGCCTGTTGCTAGGAGAAGCCATGTGAGGAGACCTCTCAGAGCGAGTAGGCTTAGAAGCCCTGAGCCGAGGAGTATGGGTGTGAAGGGGTCGAAGTATTGGAAGCTGTAGGGGAACCCTGAGTGGAGGAGGAGAAGGACTCCGC
The DNA here is from genome assembly GCA_964440495.1 of uncultured Nitrososphaeria archaeon. GTDB lineage: Archaea > Thermoproteota > Nitrososphaeria_A > Caldarchaeales > Wolframiiraptoraceae > Benthortus. The sequence goes on along the minus strand of CAYTSD010000018.1, from coordinate 19,085 downwards.
CTGTAACGTTGAGCAGGCAGTGGAGGCTGAGCCACCTAGAGAGCCTAACCCTCAAGCCGCCTCCGATAACCATGGTCTTTAGGATGGTGTAGAGCTGGGCGCCGAGGAGGCAGAGGGCGCCGATATAGGCGTAGCGGAAGCCTACGACGCTCCCACCCTTGAGGTAGAGTGGGTCCCTCAGGATAGGCTCGGCGGCCATAGCGTCCAAGAATCTGGGGAAGAGTAGGGAGAGTAGCAAAGGTGGAGCCGCAAGCAGGAGAAGCCTCCACGCAAGGCTTAGGAGAAGCCTATTTCTTGAGGACGCCGACTGGGATGACATACATTGGAGCCTCATCTACTCCAAGAATCCTCTTAACATCCTCGTCATAGAATGCCCCCACAACTACGCATCCAAGCCCAAGGCTCACGCACTGGAGATAGATGTTCTCCCCAACGTGGCCAACCTCCATATACACATACCTAACCCCCCTCTCACCATAGTGCCGCGTAGTCCTCTCAAAGACCGCCGTAAGAACAATGTTCACGGCCGCGGCTCCAACCCACTCTTGGTCGAGGGAGGCGGCCATAAGCTTCCTCGAGTAGTCGCCCTTCCTGATAAGCTCAAGCTCATGGCTGCGTGGGAGATAGTGGTATATTCCTGGCTCCAGGCCCTTGACCCCTCCCTTCTTAACCACGAGATATACCTCTAGAGGGTAGGTTGCGCCGGCTGAGGGCGCGGTTCTGAAGCCCCACCTAGGCTCCGTTATCCCCTGGGCAGCCCAGAGTAGCTGGGAGACCTGCTCGAGGCTTAGAGCCTCACCACTATACTCTCTTATGCTTCGTCTCCTGAGTAGAGTCTCCTCGACCGAGACGCCGCTACTGTAACGAGGGGCTGGAAGACTCAACCTCCCCGACACATCCACCGACACATCCATAATCTTCTCCTCCCCTCCATTAAGTCTAATCCCGAATAAAGCGAGTCCAACCGCGGCCAAAATAGGCGCAGAGAGGTATTGGAGAAGCTCCCTCCTACTCAGCCTCAACCCAACCCACCTAAACAGTATCGCTAAGATAGATAATAAGGGCTTAGGACTCATAATCGGGAAGCTTGGGAGGATTCTAGGATGGACTACATCCGGGAAGGTGACTATGTTCTATTTCTCACACCTAGGGGGAAACGCTACCTAATCCTAGTGAAGCCTGGGAAGAGGTTTCATAGCAGCGAGGGATACGTGGATTTAGAGACGCTCATCGGCAGGAGGTATGGGTGTAGGATTCGCACAAACACAGGCTCACTCTGGGTTGCGGCGAAGCCAACCCTCCTCGACCATGCCCTAAACTTTCCACGGGTGACTCAGATAGTCTATCCAAAGGACTTGGGATACATAGTTTTGCTGAGTGGTGTGAGGTGTGGGAGCAGGGTTGTTGAGGGTGGAACCGGCGCAGGCGTCCTAACAACAATCCTCGCATACTATGTCGCTCCCATGGGCAGAGTCTATAGCTACGATATTGAGGAGAAGTATCTTGAGAACGCTGCCAAGCAGTTGGAGAGAGTTGGCTTAAGAGAGTATGTTGAGTTGAAGATGGGTGACCTCACCGAGGGCGTAGAGGAGCGAGACGTAGACGCATTCATACTCGATATACCTACGCCTTGGCTTGCTGTCCACACGGCTTGGGAGGCCCTCAAAGACGGGGGAATACTCGTCTCGATAAGCCCGACCATCGAACAAGTCGTCGAAACAGTTGAGAAACTCAAGGAAGAGGGGTTCGCAGACATCTCAACAGTTGAGATACTTCTCAGAAACCTCAGGGTCAAACGCGGAATGACTAGACCCATGCACCTAATGCATGCGCATACAGCCTACATCACCACGGCTAGGAAGGCCTTCAAGGAGCAGAAACCCCCGAATAGAAAAGAATCTTAATAACTGGAGAATCTTCATGGTGAGCCGATGGAGTGGAGGACAGCCCTATTCCTAGCCCTAACGGTGGCGGCGGTTATCGCGCCTATTGTTTACTCAGTCTTGGCGAGGGCCTCGACTCCCTGGCCTCTGACCCTCCTAATCAGCTGGATTATCCTCGCCATAGCGGTTGTAGGCTTAGCTTTCTCCTCTCCAAGCTCTTAGTCTGCGCCTGTTTCTTTAAGCCTCTTTATCAGCTCGGCTAGAGCTGTGGAAGCCTCCTCGGCATGCTGGTAGGGGTAACGCTGAGGCTCAAGATATCTGAGGGAGAGGAAGTAGCATCCAACATGGTTTGCAGCAGCTATCGCGAACTGTTTCCCAACATCCTGGTGCTCCTGAACATCCTCAGCCTTCTCAATCTCCCTAATCCTCTTAGGCCCACCCTCCGTCTTTAGGTCTTTGAGCCTTCTCTGGAGAATGTCCTCAGGCCTAAACTCCAGGAAGACTATTGCGTCTGGGTTGATTATCTCGGCAACCTTTCTCGGGAGACCTGGATAGTATCCGAAGGGTGTCTTGATGGCCGAGTGGGTGTCGATGATTAGGTCTCCTTCCATCCTCGCTATGGCTTCGGCGGCCCTCTCCTGGAGGTCTCGGTAATCCATGGGCTTAATCTTCTTCCTCATCTCATCCCTGTTCGAGACCCCGTAGTGTTTAACGGCCTGCTCGAACATTAGGTCTCCGAAGTTCACAACCTTGAGACCCTCAACCTTCTCGAGAAGCTTGCTTAGAACCGTGGACTTGCCTGCGCCTGGAACAGCTACAACAACAAGCTTAACCATATCGGGGTTGAAGGGGGGAAGCCGATAACTTAAGGATTATCGCCTCCATGCCGGAGACAAAGACTTGAATAGTATGCCGTAAACCTCAGCCTAGGAGTGTATAGAGTTGTCTAAAGACCTTGAGAAAGCTGTGAGAGAGATTCTTGAAAAGGAGGGTGAGAGCCCTGTATATGAGGCTGCGGCGGATATCCTTAGAGCCCTTCTCATCCTCTACGGCTCTGGATGGGAGAGCGATTTACGGGATGTTCTCCTAGGATTATGGAGTATCGAGGGAGTGGGCTTGGAGAAGATGGGGGAGCTCCAGCACGCCTTACCCGAAGCCGAGAAACTTCTCAGCGACGCAGGGATAATAAAGGTTGAGAGAAGGATGCGGGCAGACCTAAGCGGAAAACCTCAGGAAGAGAAGATCTACACGACAGGCATTCTAACGACCCTGCTCCGAGTCTTAGCCTCAGACCTAAAGATCGACCGCTACCGCTATGAGGTCTCCGGAGGAGTGTTTCCGCCTAGAAGCCTCTAGATCTCCATCTGACGCTCTATCTTCTGCTTCAGCGCCTGATACTCCTCGTCGGTTAGCTCTCCAACCCTGTATCTGAGCTCAACCTTCTCAAGCTCCCTCTTCAGCTTCCGATGAAGCTCCAGTAGGTCTTTCAGGCTATCAAGCATCTCATTCATGTCTGAGACAACCATGTCTACATCTTCTCGGCTTAGACCCATGGATGTTCCCTCAGAGGATATCTTGTCCCTGAACTCACGTAGCTTTGCCTCATAGTCAGGTAGATCCGAGAGCTTTACATCGAAAGCGTTGTGGAGAATGTTCAGCCTAGGCTTAAGCCTTGAAAGCTCCCTATCGATTGAAAGCTTCTCGGTGATGTACTGTCGGTCAGGTATCTCTCCAACCTCATGCCTAATCTTCAGCTGCTCAAGCCTCGTCGTAAGCTCAGAGATCTTCTCCTCCAAGTTCTTTATCATCTCAAGCCTCTTGGAGTTAACCGCCTGAATCCTCGACCTATACTCCTTGTAAACCTCTATGAAGACCTCTGGGGAGGCCTCGCCGCTCAGGAAAAGTTCTAGAAGCTTATTACGCCAGTTATAGACGTTTGCAAGCTGCTCTACTATCTTCCTCTCCTCGGAGACCTCTTGAGGAGGAATCCTCATCTCAGGTGCGGATGCTTCAGGTTTTTCTCCACCTTCAGACAAAACCTTCTCACCTACCTCTTCCCCCCTGGAGACAGGTTCTCCAACAGGGCTTTCTCCAGTATCGATGCTCAGAGGCTTACCGCAAAACTTACAGAACCGCGCCTTATTTGTAAGCCTCCCACAATGCGGGCACACAACCTTCTCAGTCCACATTCATCGATACCTAAACGCTTATCTGAATACTTGTTTAATAAAATTTTCTGGGAAAAATATGCCAAATAAGCTCTAAGTATATAGCCGAGCCTCCTCGATGTTTTATCTCGGGAACATCCTTCTCAAAAACTATTAAATATGTCTATGGAGACTGGTTGATGGTGGAGGAAGTTGGGTTCAAGTGAGCTTTCCCTAGCCCCCATTCATAGGCTTATCAAGAAGGCTGGAGCGGCTAGAGCAAGCGAGGATGCCGCGGAGGCTCTCAGGAGAATCCTGGAGCAGATAGGGATAGACATTGCGCGTGAGGCTCTGAGTCTCGCCCAATATGCTGGGAGAAGAACCGTTAGGAGAGAGGATGTCGAGAGGGCTGCCAGAAGCCTTCTAAGAGGCTACTATGCATCCCAGTGAATAAGATTAGATTTATATTTGCCTCAGAATCCCATCATATTGGATATAGGTGTTTAGGAGGTGGCGTATATGGCTCAGATGGGAGGGCAGCCTGTCATAATCCTAAAGCAGGGTACGCAACGTACCCGTGGCAGGATTGCCCAGAAGAACAACATCGCTGCGGCTAAGATAATCGCGGAGATAGTGAAGACCACGCTCGGCCCAAAGGGTATGGATAAGATACTTGTAGACAGCCTAGGCGACGTCATCGTAACCAACGATGGCGCAACAATCCTCGACAAGATGGATGTTGAGCATCCAGCCGCCAAGATGATGGTTGAGGTTGCCAAAAGTCAGGACGACACCGTCGGAGATGGAACTACAACCGCTGTGATACTTGCTGGAGAGCTTCTCAAGAGGGCTGAGGAGCTGATAGAGCAGAGGATTCACCCAAGCACGGTGATAGCCGGGTACAAGAAGGCGCTAGATATAGCTCTAGAGAATATGGACAAGGTTGCGAAGCCCCTTAAACTCGAGGACAAGGAGACTCTCAAGAAGATAGTTATGACATCCCTTGGAAGTAAGAGCCTCGGATTCGCCGCAGAACACATCGCCGACCTAGCGATAGAGGCAGTCCTAGGAATAGTTGAGAAGAGGGATGGGAAGCTCGTAGCAGACAAGGATCACATCCAGATAGTTAAGAAGATTGGGAAGAGCCTGCTTGAGAGCAGACTTGTACGCGGAATCATAGTTGACAAGGAGGTCGTCCACGCTGGGATGCCGAAACGCGTTGAGAACGCTAAGATAGCTCTACTCAACTCCCCAATCGAGATAGAGAAGACGGAGTTCAACGCGGAGATAAGGATAAGGGATCCGCTCAAGATTAAGGCATTCCTGGATGAGGAGGCTCAGATACTAAAGGAGATTGTTGACAAACTCGCTGGAGTGGGAGCAAACGTGGTCTTCTGCCAGAAAGGCATCGACGACGTTGCGCAGTTCTTCCTCGCGAAGGCTGGAATAATGGGGGTTAGAAGAGTTAAGCAGTCCGATATGGAGAAGCTCTCCAAGGCAACGGGCGCGAGAATAATCACAAACTTTGAGGACCTAACCGAGAAGGACCTAGGTAAGGCTGGGCTGGTCGAGGAACGCAAGATTGGGGAGGATAAGATGGTGTTCGTCGAGGAATGCGACAACCCGAAGGCTGTCTCTATACTGCTGAGAGCTGGACTTGAACGTCAGCTCGACGAGGCTGAACGCGCACTAAACGACGCAATAATGAATGTAATCTCCCTAATAGACAACATGAAGTACGTGCCTGGCGGAGGCGCAACAGAGGAAGCCTTGGCAATAATTATCAAGAAGGAGGCCTCAAAGTATCCTGGCAAAGAGCAGCTCGCCATGCTCGCATTCGCCGACACTCTCGAGATGATACCTAGAATACTTGCTGAGAACGCTGGGCTTGAGCCTGTCGAGATACTGACAGAGCTTAGGTCGAGGCATGAGAAGGGTGAGACAAGCTACGGGCTTGAAGTATTCTCAGGGAAGGTTCAGGACATGTTCAAGGCAGGCATCATCGAGCCGATAAAGGTTAAGGAGAACGCTTTGAAGAGCAGCTTCGAGGCAGCGGCGATGATACTGAGAATCGACGACGTTATAGCGAAGGTTAGGAAGAGCACGAGTGAAGGAAAGAAGGAAGAGGAGGAAGGCGGCATAGCAGGAGGAGAAGAATCATTCCCTTCTAGCTCATCATTTACCTAACTCTTTCCAAACTCTCTAAACAAACCCCAATATTTCTTTATCATGTATCTAACAGAGTAGGTTAGGTCTAAGTGTTCTACTTCTTCTAGGTTAACCCACCTATAGTCTAATGCTTCATCTGAGAGTTTAACCTCCATAGTCTCAGGCTCAGCTAGAAACTCTATAATCACGTAGTGATATCTTATCCTGTCCCCCTCATCTCTAAAGATTGCGTCATATATGTCGAGGAGCTTGACGTTCTTCAATCTTATTCCAACTTCTTCAAGGATTTCTCTGTGAAGGGCTTCAACCGTTTTCTCTCCAAGCTCTATAGCTCCTCCTGGAACAGTCCATTTCCCCGCTCCAGGCTCATAGGCTCTCTTAACGAGTAGAAGTTTACCGTCCTTCAGTATGAATGCTCCGACGGCTGGGATAGGGGTCTCAGGATACATGCGTCCCATAAGCATCCCAACCATCTGAAGGCCTCTAATAACCATTAAAGAGGAGATAGACTTGAATACTAGGCAGCCCCTCTCCCTAAAGGCTTCATGATAGAGATTGATGAGAGGCTGAGACAGGCTCTACACAATCTCGGCTTAACCGACTATGAGATAAGGGTCTATGTGGCGCTGCTTGGAAGAGAGGGGATGACGGCGAACCAAATAAGCGAGGAAACCAGTGTCCCCTACTCGAAGATATACGAGGTTCTCGACAGCCTTGAGAAGAAGGGCTGGATAGGAACTGAAGGAGGAAGGCCTGCAAAATATCATCCGAAGTCTCCTGCCACGGCTCTCGAAGCAAACAGGATGCGTGTCGAGAAGGAGCTTAAGGAGAACGAGAACATAGTTCTCTCAGAGCTTCTACCAATCTATGAGAAGATGGGAACCCGTGAGAAACACGACATCTGGATACTGAGAGGAGAGGTCAACATACTCAGCAAGATAAAGAGCGTGTTCACCAACTGCGAAGAAGAGCTCCAGGCAGCCTCCCCTTGGATGAACATGGACCTACTGAATCTACTGCTTCCATCTATTGCCTCGATTGTTGGAAGAGGTGGAAGAGTTCAGATTCTCCTGTCAAGCAGATGCGATTACCGTGTTGTCAAGAAACTTAACGAAATAGCCGAGGTTAGGCTTAGAGACCAGATGTTCGGGGGAGGAATCATAGCCGACTCAAGGGAGGTTGTCCTAATCTTGGGAGAAGATGAAAGTGATTCATTCAACCTCGCAATCTGGTCTGAGCATGTCGGGCTGGCTAGACTCGCTAAAATCTACTTTGAGCACCTCTGGAGAGATGCTGAGCCGGTTAAACCGAAGTAGGGTGCAGGGAGATGTATCCCGAGATCAGCGTTAGGCGTCGGAGAAGGAGGCCTTCGACAACCTACATCATCCTCGCAATAATACTCATAATAGGGCTTCTGGTAGCTGTCTCTCAGACGATTTGGGTAACCCTGAACCTATGGGAGTTTGGAGACCTCTTCGTCAGACCAGTCTACTTCTCACTTATAGGCGGGCTTATCCTCTCCTTCGCAGCGTTCTTCAGATTCGACTTCAAGCATAGGAACTCCCTCATCTTCTGGTTTTTTAAGCTAATTTCCACGGTTTATAGGGGTGGAGGATACCTTAGGCCACGGGACATAGACTTCGCCTCCTATAGACTTAGCCCGATGAAGTTTCTTGCGTGGCAGCTTACGAAAACCCTTGTGGGGATGGTCTTCTTCTCTAACAGTCTCTTCGGGATGAGCCTCATAGCAGCCGTAAGCGGGGTAGACCTCGGATTCAACAACATTCCAAACATTATGACGCTGCCGTTCACATCGATTACCATAAGAGATGTTACACCTGCCTTAACCGTTATTTCAGCCGCTCCAGCCCTCATACTCATTATACCTCCCTTCCTCTCGGCGATAGGAGTTAGGTTAACACTCCTAGTAGGAATAACGATGCTCGTGAAATCGGTGACCAGGTCAACCCTCGAGTATCTTGAGACAGGAATCGTTAGACTGCCAATAGAGACCATTGAAGCCATAATAGCGATAGGCACCGCCTGGACAGGGTTCAATCTCTTCTTCTCAAGCTACATAGACTACAACACCAAGATACTGATAGGGGGAGCAATAGCCGTGGCGGCATTAATGCTTACATTCATCTACCTTGACAAAACAAAGCCAGGGTTCAGCTACGCATACATCATAAAGATAGGGGCAGTGGTCCTCGTCCTCCTCACAATCTTCGCAGCAGCAACAATACAGAACAGCATAGCGGATGCGAGAAAGGTTGAGTGGCTGGGTCCATACGTTAAGCAGGAGATTACCGTGAACAGGTATCTAGCCGACATAAATGACGTGAGAACAGTCTACTATAACTTTACAGGTGTTCATTACCGTGAATCTGTTAGCGAGAACTGGAGCGATGTTAGAGCTGCTTTAGACACCGTTAGGCTCTGGGACTGGGACGCTGCCTTCACCAAACTTAAACCTGAGATAGGGCTCATACCCTACGTCGACTTCGAGGACTCCGACATACTGAGATTCAATGGAAGACTCTACTGGAGTGCGTCGATGAAGCCTGTTCTCCCCCAAGGCATCCCCCCAGCAGACATATGGTATAATGAGCACCTAGTCTACACCCATGTTCCCAACGGCTTCCTACTCCTCGACGCAAGCAATGGAACAATAGTCGATACATCCACATTCTTCAAGCAGAGGAGAATATACTATGGAGAGGGAGGACTCCTAGACCAGACATGGGCCGCAATAATTCTCGGTAAGGAGAAATCAGATGAGGTAGCTGGATACCGGTATAATGGGAGGGGTGGCGTGGTAATCTCGCCCCCGGTTAGCTGGATGTTCGACGTCACTTTCCTCCTCTCCTATCCAGACAAGGATGTTAGAGTTCTCAGATACAGGGACGTCTATGATAGGCTGAGTCTACTCTTCCCCTACTTCAAGTATCATTGGAATGGAGAGTATGTCGACATGTTTCCAGTTACCGACGGGGAGAACACCTACTGGCTTATGCCCCTGATTGTCGAGGTTCCAGCAGATAATCTTCCATGGAGTAGGGGGAACGAGTACGTCAGATTCATCGGATACGCCCTCATAGATGTCTATAATGGAGACGTGAAGCTGCTCATCATAGGAGACGACTTCATGAGCAAGCTGATAAGGGAAACCTATAGCGACATAGTGTTGGATGAGGCTCCGAGATGGATCATCAATCAGACGAGATTCCCTGAGGAAGTCTTCCAATACCAGGTTGAGATGTTCAACATATATCATGTCGACGACCCAGCGACATTCATCCAGGCAAGGGAATTCTATGAGATTCCAGAGGGCGTCTACACCTACTACATTATTGCGCAGCCTCCGGGGTTTGAGAAGCCTGAGTTCCTCGGGATACTCTCGCTTCAGCTAAGAGGGTCGCCTGGAAGAAACCTAGCGGGATTCATAGCCGTGAGAAACGACTACAACGTGCTCGGTGAGAAGATTTTCTACAAGGTTCCAATAGAGTCGCCGATAAAGCTTCTAGGCCCCTCAGCCGCCCGAGAAGCCTTGGAGAGATACGCGGAGTTCAGGAAGCTTCGAACGCTCTTAGAGAATCCTAGAATAGGTGAGACGATACTCTACCAGGTTGGAGGATACCTTGTCTACGTTATCCCAGTCTATACTTCTCCTGCAGGCGGGGTTGTGACTCAGCTTGGGACGATAGCGACGGTTGGAGCAGAGTTCACTGGAAAGTATTTTGTCGGGCTTGGAGCAACTCCGGAGGAGTCGTTTAGGGCTTTCTTGAAGAGCCTCGCAGGCGAGGCCGCCGTCCCAGTAGGTGTTGATTTGATGAATCTAACAATCAAGGTTGTGAGGGAACTTGGGCTTGAACCTGTTTTCCCTGAGAGCATCAACGCCCACGTAGTCTTCAGGGAGGGCAACCTAACCTATGTAACCCAAAGCCAGTTCGAGGAGGATGTTAGAGGATTTCTTGAGGAGTGGGCTTTGGGGAGAGGTATGGAGAGGGCGCTTATCTGGAGAACCGGCAACATGATAAATCTAGGGGTCATCTTCTCCAGGGAAGGAGTTGTCGAGCTACACTACATAACCATCCTAGGAGGCTAGATGGATAATGCTTTAAAACTGGCTGGAGGTTTTTGAAGCTGGGGGCAGGGGAGACTGAGCGAGACCTCGGAGAAGAGGAGGGAGCTTGAAGCCGCATCCAAGCTAATTCTATGGATGCTAGGGATACTGGTGATGCTCCTAGTCTTCTCGCTCCTCATGAGGTTTGAACGCGGACTCCTAGGAATAATCCTTACAGCGATAATAGGGCTTCTAGGATTCTACTGGTTCAGGGAGCTGAGGAAGGCTATATCAAGCTACAAGGCTCACGAGAAGCTCCCCTTCGAGCTGGTTGAGGAGGGAGATATGATAGTCATAACGGCGCAGGTTCCAGGCCCCGAGAGCGAGGTCTCCTTAAAGGTTCGCGGAAGAAAACTCTTCGTCAGAGGTGGAAAAGGGTTTAAGAAGGCTGTCAAGCTACCCTACCCAGCGGTCCTCCTAAGCAGCTCCTACATCAACGGAGTCCTCCACGCAAAGCTTCTGAGGAGAACGGGCTCTGAGCAGGAGCTCACCCCCAGATGATTGAGCCGAACCCTTTCGAGACCCTGTAGCCTGGAAGCCTTCCCAGAACACTCCTAAACCTCTCGGAGCGCAGGGTCTCTAGAAAGAGTTTGACAGGGCTCATACGTATAGCGGTCTTCGGGATTATGAAGTCATAGGACTCCCATGCGAGTCTAGTGAAGCTTAGGCCGTAGAGCTCGGCGGCGTATCTCACGGCGACCCCCACGTCTCCCTCGCCTGAAGCAACCCCTCGAGCAACCTCAACATGGGTTCTAACCTCATGGCCGTAGCCCCTAACCCTCCTCGGAATCTCCCCAGCCTCCAAACCCTTATCCAAGGCAGCCTGCCTAAGCAGATGGTCTAGGAAGACCCTTGTCCCAGACCCTGGGTTCCTGTTGATGAGCCTGAGCCTGCCTTCGAGGAGCTCTGAGACCGATGAGACCTCTGTGCCGGGCCTATAGACTAGGCCTAGCTCCCTCTGATAGCCTCTGACCACGTAGACTCTGCCTTCAAGCCAGTAGCGTTTGAGGAAGGGTGTGTTGTAGAGCCCTGACTCTGGGTCGAGTAGATGGCTTCCAGCGATGTGGGCGTCTCCGAGCATTAGCGCCGCCAATCCTCCCGCCGAGCCGAGCCACGCAACCTCTACATCGAGCTCACGGCTTCTCCTCCGAAGTATTCCTAAGAGGAGTTCGAGGGCAGGGTCATGGCTTCCAGCTATCACTAGGTCGGGTAACCCCTTAGATTTGAGGGCTGGTAATCCGCTCTCAAGCTCTCTGGAGGCCTCCTTATAGCGTTGGAGAAGCAGTTTCCCAAGCCTTGTGAGCCTCGCCCCACCTCCCCCAACCCCTCCACGCCTAGCCTCCAAGACACTCGAACCCAGAAGCCTCTCCATCCAAGTAATCCTCTCCCAAGTCCTGGAGTATGGTGCTCCCACAGCTCTACATGCAGAGAGAAGGGAGCCCCTCCGCTCAACCTCCTCTAGAACCCTCGCAAGCCTTGGGTCGAGTATGGTCTCTCCATTAAGCTCTAGGAAGACCTCAACCCTCGCTCTTAGGTTGTCTAGGGGGTTCAACGTGTTTTCATGTTTTTGGAAACATTTAAGAGTAATCGTTATTCCATATTGAGATAACGATGAGGAAAACAATCCTAGCAGCTATAACACTACTAGCCGTCGGAGCACTTATCCTAGGGGTGGTCTATCTACAGGGTCTCCAGAATAGAACCCTCCGAGCGACAACCACGACAAGCCTTTATGCGACAGGGTTGCTTGACGTCTTGGCCGAGGAGTTTGAGCGGAGGAATCCCGGGGTCTCGGTCGAGTTCGTGGCCGTTGGAAGCGGGGAGGCTTTGAGGAAAGCGGCCATGGGAGACGCAGACCTAGTCTTAGTCCATGCGCCAAGCCTCGAGAAGAAGTATCTCGGAGAAGATGTCCTGAAGCCTGGGAGAATCTTCGCCTACAACTATTTCCTAATCCTAGGGCCAGGCGACGACCCAGCTGGAATCGAAGGACTCTCACCCATCGACGCCTTCAAGAAGATTTACGGGGCTGGTGAGAGGGGGGAGGCCGTCTTCGTCTCAAGAGGCGACAACTCTGGAACCCATGTCAGGGAGCTTGCTCTCTGGAGGCTGGCAGGCCTAGACCCGAGGGGGAAGCCATGGTATATTGAGGCTGGAGCAGGGATGGCTCAGACACTTCTAGTGGCCGGTGAAAAGCAGGCTTATACCCTCTCAGACATCGGAACCTACCTAAAATTCGGCTCAAAGCTCGGGAACCTCAAACCCCTAGTCACCGAGGGAGACATCCTCATAAACATCTACAGCGCCTACCCAGTAAACCCTGCGAAGGTTCAAGGAGTCGACGAGGAGTTGGCGGAGAAGTTCATAGACTTTCTAACCTCAAGCAGCGGCCAAGACCTGATAAGAAGCTTCAGCGGTGGAAAACTCTTCAAACCCGTAGAAGATGCGCAGATCGAGGAACTTCAAGAGGCGTGGAAGAAGCTTGCGGAGCTTTAGGAGGAAAAGAATAGATGCTTTGGAGCGAGGTGGCGGAGATTGTTGGGAGGTCTCTTCTAGTCTCTGGTTCAGCAACTCTAATGGCTTCTGGATGGAGCCTCCTAATCTCTCTTAAGCTTCTTCTAAGTAAGGGGAGGGTCGCGGAGCTTGCGGTAGACCTCTTCAACACTTTGGTCAGCGTCCCCACAGTCGTCATAGGCCTCCTCCTCTACCTACTGCTCTCAAGGTCTGGGCCGCTTGGATTCACCTCAATACTCTATACTCCAGCGGCGATAAGTATTGGGCAGGCGATTCTAATAACGCCCTTCATAGTCTCTCTAAGCATCTCGACTCTGCGTAGGACTGGGGAGGAGCTTTGGGAGACCTTGGTAGCTGTTGGAGCATCGGAGAGGCAGGCGGCGGCGACGCTTATCCGAGAGTCTCTGCCAGGGCTTCTCACAGCCTTTATCCTAGGCTTTAACCGTGCTGTGGGAGAGCTTGGAGTAGCCCTAATGCTCGGAGGAAACATTAAGGGACTTACACGGGTGATGACGACCGCAATAGCTTTAGAAGTGAGTAAAGGTGAATTCGAGCTAGCTCTAACCCTAGGCGGAGTCCTCTTGGCAACAACCTTTCTAATAACGTTCCTCGTGAGGAGAATGAGGGTGAAATGGCGCTTAAGCTGAAGAATGTGTGGTTCCGCTACCGGAGAGGAGACCCACCAATACTCCAAGACATAGATGTAGAATTTGGAAGAGGAGTAACAGCCCTAATAGGACCTAACGGAGCAGGTAAGAGCACGCTCCTAAAGGTTGCCGCAGCAATCTACAAACCTGAGAGAGGAAACGTCTACATAGATGGAATCGATGTCTGGAACCTATCTAATGAGCAGAGAGTCCGGTTAAGGAGAGACATCGTCTACATCCATGAGCACCCGGTCATGCTTAGACGAAGCGTCTGGGATAACATAGCCTACGGACTAAGGATTAGAGGCATCACGGGAGAAAAGCTTGAAGAGAGAGTAAAAGAAGCGCTTAAGACGATGGATATCGAAGAACTCGGAGATGCTTGGGCTCCAGCTCTCTCAGCAGGCCAGAGACAAAGAGTCGCACTCGCAAGAGCTCTCGCAGTCAATCCAAGATATCTTCTACTCGATGAGCCGACCTCAAACCTAGACTCGAGAAGTAGGAAATTCCTAGAGGATGTTATTAGGATGCTGGCTGCGCAGGGAGTAACGATAGTTACTGCAACCCATGACAGGCTAGCGGCGTTAAGGCTTTCTGCAAGAGCTATACTCATGGAGAATGGAGAGATAATCGCTGAGGGCTCTCCGCATGAGATTATAGAGCTTTAGTCTATTAGATAGGCTGCGAGGAGTGGGAGAATTATTGTCGCATCTCCGTGAACCGTTACTTTCTCCGCCTCAGGCTTAACCTTCCCCCACGATATAGCCTCTCTAACAAGTGCGCCGCTCAGGCTCCCATCATACTCGCATGCAGTAGTTATGTATACCGCGTAGTCGAGACCCTCCTTGAACTGGTTCCACCATAGGGTGTGATGCTTCGAGATTCCTCCACCTACCATTAGCGCTCCTGTGCGTTTAGCCTTGAAGACTATCTCGGCAAGATGCTCCGAATCCTTGAAGAGGTTAAGCCTGAAGTCTCTATGCTTCTGCTGGAAGAGCCAGAGCTGGGTTCCAACAGCACCGTCCATTATCCCGGGAACAAATACTTTGACACCCTTCCTCGCAGCCCAGTAAAGTATGCTCCTCTCATCGTTAAGCCTCTCACCCAGAATCCTCGCGACATCGATGCTTCCAACCTCTCTAACACCATCTACGTAGACAGACTCTAAAGAGCCTTGGACGAATTTCTCGACTGCTGGGCCATATGCATCTAGGGGGATAAGCACGCTTCCAAGCCTGTGATACCCTTTCTCCCTAAGCTCGGCATCATCCATCCAGAAGTCACCCTCATAGTATTCTCCAAGGCTACGGGCTATATCATGGTCAAGAGCGCCACAGGTCGTAATCAATACATCAAACATTCCACGCTTAACAAGCTCCGCGAAAACTCCTCTAAGACCCGTTGAAACAGGCGCAGCAACAAAAGATAGAAAACGCACGCACCTCTCGTCTCCAACCATCTTTTTGAGAATGTGGGCGGCAACCCCCAGATACTTAGCAGCGAACCCACCTGAACTATAAAACTGCTCAACAAGCTCGGAGACACTTAGCCCAGGCTTTATCGAGAGGTCCCTAACTACCCTCATCCCACAATACTAAAAGCAGCTATCATTTGTTATTTACGGAGGCTAGGTCAGCGACCTAAGCCTCTTAACTATCTCGTTGACGCTACTTAAGGGACATAAGGTAAAGTATATTGACTCAAGCTCGGCGAGCTCTATCGCAAGCTTATCAATCTCCTCAACCCTCCTAGGGCCGTGAATCACTATCATCTTAGGCTTTATTGGATAGAGGCGGGCGGCAACCATCGGTGAACGCCCCCTCGTAACGCCTGTAAAAATAATCGCTCTCATCGGGTTTCTCCCATATATCTGGAGGAAGTCGAGGGCGTCAAGCATCTTTATAGCCTTAATGCTGTCGAGAACAGTGTATCCATATATTTGAATATTCTCGCATGACTTTCCAGCCAACACTATCGCCGCCAAGGTTTCAGCAATCTCTCTAGCAGTTTTAGGAGAGACAAACTCTCCCATATCTATTATTGCTCCGCTTAAATCTCTCTGGAAGGTTGAGTATCGCCTGATATGCGGTCCACCTTTCTTCAGGTCGGCTTCGATTAAGGCCTCCACAAACTTTCTCACAAAAACCGCTCCAGGAGATCTTCTTCTATTGTTTTCGTAGTCGCTGAGAACTGAGGGTGATATGCCCATTATCTTTGCGACCTCGGCTTGACTTAGCTCGAAGAGTCTTCTCCACTTCTTCATAACGCTGCCGGGAGCTTCTGAGAGAGTTATCTCTCCAGCTATTCTGGTCATCAGAGCTTCTCGGGTGGCTCTCTCCCACAAACTCCAATAGTATATTGTGTAAACAGTGCCTTAAGTTTTACTAAGATGAGTAATGGTTGCGGCTCAGTTTATATTCAGGTGTTTAGAAGATTATTTGTAATGCTTGGGGAGCGGCTGGAGAGGGTTTGGGTCAAGGTTCATCACTCTAAGACTGGGGAGACGATTGTAGCCGCCTGCGATGAGGATCTCCTCGGAAGGAAGCTTAACATCGGAAACGGGGTTTTAGTCGAGGTTAGTAGAGCGTTCTATGGTGGAGTGCTGATAAATAGGGATGAGTTGGACAGGTATCTTAAGCAGGCGACAATAGTTAATCTCCTAGGAGACTGCGCGGTCTCCTACGCTATTAGCAGGGGGTATGCTGTGGAGAAAGCTATGGTGAAGATCGACGGGGTCCCGCATCTCCAGCTGTTCCTCTAGACGCCGAGGGCCCTGGAAATATTCATGAGCTCTGGGCCCGTTGTCAGGGAGCCTATTATCGCCCCCCTGCTGTTTGCTATTATCCCGCTTCTAACGAATGGGACCCCGTCGTTGACTGTTCCAGGGAGTATCTCAACCTTGAAGAGCTTGCTCAGGTTTTTTCCCTCTTCTTCGGATGCCTCCACATGTATTAGTCCTCCTTCATTCGTCACTACGGCGAGTGAGCCTACGTAGGTTCTTCCAGCTATTCTTCCCTGGATTACCTCGACTCCAAGTGCGTCCTCTATTTCTCTGACCTCCCTCTTCTTGAACAACGAGCTTACGAACGCCGCCTTATCGTTTGCTAGGATTAGGTTTCCAACTGCTGTGTACCTGCTTCTGAGGATGAGTATGTTTAGGTCTCCTGCCTTCTTCTTTATCTGCTCCACCTCCTCGTCCAAGGCCATCATAGAGATTACTAGACCGCTGCTGTTTCCAGCTATCATGGGCGCTATGAGGAAGGAGCCTGCTATCGTCGTCGGTATAACCTCAACCCCGAGCACCTCCTCTATAAGCCTCCTCTGCCTCGGCTTAAGCTGGGGAGGGACTATGCAGACCCTGTCCGTCGCTGCGGCGAATAAGCCGACCTCAGCAGTCCCGAAGAAGGTTTCTAGATAGATTCCACCGGTCTTCGCCGCAGCTCTCCCCAAGCCTTCGGGCACCTCGCTAGACCTCAAGCCGCTTATAGGCGGAGTTATAGGTCTCTGAGATACTGTAGAGGCCCTCGACCCTGAGTCTAAGTCCTAGGAACTTGGCGACGGACTCCACAGCCCTCTTGGCTGCCTGGAAGTCTGGGGTCGATTCACCTGCCTCTATGAGCATTGAGAGGTTGTCTATGCCCTGCTCCTCGGCCAGGGTTATCAGGAGACCTGCGGCGCCTATTATCTGGCCCTCATAGGCCTCGGCGTCCAAGACCTCTAAGGCTTTCTCAAGGGTCTTAGGATTCGTTGAGGATAGATAGACTGCCCTCTGCTCCGAGACCTTGTCCTTCCCATAGCCTCCGAGTGTTAGGATGAAGTCTGCGCCAAACCCTGTGACCACGTCTAGTATCTTTTCACAGAACTCGTGTTGGCCATAGTAGGAGGAGGGCTGGGCGTTGCCGTAGAGTAGGAGAAGCGGCCTCTCCGCCTCAACATGGTAGATGTCCGCGAAGCTTGGCACAAGCCTCCCCTCCCTCACATACCCCATCGTCGGAAAATAGGGTGAATAGAGCCTACAGACCCTCCTTCCCCCAAGCTTCTCAAGCATGTAGGCTACAGCTGTCTTGGCCACCAAGCCTACACCTGGCAGCCCCTCAATCAGCACTGCGCCAGGCGCCTTGAAGCCCCTATAGTCTGGTTCGATGATAACTTCTGTCTCCAGCTCCATTCTCGCAGAGAAGCGTTGTCCAGCCTATTTAGCATTTGTCTCTGAGAGAGCGTTGAGAAGGGTGTCGTAAAGCTTCTCCGAGAATCTCAGCCCTAGGGCTTCAGCTACGAGGGCGTCGAGCCGAAGCCTCCACCGAGGCCTGTCCTCAAGCTGCCTCCTGAGGGGTGGGAGAGCCTCCGCTGAGAGGGTTTCAACAAGCCTTGAAGCATCCTCCAGAAAGCTCTCCTCAACCCTGTCTAGGGGAGGGGCTGGAAGCCTGAGATAATCCTCCTCGAGAA
Organism: uncultured Nitrososphaeria archaeon; assembly: GCA_964440495.1. Classification (GTDB taxonomy): domain Archaea; phylum Thermoproteota; class Nitrososphaeria_A; order Caldarchaeales; family Wolframiiraptoraceae; genus Benthortus. Next base: position 1,156 of record CAYTSD010000018.1, on the reverse strand, counting down.
GCCTTGTCCACCTCCCGCTAATCCTCCTGCCCGCCGCCGTCAGAAGGATTAGGAAGAAGACGCTGTTGAACCAGAGGGCTAGGAAGGATGCCTGCCCCCTCTCCCTAAGCTTCAGGATGTGGAAGTTCTTGGAGGCTGTGAGGGGCTTGGGGGAGAGGAACGCGTAGACGGAGCGGTGTAGGAGGCTTGAGTCAACCTTGTCTGGGAGGAAGAGGAGGCCGTAGGGCTTCTTGACCTCGAGCTGGCGGTGGGTATGGCTCAGCCATCGGTCTCCGAAGGCCTTGACGGCGGGAAGCGCGGCACCCGACTCCACCCCCCATATAACGTACCGGCGTAGGCTTTCTGGAAGCCTCTCTAGGAGGGTTGATGGGATGGAGAGGAGGAAGTGCCGAGGCTCATCCAGAATACTCTTGGAGTGGAGGCTGGGCTTCCTAAAACACTCGATGAGAAAACTTCTTGGGATAGGCAGCCTCACACCTGACCTATCTTCGACAATCAAATACTCTTCCCCAACCTCGACCACCCTCCAGAACCTGTTTGGGAGGAAGAAGAAGTCTGGGCCATACATCTCGATGCCTCTCACAATCAGGTCTCTTGGAATGCCTTGGGAGAGCTGGGGGGAGCTGCTGAGGGCTGAGAGGACGCTGAGAACCCGCTCTCCTGAGAAGAGTGTAAGCCAGTTAAACCTCTCGATGGGTGTAAGGCTTCTGAGCCTCCTCCTCGCCAAGACCTCTTCCATGGAGTCTTCTCCCGTGAGGACGAGTTTGGAGAGCCTGTTGAGGTCGGTCTTCTCCGAGAGCCTCAGGATTAGGGTCTCGCCCTCCCCACCTCCCTTCACCGCCGCCAGGATAACCTCCTTGAAGCCGCTTCCCTCGGAGAAGGAGTCCGCCGAGGCCTCAGCGATTGCCAGAACCCTGTAGCGTTCGAGGAGCAGTCTCCTAGCAGCCTCAGCCGTGAGGGTATAGAGGGCTGAGGAGGGTAGAACCGAGGCCAAGAAGCCTCCCTCCCCGAGAACGCTGTCAACTAAAAGTAGCCCTGCGACGCTTAGGTTCAGCTGCCTCCGCCTGAGAAGCCTGGCGTAGCCTCTCCAGGAGAGAAAGCGTTTGACGGCCTCCCTCTCCTCGGCTCCGAGGATTCCCCAGCGGGTGAACGGCGG
>CAYTSD010000017.1:0-24530 GCA_964440495.1 uncultured Nitrososphaeria archaeon | reverse complement strand
CTACAGTGAAGCCTGAAGATGTCTACAGTATGGAGTTTCTGCCGACTAAGGCTTAAAACCCACCTCCCCACCTCCTTTTTAGCGTGAATAGCCTTGCCCCTGATAGAGATTCGTGACCTCACGATAATATACAGGTCTCGGAAGGGTGAGGAGATTCTCGCCCTCGACGGCGTAAACCTCGACGTAGAGAAGGGAGAGTTTATAGCGATTGTGGGGCCAAGTGGATGCGGTAAAAGCACTCTTCTCAAAGCTATCTCAGGCTTGCTTAAGCCTGCCAGAGGCTACGTAAAGATAGGTGGAAAACTTGTCACCGAGCCCTTCGACGGCGTAGGCTTCGCCTTCCAGTCCGCAGCCCTCCTCCCATGGCGCAGCGTAATCGACAACGTCTTGTTCCCGATAGAGATGAAAGGCCTCGATAAGAAGCAGTACATCGATAAAGCTAAAGCCTTGATAGATATGGTTGGCTTAACGGGGTTTGAGAAGAAGTATCCAGGGGAGCTCAGCGGAGGGATGAGGCAGAGAACCGCCCTGATACGTGCGCTAATACATGACCCATCACTCCTACTTCTCGACGAGCCTTTCGGAGCCCTCGACGCACTAACCAGAGAAGAGCTGAACATAGAGCTTCAACGCATATGGATGAGGGAGCGGAAAACCTCAATACTCGTAACCCATAGCATAAGTGAAGCAGTCTTCCAGGCCGACAAAGTCTACGTAATGAGCCCAAGGCCAGGTAAAATAATTCACGTGGAGAAGATAGAGCTTCGGAGGCCGAGAAGCTTTGAAGACGCATCTAAGCCTGAGTTCGTCAAGCACGTGGATAACATTAGGCGTTACATCTTTAAACAGGAGGTGAAAACTTGAGGCCTGAAAGAAAGGAGAAGATACTAAGAATCTATGTTTACCCCGCCTTAACTCTAGTCGCAATAGTCGTAGCATGGGAGCTTATCACGAGAGGATTCAAAATTCCCGAGTTCATACTTCCTTCACCGAGCAGCATAATCGAAGAAGCTTCCACCGCGATAGGACTATACCTCGACCACACATACTTCACATTATATGAGGTTGCAGTTGGCTTCGCCTTGTCTCTCGGTCTCGGAGTCCCTCTCGCCATAGCCATAGTCTACTCACGATTCCTCCAGAACACCCTCTACCCAATCCTCGTAATCCTTCAATCAGTCCCCAAGGTCGCGCTCGCACCTCTGATAATGATGTGGTTCTTCCGAATGCATCCCGTTATGCCGGTAATCATCATAACCTTCCTGATATCATTCTTCCCAATAGTTGTTGACACTGCAACAGGTCTAATGACCATAAGCAGCGAGCTCATGGACTTGGCGCGTAGTCTTAAAGCTCCTCAGTCGAGAATATTCTTTAAGGTTAGGTTGCCGAACGCCTTACCCCACTTTTTCGCGGGAATTAAGGTGGCGATAACGCTCGCGGTGGTAGGGGCGGTGGTCGGGGAATTCGTTGGAGGCAACAAGGGTTTAGGATACCTGATACTCTTCGCCAGCAGCCAGCTACTAACTAAAAGCGTGTTCGTCTCCCTAGCTCTCCTCTCATTAATGGGCGTAGCTCTCTTCGCCTTAGTAGTAGGATTAGAAAAGATAACGATACCTTGGGCATACTATCAGGAAGAGTGAGCGAGGAGTCTCCGCAGCCTACTTCCAGCCGCTAAACCCCAAGCATAGTCTTCATGAGAGCGGCTCTAACATATACCCCGTTCTCGGCTTGGATGAAATACTTTGCCTGTGGAAGGGAATCTACATCGGGGCTCAGCTCATCAACTCTCGGAAGCGGATGCATTATCAACGGTATCTTCCCGAATTTTCTCAGCATCTCAGCCGTCACCCTATAGCTTCCCCTCAGCTTCTCATATTCCTCGGGTTTCTCAAACCTCTCCTTCTGAAGCCTCGTCACATATAGAACATCAAGGTCTTCAATTACTTCCTCAACTCTCTCAGTCTTCTTCCACTCCACTCTCCCCTCTATCTTTCTTAGAACCTCTTCTCTTATCTGGAGCTGGCTAGGGGCGATGTAATGAATTTTAATGTTCTTGTATTTTGAGAGAGCGTAGCTGAGGCTGCTCGGGGTTCTCCCATGCTTTAAGTCTCCCATAATCCCTATGGTTAAGCCATCTATTTTCCCCAGTTCTCTTTTGATTGTGTAGAGGTCGAGGAGGGCTTGAGTCGGATGCTCATTCCATCCATCTCCAGCGTTGATGACCGGTGCATGCGCTATCTCGGCGGCCTTACGCGCTGAGCCCGGCTCCCTGTGCCGAACCACTATCAGGTCCGGATGGTATCCATCAATCATCCGTATAGTGTCCTCGAAGCTTTCACCCTTCGCTATACTCGCCGCCTGCTCGGGCCCAAAGTCTATCACAGCTCCGCCTAGCTTAACCATCGCGAACTGGAAGCTCAGCCTCGTCCTAGTGCTCGGCTCCAAGAAAACCGTCGCCAAAATCTTCCCCTGAGCATAGCTGAGAACCCCTCTCTCACCTATCTCTCTACGTAACCTGTCGGCGAGGTCGAACAACTGCTCCATAGACCCGCGTGTCAAATCCAAGGCTGAGATTAGGTCCCGTCCAAAGAGCCGTGATGCCATAAAGTTGTAGAAGCATCGCCTTTTAATAAGCCCTTTAATCGATGTGGAGACGTTGACGCTATGACTGATGGAACACTCTTGGTGAAGGGCGGGAACATCGTTCTCCCCGACGGCATAGTTGAGTCAGACATCCTAATAGTAGACGGCGAAGTCAAGGCGCTTGGAAGAGATCTTCAAAGAGCCGACGCCGAGGTACTGGACGCACACGGCCTCTTAATCTTCCCAGGAGTAATCGATGAACATGTTCATTTCCGAGACCCTGGGCTAACTTACAAGGAGGATTTCGCTTCAGGGAGCGCTGCGGCAGCGGCTGGAGGCGTTACCACGGTTCTCGACATGCCTAATACTCTTCCACCTACGGATTCTCCTAGGAGGTTGAAGGAGAAGAGGAGGCTTGCTCTGGGAAAATCTTACGTAGATTTTGGGCTCTATGCTGTTCTCCACGCCTTGAACCTAGACCTACTCGAAGAGATGTGGCTTGAGGGAGCGGCTGGCTTCAAGGTTTATCCGGAGCCTTTGGAGGGAGGCGTTGAACCCCCCGGGGATGGAGAGATCTTAGAAGCCCTATCCATGAGCGCTAAGCTAGGCTTCCCCATAGTTTTCCACGCTGAGAACCCGGAGCTCCTCACCTACTACAAGAAACTCATCAGAGATGGTGGGAGAGAAGATCCTGCAGCTCACTCGGATTCGAGGCCTAAGATCTGTGAAGAGGAAGCGGTCTCTAGGATGCTTCTCTATGCTAGGAGGAGTGGGGGTAGGGCTCATATAGCTCACGTAAGCACTGGGGAGGCGGCGCAGCTTCTCAAGGAAGCCAAGAAACTGGAAGTGAAAGTGACGGGGGAAACATGCCCACACTATCTCTTCCTAACCCGTGAAGCGTACAGCAGGTTAGGAGTTCTAGTTAAGATAAATCCGCCGCTTAGGTGGGAAGAGGATAGGAGGATTCTCTGGGAGGCGTTGAGAGGCGGTGTCTTAGACTCCGTGGCCTCAGACCACTCGCCGCACACTTTCGAAGAGAAGTCGGGAGATGTGTGGGAGGCTTCTTCAGGCTTTATAGGCGTTGAGACACTCTTCCCCCTAATGCTCGACGCAGCCCTCAGAGGCGAGATAGAGATTGAGAAGCTGAGCAGGGTTCTCGCCCTAAATCCAGCGAAGATTTTCGGCTTATATCCCAAGAAGGGAGCGATAATTGTTGGAGGAGACGGTGACCTAGTTCTGGTCGACCCTAAAGCCGAGACGAGGATAGATTCCCGTAAACTCCACAGTAAGCATAAACTCACACCCTATGATGGGATGATTCTTAGAGGGAAGATACGGTACACGGTTCTGAGAGGGGAGGTTGTGGCGGTAGACGGCGAGATAACTGGAAAACCTAGAGGAAGGTTCATAGCCCCGTCTAAAACCACTTAACGAGAGGATTCACCCACCTCTTCCTCTAGCGAAGTTCTAATAGGTCGTAAACCAATTTTTTACCGCTAACCAGCGGTGTAAGTCGATGGAGGTAAAGTATAGGGGGAGCCCGCTGTGGCCTATTCTCGTCGAAGTGGTTAAAAGCCTGCCTCTATACGCCGAGCATAAGGCGTATGTCAGAGACAGAGTTCTCCCAGAGAAACCTGACATTAGTGCAGAGGAGCTGGCCGCATTACTTGGAATAACCCTCGGCGAAGCCATGGTTCTCCTAAGCGAGCTCAGGAAGAGTTGGAGAGAAGTTGAGGAAGAGCTTCGGAGACCTCTCCCAAAGCCAAAATACAGCTATGTAGCAGCTGGAGGAACATTCAACGAGGTTCACCACGGCCATCTAATGCTTCTCCTAACAGCCCTACGCGTAGGGAGAAAAGTCCTAATAGGGGTAACCTCAGACGAATTTGTTAAGAAGCTTGGAAAGAAACATCCAGTTAAGAGGTTCGATGAAAGGGTTAAGGGATTGAGGAAGGTTCTAGAAAAATATGGATGGATTGAGAGATGCGAGGTTAAGAAGATAGACGACCCCTATGGCCCCACCGTTGAGGACCCCTCGATAGAGGCTCTTGTAACAAGCCCCTTCACCTATTTCAGGGCGATTGAGATTAATGATATTAGGGTTAAGAAGGGTATGAAGCCTCTTGAGATAACTGTTTCTCCCCTCGTCGTGGCCGAGGACGGGAAACCTGTTTCAAGCACTAGGATAGCCCGTGGAGAGATTTCACAGGGAGGTCGAAAGGTTTAGGGCTACTGAGTTATACCAGCCACGAAGAGTATGAAGAATATCAGTATCCACGCTATGGCAGCTACTTTCGCCGAGGCTTCATAAAGCTTCTTAAACCCCACCACATTATAGAACGTTACGAGAGCCCATGTGAATATTGGGAGCATGGAGAATACTCTCTCAGCTAAGGTTACCTCTCCGGCATCGTATCTAACGAAGCCTCTTGAGAGGACATCCTCATAGGTGATTTCGCTCCAATTCCCTTTAACAGCGTTGAGCACGGGGAGAGTATGCTCTCCATCCTCACTCACCCACTTAACCTCCGACATATTTATCACAGTTACAGTATTCTTTAAGACCTTATCAACCTCCTCAAAGCTCTGCATGACCCGCCAGTTAGGCCTAGTATAGTTGTTCTGGAACCCCTTGTATATCTTGAGATATCTGGCATTTATGGTGTTTGATGCTAGGCTTACTCTCCCCTGTTCAGAGAGTCCAGTGATTGACGCGTCATGCATGGTCGCGTTCATGAATGTTACGTCAACTACTAGAAATGGGACCTTCGGCGCCTGAGCGATTATCGGTAGCCCTACAAGTGTTAGTGCTAAGAGTATTAGGAAGGAGTGTAGGATAAGTGTTAGGAGAGCTTGGTTTCTCCCCTCCTTTCCAGTAAAATATACAAGCACTCTTAGCCCTATGAAGATCACCGCTAAAGCTACCGAGATATGGATTATCCTGGATGCCGTTATCTCTTCGAAGGATGGAATTGGGGCTGGAAGGTTCTCGAATCCTGATAAAGCATACTTAACGTCGATTTTGTCGTGGAGCACGTAGTAGGAGGAGTAGATTAGGGCCAGAGTTGCGGCGGCGAGTATAGCTATTCCGCGGAGGAGACGTGGCCAGATTCTCTCAGCTTTTAAGAGGGTGTCAGCGAACCTCCCAGGGGTTAGAAACTCTATCACGGCTCTCAAGAATACTAGAAAAATCCCTCCTCTTATCTTTGTCGGAGACGTGAAGCCGTGAAGGCCGCGGCGAAAGCCAAGACAGCTGCGATAGGTATGTTGAAGAGGAGTCCGCCTACTCCAGCTTCAGCCCTCTCCACGCTATAGGTTGCAGCCTCCCCGCCTCCCCTCCCCAGGGTCGTCTCAGACACCGTAGCCGCAGGGGCTAATGTCTCCGTAGCGCCCTCCACAGCTACCTTAGGCTTCGCAGCCGTGGTTGTAGGCGTGTAAGCTGCCTTAACTCGGGGGGCTTCATGGACTATGAGTAGACTCGGGATAGAGTATACTAGGACTGCGAGGAGGACTGCCGCTGCAATCCTTAAAGCTATTCCACGCACATCTAATCACCTGAGGCTGTAAAGATAAGTCTACTCTTCAGAACAGGTTACCATGTTTTATGAATCCAGAGTCTCAGAGTCTCTATCCAGAAGGCCGCTGCCCCCACCGCTGCGAAGGTTAAGGCATATGGGTTTAGGTTTCCGAGGTTTTGGAGGAGGTATAGTGTTAGGAGGGTTGTGAAGAAGACGGCATAGAATAGGAGTCTTGGGACAAGTCTTCCACCCAAGAGTATGAACATTCTCAGTATCCCTACATCAACCTTCTCGGAAGCTCTGTAGCGTCCAGACTCATCCCTAGCCACAATCCCCATATCTTTAAGCTTCTCTAGGTGATGGTGGGCGACGCTTGGACTTGAGAACCTGAGGGCTCTCTGAAGCTCCCTAACTCCAACAGGCCCCCCTCTCCTAAGAAGATACACATAGACTTGAAGGGTCTTCCCCCGGAGAGCGTAGAGCCCCTCTTCGCTGCTCATCCGCTCAAACCCTCCCTCATAATCCTAAATAAGTTATGTTTCGGCTCTGGATGAGGAGAGCCTATGAGCATCCTCACGAAGCTTCTCGGAACCCTCCTAACATCAGTCTCACTATTCTTCGCAGTCTTCTATATTCTCTGGTTCTTCGGCTACCTCCCAATAGACCCTGAACTCGCAGTAAAGCTCCCAGTCCTCGCAGTAGTTCTAGCGGCATGCTTCATAGCGGCTTGGCTTGGATACGTTATGGCTACAGCTCCTATTAGGCGGGGGCACCGAGAGCGAGAAGAAAGTCTATGAGCCACTGAGGCTTAACAGGAAACCAGACAATAAACCACGCAATCTGAACCACCAGTAAAACATATGTCATAAGCTCCGAGAACCTGTCACCTTCAAGAATGTAGGGCAGCGATGCCGCGATTATGGGGAGTGTTGAGTAAAAGTAGAAGGGGTAAACCCATCTATGAACTATATGGGCCAAGGGGAAGTAGATGAAATAGGTTAGAGCAATCCATGTGAGGACGAAGGTCTCAATGCTTGGAAATCTCCTCCTCCTAAGAGACTCATAGGCCATATAGGAAACCATCGCGACGACAAGCCAAGTCATCCACCAGAGAGGAGTCTGCATACCATAATATGCGACTGGATGATATTCTTTCCCATCAACCGTGACCGTGACAACGAAGTAAGGCATCCTAGGGTAAGGTTTGATAGGGTTGCTCCAGCTTAGAGGCATGTAAACATTGTCACCCTCCTTAAACGTCAGAGAAGAATGATAATTCAAAATATAGTCGAGATGCTCGAAGGGTGTGGCATAAGCACCTACGCCGTAATCATATGCTGCGAGACCAATTAGGAGGACGGCAAGCGATATGAAGACAAGTTTCTCCGTCACCGACAGCCATCTCCTAAAAGCCTCCGCTAAGCTGTCATACCTATGCGTCTGCTCGAGAAGGTTGTAAACCAGTAGGGCGAGGAGTATGAATAGGCTTGAGGTCTTACATAGAAGCGCTAAACCCATAGATAATCCAGAGAACACGTAGCGTTCTTGGAGAAATAGGAGGGCTGCGAGAAGGCTGAAGGCGAGGGCAGGGGCATCGAGCATAGCGATAGAGCTTAGGTTAAAGGATGAGATGTCGAAGGCGAAGAGCGCCGCGGCTAAGAGACCGGTTCTCCAGCTTCCAGTAAGCTTCACAGCAAGTCTACCCAAAATATAGATTGATGCGGCGCCGCATAGAGATATGAAGAATCTCCATCCGATGGGGTTGTCGCCGAAAACAATTATTCCAAGAATCATCAGCGCCTTCGAGAGCGGTGGATGCTCATTATTCGCAGGCTGACCCATCATAATCTTCCTAACAGCTGGAATGTAATGCGCCTCGTCAAAGATTAATGCACATTCTGTCTTGAGCGGAGGATTGATACAATCCGAGGGCTGAAGCTCAGGCCAAGGCACAGTGATTATCGCAAGCTTTAGGGCTAAAATAACGATGGTTAGAATTATTAGCCATAGGTGAGGGTTCTTGAGGAGGTCTGGAACCCTAATCCTCTTCACGGCTCCATCCCCGCCTTCTAGCCTCCACATAAACCTCAATCAAGAGATAGAAGAGCGCCGCCGCCCTCAGTATCGCCAGATATTGTGGGATTGAGCCGAACTTCTGAGGCTCAGGTGAAGTAAACCACGTTAAGATTATTCCAACGTTGGCTAGCTCCATTATGAAGAAAGCTGGGGAGAATCTTCCGATAATTGCTAGGAAGGGTAGAAGCCAGAGAACCATCTGGGGGGTGAATACGTATGTGCCGAGGAGAAATGCTGAGAAGGCCATGAAGCTTCTCTCATAAAGGTCTCCGAACCTTGAGAGATAAACCTTCATCAATCCATAACCCACTAGAAACATGCTGAAAAGCTTGGCAGTATCCCAGGAGTCCTCGGAAGGGAAGAACACTATAAACCAAGCGTTCTCCAACCCCCACCTAACGTGATGGAGATAGGTTTCAGCCATGACCTCCGGATTCACCGCAAACAGGGCGAGATTAACGACTGCGAATACTCCTAAGGAGGTGAGAATATAGTATATCCTCTTCCTCCATCCCTTGATGAACATTAGGAAGATTGGGAGAAGGATGAGGTTCATGAGCTTCGTGAGAGCCGTGAGACCGAAGAAAACTGCCGACAAGCTGCTTCTATCACGTTCAAGGTAGAGGAAACTCAACATCAAAAACGCTGTAAACATTATGTCGAAGTTGTAGACGAGGTAGAAGTATAGTGAAGGCGCTAAGGCCAGAAACATTATCGAGACATGTTCTTTGATATCTCTGCTTTGAGCGATTTCGTCCGCCGCCAACACCGTTACGAGGTAGCCTATGAGTAGGAAGATTGAGAATACTGTATAGTATAGGGATACGTTTCTTCCAATCGTTGCCGAGAGATAGGTTACGAGACCTGCTATAGGCGGATACTCGAAAGATGTCTCTATATAGGGTATTCGGTTATTGTAGACTAGCGGCCTGGTCCAGAAGGCTACGATGTCCGAGTATATTCTCCCATGGATTTCGGGGTGGTGGAGGATGTAGGAGATTATGAAGGTTGCGAGGACGGCGGCTAGAAGCGTTTTCCTCACAGGCCTCAACACTTATCCCCTTACCTAAGCCTCTTAGACACGTATGGGCCATCCAACCTATATCCATGCCTATAATAGTATCTTCTAACACCTACGCCGCTTATAACCACAATCTTCCTAGCGTCGAGTTCTTCAACGGCTATTCGCTCAGCCTCGGCCAGTAGCTTTGAGCCGTAGCTGCGATGCTGCCAGCTTTCATCTATTCTCTGGGAGCCGACGGGTGTCATCCTCCCATATACGTGGAGTTCTCTGACTAGGGCTGCTCCCCTCAGTTCTTCTCTGAGAACCTGTGAGGGATTCCTAAGCCTTATGAACCCTATAAGCACGTCGTTCACATAGTCTTCATAGGAGATGAAGTATTCTTCTCCGCCTGACGCCTCATAGCGTAGGGTCTTCAACCTTATGTTCTCCTCCTCGGCTCTTACACCGTCCTTTAGAAGCCTATGCCCAGCCTCCCTACACCTAATACATCTACACCTCAACCCTCTCTCCCTCAAGTATTTCTCAACAGCATCCCTTAGATTCGCCACCTTGTTGCCTGAGGATGCTAGATGTAGGGGTATCTCGCGTTGAACTCTCTGGATTCTGACATAGGGGGGTGTCATGAGGAACCATTCGGCTAGGAGCTTGATGAGCTGCTCATCGGTGTAGGACTTGTAGAGCCCCTGTCTCCACCACTGGTAGAGGAGAGTTCCAGGTAGAACGAGGGTTGGATAAATCTTCAGCATGTCGGGTCTGAATCGGCTGTCCTCCCAGAGCATCCTATACATCTCTAGGTCTTTCTCGATGCTTGAGCCTGGGAGATTCGGCATGAGGTGGTATCCGACTTTGAAGGCAAGGTCTTTCAGGGTTCTCGTGGCCTCAACCACGTCCTCAACGCTGTGGCCTCTACTTATCAGCTTGTATATCTCGTCGTCTGGAGCCTGGACACCTATCTCAACCCTCGTTACACCCATCTCGAGAAGCCTGTTCGCTTGAGGAGGCTTAACCCAGTCAGGCCTAGTCTCAACAGTTATCCCTGAAACCCTGTGAAGAGGCTTCTCCTCAGCCTTAGCCAAGGCATCCGCTAGACTATCTGAGTCAACGCCGTTCAAGGCGTCTAAGCATCTCTTAACAAACCATCTCTGCATCCCCTGGGGCATGGCGTTGAATGTTCCTCCTATGAATATCAGCTCAACCTTGTCAACCCTGTGCCCCATCCTCTCAAGCTTTGAAAGCTGGCTCTTCACCTGCAGATATGGATTGTAGCCGACTTTTTCAGCCAGCTTAACGGACTCTTCCTCACCTGTATAGCTTCTGGGGGACTTCGCCGGCCTCCCTCCGGGGCAGTAGGCGCATCTTCCGTGAGGGCACTCGAAGATAGGCGTCATCACCGTGATTATGGAGACCCCTGAGATAGTCTTGACAGGCTTCTTGACAAGTATCCCTGAAACCCTCTTCCTCAGCTCTGCGGGGAGACTCTCCAAGACTTCAAGGTTTGACGGTACTCTGTTCAAGCCATAGGTTTTCGCAATTACGAGCTTAAGCTTCTCGATTCTCTCAGCTTCTCTAAGGTTTTCTTCGGCGATTATCCTACCTATTCTCCTACATGCTTCTCTGAATCTCTCATCTACGTCTGCCTTCAGCATCTTCTCTGGCGCAGGGTTGGTCTTTACGGCTCTTTAGGTCTTTCCCTTCAGCTTCTTAATCTCCTCGATGAGGGCTGGGACAATCTTCCTGTAGTCTCCTACAACTCCGTAGTCCGCGTTCTCGAATATCGGTGCATCTGGGTCGATGTTAATCGCTACTACTCTTCTAGCCTCCCTTATCCCGAAGAGGTGCTGGGCTGCTCCAGAGATTCCAACCGCGATGTAGAGCGCAGCCTTCACAGATTTTCCTGTCTGCCCAACCTGGCGGTCATGCGGAATCCATCCAGCGTCGACAGCCTTCCTCGACCCTGCGACAACTCCTCCAAGCAGCTCGGCCAGCTCGCCTAGAAGCTTGAACCCTTCGGGGCTTCCAAGTCCCCTGCCTCCCGAGACAACGATGTCCGCCTTCTCGATTAGGGCTTCGGTTACACCTGTCTCCTCCCTTTTCAGGAGACGGATTCTCGGCTCAGGAATGTCTACGCTCTCCTCAATGACCTCACCTTTCCTCGACTCATCCCTAGGCGGAGCCGAGAATACATTAGGTCTCGCCGTCGCTATCTGAGGCCTCCTCGTAGGGGTTCGGATGTGGGCGAGGAGGGTTGCACCGAACGGGGGTCTTATCATTATGAGGTCTCCTGTCTCTTCATCGATTTGGAAGTCTGTGCAGTCGGCGGTTATCCCTGTCTTGAGGCCGTTGGCCACGTAGGGAGCCATCTCTCTTCCACGGAGGGTTGCCGCCACTAGGAGTATCTCAGGCTTCCTCTTCTTGATGAGTCTGAGGAGAGTCTCCCCATAGACCTCGGGATAGTAGGTTGCGAGCCTCTCATCCTCTATGTAGATGACCTTGTCCGCTCCATAGTATATTGGCTCCATGGCTAGATGCTTGACCCTGCTTCCGAGGAGTATTCCGACGAGTTCGACGCCTAGTTTGTCGGCTAGCTCTCTCCCCTTCCCTAGAAGCTGTAGAGATGCCTCACCTACAGTTCCTTCGAAGGATTCGATGAATACCCAGACTCCCCGCCACTCCTCCTTCTTTACAGGCTCCCACTCCCTACACTCTGCTTGACCACTCATATCAACCCCTCCTCTCTAAGTTTCTGAACCAGCCAGCGCGCACCCTCAACCGGGTCTCCCTCAAACTTCTCCTTCTTCCTAGGAATGGTTGGCGTCGGGATGCTCTTCACAACCCTTGTGGGCGAGCCTCTCAGCCCAATGCACAGTGGGTCGAGGCTGAGCTTCTGATTAGTCCAAGTCTCCATAGGTTTCTCAAGCCTCGCTCTCAGCTTCTCCCTCAACCTAATAGGTCTCGGAGGATTGCTTCCCATGGCGACGCCTATCACCGCTGGTAGGGGGAGTTCATACCATTCAAGGCTCCGCTCAAGGGTTCTCTTCACCCTAATCCTCCCTCCATCGACAAGCTCGGCCTCCAACACGTAGTAGATGTAGGGTAGGTTGAGCCAGGAGGCGGTCTGAGCACCTATGTGGGCGGTTGAGCTGTCTATCGTTTCTTGGCCGAAGATTAGGAGGTCGAATTCACCCAGCTTCTTCACCGCGTTTGCTAGGACGTAGGATGTTGCGAGAGTGTCAGCTCCCGCGAATGCTCTATCTGAGAGCAGTATCCCGTTGTCGACGCCCATCCCTACCACGAATTCTATTCCTTGGAGAGCACTCGGAGGAGCCATGGAGAAGACCGTGACCTTTCCACCGTACTTCTCCTTCAACTTAAGCGCAAACTCGACGGCGTGTAAGTCATGGGGATTAACTATGCTTGGAACACCCTCTCTAATCAGGGTTCCAGTTCTAGGGTCTATGTTCACCACCTGCGTGTTGGGAACCCATTTAATGAAGACGATAATGTTTAACGCCATTCTTCTCACCCGAACCTGTATTGGACTCCTCTCCCACTTAAGGGATAGTTCCATTTGATGGCTTCCCTAGGGCAGATAACTCTACATGTCCCACACTCAACACATCCCTCATAGCTGAAGAGTATCTTATTCTCTTCCACAAGTGTGTAGCATCCTCCTGGGCAGAGTCTCACGCAGGGTTTAGCCTCGCATTCACGGCATTTCTCCGTATCAACTATTATGTGAGGTTCCGCGTCAACATCCCATATATTCGCGTTGAGGGCGTCGTCAACCCTCATCCTCTTTATCCGCTCCACCGTCACGGCCCCCTCACCACCTCAAACATGTCCAGCATAAATCTAATCATGGACACCTTGCCTCTCATGGACTGTCTGGCGGCGTTCATTATTGTTGGAGATTCCTCCTCGAATTCGAAGAGTTTCTCAGCGGTCTCGACAGCTATCTCCGGGTAGAGTGTGAAGAGGTAGTCCTTCTCCATAAGCTTCCTTATCCTCCTATGCTTCTCCATTTCACGCAGTATGAAACTTTCTCTGAGAAGCCTCTCATAGACTGCGAGATTCTCGGCGCTGTAGGAGCCCTCCCCGTGAGCTTTCTCAATAGCCTGCGCCGCCAAGTATCCACTATAGGCTGCGAAATCTACTCCTCGAACCGTGTATCCCAGGTTTAGTAGGAGGCCTGCGGCGTCTCCAACGATTAGGAAACCGTTTCCATAGAGTCTCGCTGGGATTAGGTCTAACCCTGTCTCAGGTGTTAGATGCGCCCCATACTCCACCAGCACCCCATCCTTCAATAGTTCTCTAAAGGGATGGGAGAGTCTGAGGTCTTCAAGTATGTTGAATACGTGTTGTTCAGCTTTCTCGTATGCTTTGTCGAGGAATAGGACTAGTCCGAGGCTTATGGTGTTGGAGTTTGTGTAGAGGAACGCTCCTCCAGGGATGTTTCCCGTAGCTGAGCCTATCATGAACCACGCCATTCCCTCACCTTTCTCGAGTCCAAGCCTCTCCTCGATTACTTCCGGTCGAAGCCTGATTACTTCCTTGAGGCCTAGGGCAACCTGCCTCTTCTCAAGTTTTGAGACCCATCCAAGCCTCTCTAAGAGGAGTCTATTGATTCCCTCGGCGTCTACAACTACGTCGGCTCTCAGCTCATCCTCACCAGCCCTAATCCCCTTAACCATGTTATCTTCCTTGATTATCTCGTCAACCCTTACGTCGGTTACTATGGTTGCTCCAGCTTCCTCGGCTTTCGAAGCCATCCAGCTTGAGAGACGGGAGAGATAGGCGGTGAAGCTCGTCGAGCTCTTAGAGCCATACTCAATCGTCAGCATACCCTTCTCCGTCATCAAGCTTATCCGCTCACGCCTCACCCATCTCTCAATAGGAGCATCCTCTGGAAATCCTTCATAGATCTCCTTGAGTGGGGCGGCGTAAACTCTTCCGCCGAAAAGGTTCTTCGTCCCAGGGGTTCTACCCCTCTCAACCACTACAACCTTGAACCCCTTCCTAGCTAAGGTGTAAGCCGCTGTAGCGCCGGCAGGTCCTGCGCCGACAACTATAACATCAAAATTCACGATTGTTTAGCCTCATATTCCTCTATTTTAGTTTCTTCAGCTCCTCCATTACTCCCCCTATAGCTTTAACCGCTGTTAAGACCCTCGGCCCGAAAGGGGCTCCGAAAACTATGTGCGTATACCCTATTTCTTGGAGCTGTAGAATGTATTCGCGGAGCTGTTTAACACTTCCCACGAACACGATTCTCCTAACATATTCTGGAGGAATTCTATCATGGATTTTACGCCAGCTTCTCTTTTTTACAAGCATCTTTAGCTCCTCAACTACTTTGAGGTCTACTCCGAGTCTTTCGAGGACTTTTTCGCTTGCTCCGCTGAGGATGTAGGCGGCGTAGGGTGCCGCTGTCTTCAACGCTTTCTCCTCATCTTCGTCTATTGAGACTGCTGGATAGGCTGCTACGTCGAGTTCCGTCATCCTTCTTCCAGCCTCTTCAACTCCTTTCCCAACCTCCTCCAAGACCCATCTAAGCTCCCTTAGGTCTGAGTAGTTTACCAGGACTCCGTCGCCTATTCTTCCAGCGAGCCTAAGCATCTTGGGGCCTTGAGCGCCTAGGTAGATTGGGATACGGGCTGCTGGTTTGAAGCCTAGAGTGTTCTCCGCCTCCAGTAGTGCTCGAACCTTCTCAACGGTTTCCTTAACCCTTCTGAGAGGGTGCTTCCACTCTATTCCCGCTCTTGATAGCGAGGTCTTGTCTCCAGCCCCTATTCCCAGTAAGACTCTATTGGGTGCAAGCTCGCTCAGGGTTGCGGCTATCTGGGCTATGTTGAGAGGGTTGAAGAGATAGGGGTTTAGGACGCCTAACCCCACCCAGACTCTCCGAAGCCTGCCTAGGAGATGGGCCGCTGCGACGATACTGCTTCTGCCTCCCAGGTGCTCGCTCAGCCAGACCCCATCGAATCCATAGCGCTCAGCAACTAATCCTAAGGCCTCCGTCATCCATAGAGGGTTACCTGACGCGAGACCTAGAGAAAAACTCCTCAGCAGCCTCCTCCACCTCCCAGAATCTCTTCAAGCTTCTCGGGCTCTAGGAGGTTTAGGGCATAGATTAGGTGTCCGAGAGCCTCAGGCTCGGAAAGCCTCCCCACACGTAGGTATTCTACTATCTTCCACCCGATCTCTGCGGGAATTTTTTCGGCGGCAGGCGTCGAGAGGAGGAGGTCTAGGAGTTTTTCAGCGGCTCGCGCCCTCTTCTCAATCTTCATGGCCTTGGCCATCTTTACAGCTTCTTCGAGCCTCACGCCGCCATCCCCTCCCCTCCTCATCTTAAATACTTCTAGGAACCTGTTTCTGAGGACTCTATGCCTGAGTACTGGTTCCGCTACGGCTCCACGGAGGTCTCAGTTGAGGTTCCCGACGAGGTTGAGCATGAGAGAATCGCCGTAAATCTTCCCAGCCACGTGGAGTCCTCCGAAGACGTAAGAAGGCTTGCTGAGAGAGTTGTTGAGGAGGCTGGCGGCGGAGAGGCTGTAATCCTCTATGACTACTCTGGGAACCCTGTAGCCGAGGAGGCGCTACACATGCTTCTAGCCGAGCTTGATGCGCTAGGATTCTCCAACAGGGCGCGCATAATCTTCTCCGCATGGAGGCTTGACCCAAGAGTCGATGTAAGGAAGACCGTTAGATGGCTTAGAGAAGCTAGATGGGTTGGAGAGCTTGAGAAGACTCAAGTTGAGGGTGTTTGGGCCGCTAAGCCCCTTACCGAGGCACGTGTCAGGGTCTTGGCCTCAGCGGTTGAACCTCATGGAATAACAGGGATAGCTGGTCTCAGAGAGTCTCTGACCTTAGGGGGAGCCGTAACCCTAGCTGGAGAAGAGTCTAGGGAGCCTTCCTCCATGGAAGAGCTCTGGGAGAAGACCCTCTCCACGCTTCCAAGCCTCGGCCTCTGCACGGTAGGCGGGGAAGTGCTTGTAGGAGAGGCTGGGGAGGCTGATAGACAGGCTAGGGAGAGGGCTGAGAAACTCTTCTCAGTCGAGGTCTCCAAGCCTGCGGAGATACTCTTAGCCGGAGCTGGAGGCTGGCCTAGGGACGCATCCCTAGAGAGCAGTATCCACCTACTTGGCTTAGTCTCCCAGATGGTTGAGGAAGGAGGGTTAGTCGGCCTCATAGCCGAGTGCAGCCTAGGCCTCGGCTCCCAGGGCTTCTTAGAAGCACTGCTTGGAAGAGGTGGAAGCAGGCTCCAGACCTCTCTCGCAAGTCTTCTGAGAACAGTTCTAGAGAGCAGGAGGGTTGCCTTGGCCTCAACTCTCCCAAGGTCTCTAGCCTCCAAGCTTCTAGGTGTAAGGAGCTTCGACACAGCCCAGGAGCTTCTAACCTACGGGTTCAGGCTCTATAGCAGGGGTGCTAGGGTTGTAGTGGCTGAGACGGGTCTCCTCATATCCAGAGCGGGACAAAGGTAAGCACCATTATCGCGAAGACCGCTATGAATGCAAGTCTCCTCATCCGTGAGAGAGGTGAGACTTGGTCGAGTGGAGCTATATCGGGGGTGCGGGGCATCAGTATGAGGAGAAGTATCGCGAAGAAGAGGTAGCCTGTGAGCGCGAGAACCCCTATGGAGATGTAGCTCGCAATCCGGTGCTGCCTAGCATTTAGGAGGCTTCGGAAGATTCTGCCGCCGTCCAGCTGCCAGACAGGGAAGAGGTTGAGAGCCGTAATCAGCATCCCAAGCCAGGCAGCGAACCCTATCGTCGTGAAGATTGGAATCATGTTAGGTCTACCGAAAAGTGGTCGAAAAACATAGAAGATCAGCGGGGAGGGGAGACCCATGCCCCCGGCCTTCTCAATCTTAGCCATCAAGACTTGGAACTCGGCTGGAGTAAACCAGAACGCCTTGAGATAGGCTATCACCGTCACCCCTACAGCCACTAGAAACCCTGTCACCGGCCCGCTGAACCCTGCGTCGAACATGTCGTCCCTATTCACTATGGGGCTTTTCTGGAAGATTACTGCCCCGAAGGTTGGGAGGATTGTGGGGATGCCTGGGATGAAGTATGGGGGGCTTGACTCAACTCCATCAACCTTGGCTGAGAACTTGTGTCCAAGCTCGTGAATACCGATTATCGCCATCAACGCAACCGTGAAGAGGATTCCCTCAACTATTCTATCAAAGAGGGTTACCTTTCCGACGATTAGTTGATAGACTGGGGAGGAGGCTCTTAGAAAACCGTCGATGCTGACCGTTCCAAGGGTTGCGATAAAGAGTATAAGGGGAAGAGACTTCAGCTTAGGCATTGGAAGCCTAACCTTCGGAGCCGGGAAGATTCTGAGGGCCACGCCTTCCCCGCTTCTAACAGCCGTTGGAATATACCCCATAGGCTTAAGCTCTCTGTAAAGCCTCCTAAACCTCTCCTTAATCTCCCTATTCGAGACGAGGAACGTCAAGACACCTGCCTCGAAAAATATGTCCTCAACATCAAAGAACTCATCAACCTTTAGCTTTATCTTATCGACATCGACGTAGAAGCTCAATTCTCAACGATATACGCTATACAGGTGACACTTTAAACCTTTCCCCAGCAAGTGGTTCATAGCTAAATTTATAGCCTCAGAGTAATCTTTCCTTAAGGAAGCATGGAGACCCCTGAAGAGGTTGGAGAGAGCTTCATTATCAGGGAGGCCTCGGAGAAAGACATCCTAACCGTGATGAACATCAACAGGATATGTCTCCCAGAAAACTATAGCTACGCCTTCTTCCACTCAGTTCTAAAAGCCTATCCAAGAACCTTCCTCGTAGCCGAAGTAGACAGCAAGATAGCTGGATACATTATGTGTAGGGTTGAGAGAATCCTCTCCAAACTTGAGAGATTCAGGATCAAGAAGGCTGGACACATCATCTCGATAGCAGTCCTACCCGAATATAGGAGAAGAGGAATAGCCTCAACACTCCTCAGAAAAGCTATGACTATTCTGAAAGAGGAGTATGGATGCGACGAAATATTCCTAGAAGTAAGGGTGACGAATAGTCAAGCAATAGCGCTATATAGGAAGCTTGGATTCGATAAAATTGATGTTTTGAAGGGATATTACGTCGACGGCGAAGATGCCTATGTTATGGCGCGGAAACTATAGAAGCTCTCCAGACTTAACCCTGATCAGCGGTATGTTAATCTCGTTAGGCTCCGTGGAGAACTCGCTGCTAAACCTTATCTTCCCCGTAACCCTGTTGATGTGGGCGAACTTCTCCTCAGGAATCTTCTCAACCCTGCAGTAATATATTACTGGTCTAAGAGATGCTAATGGGTTAAAGAATATGAACGCCGTCTTCTTCGCCGAATCAATGTTTATCACCGATATGTGTAGTATTGATGAGAGAAGTATAAGCTGCTCCAGGTCTTCAACCTCTATCCTAATTGTCTCCAAGCTTTCTTCCATGCCTCTCTACATCTTTATGCTAAATATATCTCTTGCCTAAGTTGTGAAGATGCTTAAGGAGGGCACCTGTTTTGAGGCCTCCTCTAAGTCTTTGTGAGAGTCTATGCTCATCCAAAAGCTCTCCTCAAATAATGCTGCTCTCAGCTTCCCTTCCTCGGCGAGTTTTGGGAATGCGGTCCTCTCTATATCCCCCTTCTCTGGAAGATACTGGAAGACCTGGTTTCTAAAAGCATAGACTCCCGCATTTATCCAATATTCCTTTATCTTCGGCTTCTCAACGAAGTTCAGAATCTTAAGTGTGCTTGAGTCGAACTTTATTACTCCATAGGGTGATGGTAGAGGTGTGAGGGCGAGGACTCCGAGGTCTTTCTCACCCATGTTTTCGAGAAGCTTGTTCGGATTCAAGTCTGTCAATATGTCTCCATTCACCACGATGAATGTCTCTTCATTTGAGAGAATATGTTCAGCGTTTTTCAAGGCTCCACCCGTTCCAAGAGGCTTGTCCTCTACAACATATCCTATTCTAACACCATATCTCGAACCGCTTCCAACCTCTTCTATGAGCTTCTCCTTCAAGTAGCCTGCGCAGATTAACACTTCCTCAAACCCGTAATGCTTCAGCCACCTAAGCTGCCATTCAAGTATAGGTTTCTCCGCAACGGGGAGAAGAGGCTTCGGAACAGTCTCCGTATACGGCTTCAATCTCTTCCCATATCCGCCCGCCAAGATGACAGCCTTCATATCCGACAATTCCTAAAACTAAATAACTTAAATGGATTTCATCTATGTATCCTGTCTGGTTCTAGCGATACGCCATATCGTTCCCTTAGGCGTGTCTTCCAAAATTATCCCTAACGCTCTGAGTCTCTCTCTAATCTTGTCTGCCTTCTTATAGTCTCGGCTCCTCCTAAGCTCATCCCTAACCTCAACTATAAGCTCAACCAAATCTCTGAAGAGAGTATCTGCGGCGGCCGTAGGCTTCCTCTGAAGTATTCCCAGAATGCCGCCTAGCTCCCTGAAGGTTGATGATATCTCATCAGCTAGCCTCCTGTTTATGGATGAATTTTTCTGACAATACTTGAAGAAGTCTGTGGCGAATTCGTGTAGTACTGCTATTGCTTTAGGTGTGTCGAAGTCGTCGTCCATAGCCTTTAGGAACTCTTCCTTAACTGTTCTCAGCTTCTCGGCAAGCTTCTCCGCCTCCACGTTCATTTCCCCCGTCTTCTCCATGACTTCTATTCTCTGTAGAACGTTATATAGTCTGTTGAGTCCTCCTTCAGCTTGCTTGATCGCTGTCTCTCGTAGGTCTTCAGGCTTCATGGGGTTCGCTAGACTAGGCTCAAAGAGTAGTTTGAGGTCTATTCTATGCCTGTATCGTGTGAGGAGAATCCAGTATCTCAAAACCTCTGGGGAGAAGACCTTCAACGCGTCTCTAACCGTTATATAGTTTCCAAGAGACTTCGACATCTTCCTACCATTAACAGTTAAGACATCTGTGTGAACCCAGTATTTCACGAAGGGTTTAACCCCTGTAGCCGCCTCCGCCTGAGCTATCTCCGCCTCATGATGGGGGAAGATAAGCTCCTTAGCGCCTCCATGTATATCATAGCTAGGGCCGAAGAGCGTCGTAGTTATCGCAGTGTCCTCTATATGCCATCCAGGTCTACCGAGACCCCATGGAGACTTCCAAGCAGGCTTCTCAGGCTGGCCAGACCGAATCTTCCTCCATAAAGCCCAGTCAGCGTCATTCTTCTTGGTTGGGTCAGGCTCGATGCGGTGTCTCCTATACTCCGCTCTAGGATCGACCCCCGACAGCTTCCCATAATCCTCAAACCTCGACGAATCAAAATACAAGGCAGTTGGAGTCTCATACGCGTATCCCTTCTCTTGGAGGGTCTTAGCCATCGAAATTATCTCAGAGACAAACTCACTCGCCCTTGCATACAAGTTAACGGTATCTATCCCAAGCCTAAGCATATCCTCCTTGAAATACTCCTCAAACTCTCTCGCAAGCTTTATCGGATCCTGAACGCTGGACCTATCTCTTAGGGAAGCTAACGTCTCTTCTCCCAAACGAGTCAACCTCACCTTAGAATTCAGATCAATCTTTCTTGAAGCCTCTTTAATCTTGTTTTCAGCGGATATTCTCTCTTCGTAGGTTTCAGCGCTCCTTAATTCTTCATCAAGTTTTAGCAACTCCTTTCTAAGCTTAGGTAGGCTCTCTACCTCAACGAAGCCGAACTTAATCATATCTTCTAGACGTTGTCTAATGTATTCTTCGCTTGGACCGACTTTTGAGATAAGCTGAGATAAGGTTTGAGGGCCGTTACTTAATGCTATCAGTATTTCTCTCTCCTTCGCTCGGTTTATTATCTTGTCGTCGACGTCTGTTATGTTCATGAGGAAGAAGACCGAGTATCCCTTGTATCTGAGATATCTGGCCATCACGTCGTAGAATATGTAGGTCTTAGCGTGTCCGAGATGCATGTAGTCATAGACGGTTGGGCCGCATACAAACATGTTCACCCTATTGTTGTGTAGGGGTTTGAAGGTCTCTAAATCTCTCTTCAACGTGTTGTAGATTCTAAGCTCTTCCATGTTTAGTCTAATAGTGCTTAGAGTGCCTGTATATATTTTACAGCAACTCTGAATGTCTCAGCTCGTTAAGCGAAGCGTTATGCGGCTATTACCTTAGGGTGCTTTGGGTATAAGATTTGGCGAAAAACTTATATTGTAATTTCCCCGTAAATGGGGTGGAGGTATAAAAAAGTTGCGATGTCGGGGTGATACAATTGTCTAAGCCTTTCAGGTCTAGGCTGTGGAGAGAGGGGATGATCTGCCCTGAATGCGGCAACGATGTCTTGGTCTACGACCCTAGGACAGGCGAGCTTACATGCCCCAGCTGCGGGTACGTTGTTCAGGAGAGAGATGTTGATAGGGGTCCGGAGTGGAGAAGCCTCGAGGATGAGGAGGAGAGTAGGAGCAGGGTTGGAGCACCCTTATCCATAATGTATCGTGACCACGGTCTCTCAACAGTTATCAACAGGATTGACGCGGATGCCTCTGGTAGAAGGCTCTCGAAGGAGACTAGGGAGAAGCTTCTCAGACTCAAGAAACTCGACGCAACCTCCCAGGTAAACGCCTCCGAAGCCCGCAACCTCCAGCAAGCAGTAAACATTCTCCAGATCTATGTGGATAAGCTTCACCTAAGCCAGTCAATAGCTGAGAAGGCGATGCTGATCTACCGTAAAGCCCTCAGAGCAGGCCTCGTAAGAGGGAGATCCATCCGCTCGATAATGGCTGCCGCCGTCTACGCCGCCTGTAGATCGATGGGTGCGCCGAGAGATCTCCGAGAGCTGGAGAAAGCCTACCCAGTGGTCAAGCGGAAGACTATCGCACAGGGTTACAGGCTTCTACTCAAGCATCTAAAGCTTAGGGTTCCAGTAGCCGACCCAGCGATCTACCTCAACAAGATTGCCTCAAAGGTTGGGTTGGATCAGAAGACTGTTCAGGAGGCTCTCCGGATACTTCAGGAGGCTGCGAAGCGCGGGGCAACGGTAGGTAAGGATCCTGTCGGGATAGCTGCTGCGGCTCTCTACATGGCTTGTCAGGAGACCACGCAGAACATAACCCAGAAGGATATTGCTAGGGCGGCTGGGGTTACGGAGGTTACGGTTCGGAATAGGTTTAAGGGGTTGAAGGAGGCTCTTGAACAGAAGGAGAAGGAAGCAGTCGCGTCGAAGACCAAGTAACTCCTCTTCTCTCTCAATTTCTTAGAGAATCTCTATATTCTCTTCGCTGTGACCCATAGAGACCAATATCTCCTTAACTTTCACCCGGTGGTCTCCTTGAAGGATTATCGCTCCATTCTTTACCGTTCCACCTGAGGCGCATAGCGACTTAAGCTTCTTCGCAAGGTCATGCAGGTTTTCTCTATCGCTGTTGAGGCCTTCGATTATAGTTACAGGCTTACCCCATTTCCTAGTCTCAAGCTTTATCTTGACACGTTGCTGCTCACGGTCTATGGTCTTGCAGACACATATCGATTTCGGTAATCCGCAAACTGGGCAGATCTCCGCCATTACCTACCTCCTTTCGTCAGTGGATAATTGTGGTTGAGGGTTATATAAAGCTTAACAGTGAATTATGTAGGCTTAAGGCGTTTTTCCCTCATATCTCCGCCGCTTTTCATCGTATTCTTCCCGCCTCATAACTGGTTTCGCCGGCGCTCCCCTCACAACTGTTCTTGGAGGAATATCTCGGGTGACTATTGAGCCTGCGGCGACCACGGCTTCTTCACCGACCTCGATTCCAGCTAACAAGACTGAGCCAGCGCCCACGACAGCCCTTGCACCGATTCTAACCCCTGTGAGCCTGCTGCTAACTGGGTATAGGTCGTTGGTAACTATGGCTCCTGGCCCTATGAAGGCTTCGTCGCCGACCACGGTAAGATGTGGAAGATAGACCCGTGACTGGATGCTGACCCTTCTACCTACAAGTATCTTTCCGTCAAGCTGGGTGAGGCTCCCAATCCTTGAGCCCTCTCCAACCTTAGACCCGCTTCTAATCAAGACTCCGTGCCCCGTCTCGACATAGTCTCCCAGCTTAACATCTTCATAGATTGTTGTGAAGGTTCTTAGGATACAGTTCCTCCCTATCTCTGCTCCCTCACTTAGCCGGTCAAGCTCCTCAAGTGTCTCGAATCTTCCTTTAAGCTTCTCCCTTGAAGGGTAGCCTACATACACCCAGCTATCTATGAGGCTTCCCTCATCCACCCTGCTTGAGCCAAGTATTACAGCTCCTTCCATCACACGTCCCCTTACCACCGCCCTCTCCGAGATATATCCAGGCATCGGGGGAGAGCTGTGTACCGGGTGGTTATAATGGTTAGGGGGAGAACTTAACACCATCCTTCTCTCTCTAAAACGGGGATGTCCATGGACTCTGTTAGGCTTGTTAAGAATCTTGAAGAGCTTGTAGATGCAAGGGAGGGAGGGTTGGCGAGGCTTAGGCGGGATGCTTTGGAGGCTGTTGAGAAGGCCTTAACCTACGTGATGCCTGAGAATGCTTTGAGGAGGGTTGTTAGGAGAAGGGGGAGGAAGCTTCGAGTTAAGGACTTGGAGCTGAACCTAGACTCCTTCGAAAGAATACTGGTTCTAGGGGTGGGTAAGGCGTCGATAGGTATGGCTGCATACATGGAGAGGGTTCTCGGAAGACTGCTTACAGGAGGATTCATAGTGGCGCCACGGGGAAAACATGAAGACCATGGCCTGAAAAAACTTGAGGTAGCTCCCTCAACCCACCCAATCCCAAGTATGCTCGGAGTGAAGGCGGCTCGAAGAATTCTCGAGTTCGCCGACCAAGTGGATGAGAAGACGCTTGTAATATTCCTCCTCTCAGGTGGGGCGTCGGCTATGCTCCCCCTCCCCGCAGACCCGGTAACACTCACCGACAAAGCTGAGACAACACGTCTCCTACTCGCAAGCGGTGCGACAATAGACGAACTCAACACCGTTAGGAAGCATCTCTCAATGGTTAAGGGCGGATGGCTTGGGAAACGTCTCTCAAAGGCGAGGGTAATCTCCCTGATAATCTCGGATGTCGTGGGAGACAAGCTTGAGACAATAGGCTCGGGGCCGACAGCACCCGACCCAACAACCTTCAAGGATGCCTACGAGGTTCTCAACCGCTACAATCTCTGGGAAAAAGTTCCCGAAACAGTTAGGAAAAGGACTCTCATGGGGGTTGAAGGAAAGGTTGAAGAAACCCCTAAACCAGGTGACCCAGCATTCAAGCAGATAACAAACATAATTGTAACAGGTGTGGGGGACGCATGCCAAGCCGCCTACCGCCACCTCAGGAAACGTGGATAC
>CAYTSD010000016.1:0-27036 GCA_964440495.1 uncultured Nitrososphaeria archaeon | reverse complement strand
GGCCACACCATACAGCGTGCTAGAAACACTCTAAGAGTAAAAGACTACGAGAGAAGCCTGATAACTCTCTAAAAATTACTCTACTCTTATCGGGGGATAGAGAGGGTGTGAGGGTTGAGGAGGCGGCTGAGAGGATTCGTAGGGCTTTGAGAGCAGGGGAGGTTATCTTGGTCGTCGGGTCTATGGAGGTCTTCTATGAGGGTAGAGCCTCCTCTACGCTTGGAGCCGGGGAGAGGCTTCTGATAATCAAGGAGGATGGAAGCGTCTTGGTTCATAGGCCTAGGGGGTATGAGCCTGTCAACTGGCAGCCTCCAGACTCGAAGATTGAGGTCGGCGTCGATGAGGGTAGGCTTGTGGTCGAGGCTAGGAGGGTTAGGCCTAGAGAGGTTCTGAAAGCAGTCTTCACCGACGTTAAAGCCGTTCTCTCCTTCAAGCTCCACGATGAAGCAGAGTTCGCGATGTATGCGACGGAGGAGGATATGAAGAGGGCTATCCTTATGGAGCCTACGCTCATCGAGGATGGGTTCAAGCCCATGGAGAGCGAGAGGAGAGCTGGAGACTCAGGCTTCATAGACATCTTCGGGGTCGATAGGGAGGGGAACCTGGTTGTAGTCGAGATCAAGCGTAGAAACGCTATCTCCGAGGACATTAGGCAGTTACTGAGATATGTGGAGAGCGTTGAGAGAGAGCTTGGGAGGAGGCCGAGGGCGATTATCGCCGCTCCAGGTGTTCAGAGGTCGGCTATGAGGGAGCTTACATCGCATAGGGTCGAGTTTAGATGCGTTACTCCTAGGAGGTGCGCCGAGATATTGAAGAGAGGGCAGGGGCTGGAGCGTTTTCTCTAGAAGAGCCCTACCCTCTGCTCAAGGATAAGGCTCTGAAGCCTCGTTATCTTCTCTATCTCGTCCTTAACTATCTCAGCCGCCTCATAGGCCAGGGAACGCTCGTTTGCTCTATCCGATAGAATATACTGTATCGAGATTAGGAGTGGGCGGTCGATGGGGCGGCCTATCTGGCTGAGAAGCCTCACATAGACCTCCTCAAACCTCCCCAGCTCCTTGTAGAGTCTCTCAGCAGCCATCCTTGCGGCAACGTTATAGATTTTCCCGACATGACTTCTAGCATTCTTCCCAGCTATCGCTTCAAGAGACATCTGTCGATTCGGAGTTATCAACCCATTCACCCTGTTGCCTCTACCCGTGTTCCCGTCGTCGCCGCTCTCAGCAGATGTTCCAGTAACGGTTAGATAAACTAGATTCTCCTCGGGTACGTCGGCGGTGTTGACGTGGACCTCGACCTCAGCGTCTCCATCCTCCAGTATTCTCTCAGCAAGCCTGCTTACCTCCTCCCTAATCTGCTCCTTGACGGAGAGATAGTGGTCGAGATTGGGTGTCAGAGAGGAGATTATGCTGTCGGCGACGGTTATCTTATACCTGTTCCCTATACGTAGCCCCATGACCTTACAGTCCTCACCGCTTTCCGGAATCCTCCTCTTGAACTCCGGGGAATTCACGAGCCTCTCAGCCTCATAGACTATTCTCTCCAGAGGCGTTGGAGGAGCGTAGCCAACCCCATAGGAGGTGTCGTTCGCCTTGGGAACATTATCCCTGCTCTCGACAACCCCTCTCAAGTCCACGCTACCAGTCCTAATCTTAGTCTCTATTACTACATGCTCCTCGGGATCGAGGAACCTGAAGTTCTCTCTAATGAACTTCTTAACTTCCTCCTCGATCAGCTCACGGTAGGGGATATACTCAATACCCGTAGGCGAGGAAACCTCAAGCGTCGCCCTCCCAGCTATAATGATGTTGATAGGCTGCTTAACCACGCCTCCGCCGAACTCTGGACTCGACTCCCCGCCTACAAGCAGCCCCTTATCCAAGTTATGGTGGAGAACCATTCCATAGTGTTCGAGATAGTATCTTGAGAGAGCCCTGCTCGCAGCCTCGCAAGCCGAGTCTATAATGTAGTCGGGATGGCCGAGGCCCTTCCGCTCAACAAGCTCCGTCTGCTGCTTAGCCACAGGCGCTCTATCAAGCCTCTCAACAACAATACTCGACTTGGTCATTTCTCTGGCGCCCAGGGAGGCGAGGGTCTGCGAGACTATTTAAAGACAATCTTCCGTAACCCACGGTTGAAGCGGTGTCCGCTCTAGAGCCTTTGACCCTGGCTTGGGAGAGCTACTCCCTAGGCATCGGTAGGAGCTGAATATACATTATGTTGTTTCCACGTATGAGGATTCTCGGGTACTGAGCCTTCCTGCTATCTCCCTTATACTCTACAGCCTTCTCTATGACTAGGTTCATGTAGCTGTCGCAGTCAACCATCATTCCCTCATAGACCAACTCATTCTTCAACGTCACCCGTATGAATCTGTTAATGTATTTCGCAACAGTTGTCAGAGGCTTCTTACCTGTTTCAATAGGCGCCGAGGCTGACTTCAACAGGCATCACCTTTTCAAGGCTTCATCGGAGCTTTAAGCTTTTCTGAAGAATAGGGTCTATGCGTAGCTCCGAGAAGCATATTCCACATACAAATAATCCGTTAGAGATTCTCTGGGCGAGTCTGAGCGGTGCGCCGCAGACTGGGCATGACTTGCTAGGCTCCTCAGGCTTGAAGAGAGGCTTACCACAGCTTGAACACTTGGTTGAACCCAGCAGATTTATGCTTCCACAGTGTGGGCAGACCATGTCGGAGGCCCGTGAAACCACCTCGACTAGGGGGCGCTTCCTAACTTTCTCTTCCACAGCCTCAGCTGGAGGCTGAATCGCTTCCTCCTCAGCTTCAGGTTTCTCAGCAACCGGTTCCTGAGACCTAATTATCTCCTCTATCTCTTTCTCTATTTCTTCGACGACGTTGGAGCTTCTAGGAGCTGCTGTCGGTCTTGGGGTAGGCCGTCTTACTGGGGAAGGTCTTCTAAGAACTCTTGTCCTAGGCTGAGCGGGATAGCGTGGATGAGCTGAGATGGTTACTCCGGTTCGGACAGCCTTAATGTATATCATCATCCCGAACGCGCTTATCGCTGCTCCAAGTATCACGAAGTAGACTAGGTATGGTATTCCCATCTCGGTTGTGTCTAGGAAGAGTCTGAGAGGTGCTTGGAGGGGAAGCGAGAGATAATAGATTGTAAGCCCTATCGTGATGGCGACTCCGAGAAAACTTAACAGCATTCCAGCAAGCATTAGGGGGGTCATCTATGGAGCACCTTTACGAGTCACCTCAAGCATGAAAGTATTAAAGGTTTCTCCCACCAAATCCTCAACAAAACCCACGCAATCCCTAGGTAATTCCCGAACATTCCACTTTCTCCTAAAAAACTTCAAAAGATTCCTTACATCACGTCGAAGCACGTTTCTAGCCATAGGGTGACTGGGCTTAATCCACTGAGGCCAATCAATCAAGATTATTTCTCCCTTAGGAGTAACCAAGACATTGTAGGCGCTTAGGTCGCTGTGAACAACTCCAGCCTCATAGGCCTTAACAAGGTTTCTGAGAATCTCGCATAGAATCTTGACAGGATTATCTAGGTACCGGATTGAGGATACCTCAATTCCATGGAAAATCTCTGTCACAACAACGTGTCTGTCCCTTGCGATGGGTTTTGGAACCGAGACTCCACGGGGATAGAGGATGCGAAGCGCCTGAAACTCTCTTGAAGCAGCCTTTATCGAGGCAAGCATGTAGGTATGAGCAGTTGCAAGAGCTGTGCGGGTTCTCTCATATCCCCTGAAACTTGTGCGCCCAATTCTATAGAACTTCACGGCTAGGCGTTTACCTTCAGGTGAAAGAGCATCATATACGTCCGCCTCCTTTCCAACCCCCAGAGGCTTACCTAGACTCTCCAGAAAATCTCTATCAACAAGAGACTTCAATGCAAGTATGTCGAGTCCATAGTAGTTGAGGGCGTATCCACGTTGAAGCCCACGCGGAGCCCAGATAAGCTTATAGTCGTGAAGCTTCTTCAATAGTTTCTCAACCCTCTCGATTTTTTCACCGAGACTCAGAGCATTTGCGATAACTTCAACTGGGACAACCTCATATCTCTGGAGGTTTGCTTCCACTGCTTTCAAGATTCTAAAGTGGTCTTCATCTAGTTTTTTGAATATTGTTTTGACATAGTAGTGTAGGGACAAGGCTAGGCTTTCCTCGTGATTATGGTGACCTTCTCTCCCTCGATTTTCCACTCCTTCCTGTATCCTTCAAACTCTCTCGGAGCCTTATCTATCTCTAGGGATTTAGCCCTTGTCTCCTCCTTTATGAAGCCCTCCATCTCCTTAAGCATCTTCACCCACTCCTCATCCTCCACATAAATTCCTGCATCGATGTAGTCTGAAACCATAAGGTTCATCTCCTTCCTCATTATCTGCACCCTTCTTATAATCTCTCTCGCTATTGAGGCGGCTACAATCTCCCTTGTCTCGGTTAAGTCTATGTAGATTTCAGCGAATTTTCCAGCTTCTTTGGCTAGGTTCTCGGGGAGCTTCTCCTCAAACTCTAGATCATCTTCTCCAAGCTCGACTACCGAGCCGTCTCCAAGTAGAAGCTTAATGGAGTCCTTCTCCGTCAGCTCCGAGCGTAGAGCGTTCACATCCATAGACTTCAATCTTTCAATAACCTCTCCAAGCTTCTTCCCAAGCCTTGGCCCAAGCCTGCTATAGACTGGTTTGATAGCGTAGCTTATGTTGCTGGGCTTCTCCCCCACTTCAAGCACCTTTACATCGAGTGTGTTTAGCTGGGATTTGAGGAAGTCTTTAAGTGAGAGGAATGCCTTCCGTGAACGGCTGCTCGAGGGAGAGAGTATAAGCGTCTCGATAGGCCATCTAAGTTTTCTCCCGGTCTTCTGTCGAAGTGCGAGGGCTTCTGAGAGGGTGTATCTAACTATATCCATCATGTCTTCAAGCTCTTCATCTATCATCTCCTCGTCAACATGTGGCCAGCGGAGCATGTGGACGCTCTCAGGGTCGTCGCTTGTCTTAAGATAGCTGTAGAGCTTCTCGGCTAGATAGGGTGTGAAGGGTGCGAGGAGGGAGACCAAGCGTTTAAGAACGTAGTGAAGTGAGGCGTAGACGGCGAGTTTATCCCATGTCTGCTCCTCCACCCAAACCCTCCTTCTAACAGCTCTAATGTAGAGCCTGCTGAGCTCATCCACTATGAAGTCTCTTAGAACCCTGGCCGCTGAATGAATATTGAGGACTTCGAGTGACCTTGTAACCTCTCTGATTAGGGTGTTTATTCTTGAGACAATCCACCTGTCCTCAGGTCTTAAATGCTTCTTAACAGCCTCGACTCCGATTCTCTCAGGGTCGTAATTGTCTAACTCGAAGTATGTTGTAGCGAAGGAGAATATGTTCCAGAGTATGTTGAGTTCTTGGATGACTTGCTCCACCTCTGAGTAGACGAAGTTCATGTTATCCCATGGGGCAGACTTCGAGACGAGGTAGAGTCTAAGCGGGTCAACCCCATACTTCTCTATGGTCTCATATGCCCAGACAACGTTTCCCTTGCTCTTCGACATCTTCTTACCCTCAGCATCCATTACGTGACCCTGGTTCAACACGGTTTTGTATGGCGCCTTTCCATAGAGGAGCGCTGATGTGAAGAGGAGGGTGTAGAACCATCCACGTGTCTGGTCTATCGCCTCAGTCACGAAGTCGTAGGGGAAGAGCTTCTTGAAGAGGTCTGGGTTGCTGAGGCCATCTATGCTCGCTGTATGAGCCATACCTGAGTCAAGCCAAGTATCGAGGACGAACGGCTCCCTCCTCATCCTGCCACCGCATTTTGGACACTTGAAGAAGACTCTATCAACCCATGGCCTCAGGAGCCGGAGGGTCTCAGGCTTCTCCTCAGCCTCCTCAAGCTCTTTCTTACTCTCAACGACCTTAATCTCGCCGCATTTCTCGCATCTCCAGACTGGGAGCGGTGTGCCCCAGAACTTCGTCCTACTGATACACCAGTCCTCAGCATTCTCAAGCCAGTCTCCAAACCTATGCTCACCAGCCCACGCAGGCCTCCATCGAACCCTCTTATTCTCCTCAATCATTATCGGCTTTATTCTATGGACTCCGAGGAACCATTGTCTGCTCGCTAGGTAGATTAGGGGTGAGCCGCATCTCCAGCAGTGTGGATAGGTGTGGAGGATTGTTCCAGCCTTCAGTAGAAGCCCCTTCTCACGTAGATGCTCTATTATCCTCATACCAGCCTCCGTGAAGTAGAGTCCAGAGTATTCTCCGCCATCCTCTGTAAAGTATCCGTTGGTTGCCACGGGGTTGAAGATTGGGAGACCTATCCGTTCACCGACCTCGAAGTCCTCTGGCCCATGGGCTGGAGCCGTGTGAACGCATCCTGTCCCCTCCTCCATCGTGACGAACTCAGCCGCTATGACGGTGTGGGCTGGAGGTCTATGCTCCTCATGTTTTGGAACCTTCTCTAGGAGTGGATGCGTGTATTGGAGACCGACTAGGGCTGAGCCTGGGACACGTGTCTCAACCTCGTAGCCCTCTACGCCAACCTCCCTCATCACGTTCTCCAGAAGCTTCTCGGCCAGAATCCAGACCTCATCCCCGACCCTGACCCTAACGTAGGTCTCCTCAGGGTGAACCGCAACCGCCTCGTTCCCGGCGAGGGTCCAAGGCGTGGTAGTCCAGATAACTATGTAGAGTTTCTCGGAGCCCTTTAAAGGGAACTTGACATAGATTGAAGGGTCTTCAACCTCCTGGTATCCCTGAGCCACCTCATGGCTGCTTAGGGGGGTCTCGCATCTCGGGCAGTAGGGGACAACCTTGAAGCTCTCCACTAGGTCTCCTTTCTGATATGCCTGTTTGACAAGCCACCAGACATGCTCGATGTATCTCTCCCTCCTCGTCTCGTAGGCGTTGTCGTAGTCGAGCCAGACGGCAAGCCTCTCCGAGACGCTCCTCCAGTGCTGGATATAGTAGTCGACGAGCTTATTGGCCTCCTCGACGAATCTCTCGAGGCCGAATCTCTCGGCATCCTTCTTAGACTTGAACCCAAGCTTCTTCTCGACCTCAAGCTCCGTGGGTAGGCCGAGGCAGTCCCATCCCCCACGCCTCCAGACATCAAGGCCTTCCATAGTCTTGAATCTAAGGACAATATCCTTGTACACCCTTCCACGAGCATGTCCAACATGCATGTAACCGTTCGCGGTAGGGGGTCCTTCAAGGAACGCGAAGATGGGGGCTCCTTGATTCAGTTTGAAGACCTTCTCCTTTATCCGGTTCTCAGCCCACCATCTCGAGACCTCTTCCTCTAGCTTTATGGGGTTATATCTACCTGTTAGAGGCATGAGGACCACCTGTTACCTCTGGAATGCTGCGTCACTCCCGCCGAAGAGGCTGAGGAGCTGGCTAAATAATTTGGCGGGACATCGCCTTCTCGCCGAGCCTTCTCTGGCCTCAAATTTAAGGGTTAGCGTCTAGACATAGGCTTCATCCATGTATTTCCCACACTTACAGCCTCTCTCCTTCGGGATTCTGGGAAGAGCCTTGGCTAGAAGCTTCCTAACCTTCTCAACGTTCTCCCTCATAGTTTTCACGACCTCCTCGGCTGATACCGGCTTCTCAGCCCAGACATCATAATCGGTTACCGTGGCTATCGTCAGGTAGCACATCCGCGCCTCACGCGCCAAGATGACTTCAGGTACAAGAGTCATCCCGATAATGTGCGCCCCCCAGCTCCTAAACATCCTCGACTCAGCCCTGGTCGAGAACCTTGGCCCCTGTATGCAGACATAGGTTCCACCCTTGTGTATAGGTAGATTCAGTGAGACGGCTGTGTCATAGATTATGTCGGCTAGCTCTGGGCAGAAGGGGTCTGCCATACTCACGTGCGCAACTCTCCCGCCGTCGTGGAAGGTTGAAGGCCTCCCCCAAGTCCTATCGATAAACTGGTCTGGGAGAACTATGTCACCTGGCTTGAACTCTTCTTGGAGGCTTCCAACGGCGCTCGGCGCCAGAATCCTCTCAACACCAAGCTCCATCAAAGCCCATATATTCGCCCGATAGTTTATCGCGTGCGGCGGGATTGTATGCCTCTCACCGTGTCTCGGGAGAAAAGCTATCCGCTTCCCAAGGTAGGTTCCAACAGTTATTGTTGAGCTCGGGTTCCCGTAGGGTGTGTAGACCTTGACTTGCTGAGGGTTCTGTAGGAGGCCTGGGTCATAGATTCCTGAGCCGCCGATAATTCCTATAAGATACTTCTCTTCCGCCATATCCTCCTTCACTTTCTCCAGAAGCCCCAAGGCCTTGAATAAATGTTACCTACAGCCCTTGACAGCTCCTCGAAGCCCACCCTCCTAAACCCCTTAACCTCCTCGTCTGAAACATTGTAGAGTCTTCCCCGAAAGGTTGATGCGAACCTCTCCAATATCATTAGGGCTACAGCATGCTCGCCGCGTTCAAGTTCCCCAGCCTCTCTCCCCAAACCGACTCCAGCCAAGGCAATCGTGTCAAACCCGAGGGCTTCAAGGAGATATAGGGCTCCGTCAAAGCCTGTGAACCCTCCAAGACTATAGACTGTTCCAACAGGCTTAGCCCTGGTGACCCCGAGGAGGGGGCCGGGAAGCCTAGGCACGATTTCTCTAAGTTTCTCCAAGTTTCCCCCATGTGCCTGAATCACCGTTACAGCCTCTCTCCTAGAAGCCTCTACCAAGGCCTCCCCGCCTCTCCCCAGCCTCGTTACAACTATGTGCGGAGTTATACCCTTCTCTAGAATCGTCTCCACAGCTCCCTCTACAGCCACTATGGCCATATATCCCAGAAGCCTGGCCCCGAGAAATCCTTCTAGGTCTCTTCTAAGAGTCTCCCCCTCTCCGAAGACTATCGCCGCTCCTCCTCCAAGCCTTATCCGAAGCTCCGAGAGGGTTAGAGCCCTATCCCTAAGCAGATTATCCAAGGCTTCGGCAGCCTCTTCATCCCTCTCCACCGAGAGCCCTAAAACACTCACCGCCTCCTCATAGATAGGCCTCCACTCACTCCACTCCAAGCATCGACCCCTCAATCCATAAACCCTCACCATAGACTTAAGGATTCAATCCTACGGGATTCTCCCAGTATTTTCCAAAACCTCCCGACTCCCCAGCCCCGCCGAACCCTTAATTAGACGATTAACCCAAGATTGGTTGGAATGCTCTTCTCGGAGCTCGTCAACTACTATGAGAAGATCGAGGCCACGACTAGTAGGCTTGAGATGACAGACCTCCTCGTAGATCTTCTGAGAAAAACCCCGCCAGAGATAATCGATAAGGTGGTGTACCTAACGATAGGGGAGATTTATCCACCCTTCGTCGGGATAGAGCTGGGTGTCGCTGACAAACTCGCCCTCAGAGCGGTTAGATTGGCTTCGGGCGCCCGTGAGAAGGAGGTTCAAGAAGCCTACAGCAAGCTAGGAGACGTCGGCCTCGTAGGGGAGAAGATGCTCTCAAAGAAGACCCAAGTAACCCTCTTCATGCAGCAGCTTACAGTAGAGGACGTCTACTCAGCTCTAGAGAAGATTGCTAAGGCCTCTGGGGAGGGAGCCATGGAGGCACGTGTCCAGATACTGAGCGGCCTCCTAGCCTCAGCCCAGCCGAAGGAGGCGAAATACATCCTCAGGATAGTTACTGGGAAGATGAGGCTCGGTGTCGCCGACATGACGGTCCTCGACGCCCTCGCAATCCTATTCGGTGGAGGGAAAGAGGCTCGGAAACATTTCGAGAGAGCCTACAACCTAAGCTCAGACATAGGATACGTCGCCAAGGTAGCCGCATCCGAGGGACTTGAAGGGATAAAGAAGTTCAGGATAACTATCGGGAAACCTATAAGACCCATGCTCGCTGAACGTCTCTCCTCACCTCAAGAGATACTCGAGAAACTCGGTGGAAAATGTCTCGCCGAATACAAGTATGATGGGGAGCGCATGCAGATTCACAAGAGCAGGAAGACCGTAATCATATTCTCGAGGAGGCAGGAGAACATCACAAACCAGTATCCAGACGTTGTCGAGATGGCTGAAGGAAACATAGAGGCGGAGGAGGCGATACTTGAGTGTGAGGCGGTTGCAGTAGACCCAGACACAGGAGATATGCTTCCATTCCAAGAATTGATGCATAGGAAGCGTAAACATGATATTCATAAGGCTGTTGAGCAGTATCCCGTGAACCTCTACTTCTTCGACGTCCTCTATGTCGATGGGAGAGACCTCACAGTCGAACCACTCCTCGAGAGGAGGAAAGTCCTCGAGTCAATAGTCAAGGTCGACGACCGCGTCAAGCTAAGCAAGGCAACGTTCATCGACAACGACGTGGAGGGGCTTGAAAGATTCTTCCAAGAGGCAATCGAGTATGGATGTGAGGGGCTTGTAGTGAAGTCTATCAGCGAGGACGCGATATACAGGGCTGGAGCAAGGGGATGGCTCTGGATAAAGTATAAGCGCGACTATAAGAGCGAGATGATAGACACGGTTGACCTCGTCGTCGTCGGAGCCTTCCACGGCAGAGGTAGGAGAAGCGGAACCTATGGAGCACTCCTCATGGCAGCCTACGACAAGGATAGAGATGTCTTCCAATCAGTCTGTAAGGTTGGAAGCGGATTCACCGACGAGGACTTGAAAAAGCTTCCAGAGATGCTTGAACCCTACAAGATTCCTCATAGACATGCGAGGGTTGAGTCTGGAATGGAGGCCGATGTCTGGCTCGAGCCTAAGATAGTCTTGGAGATTATTGGAGCGGAGATAACTCTGAGCCCAACTCATAGAGCTGGATGGGGGTCGATAAGAGAAGGATACGGGTTGGCGATAAGGTTCCCGAGATTCACTGGACGCTACAGATTCGATAAAGCGCCAGAAGACGCTACAACTGTCAAGGAGCTGATAGAGATGTATAGAAGCCAGCTGAAGAAGGTGACGGCTGAGACGGCGGGGGTTTAGGAAATGTCGGGCAAAGATGACGAGAAAGTTAAGACACTTGCAGAGATAAAGGAGTATCTTGAGAGAAGGGTGAGTGAGCTAACCAAGGAGATTGAGACACTGCAGAAGCTTATCCAGTTTGTTGATGAGGAGCTTGCGGTGAGAAGTTTTAAGAGGCCGAAGATTGCTGAGAAGCCTCTTCCACGTGCTGAGCCTAGCGTAGGAGGTAGGGTTAGGGTTCTGAAATCGAGGGAGGGAGAGAGCTTGGCGACCGTCACCGTCACCTCGAATGAGATAAGGTTCATAATCAATCCAAATATCACCGTGACATCTGATATGCGGCCATTCTCCTCCTTCCTTATCAGAAAGGTTCTCGACGCCATGAGCAGAGCCGATGCCGAGAGAGTTGAGAAAGGAACTCTATCCCCAGGCCACGAGCTCAGCTACGAGGTAATCCTCGACGGAGATAGAGTCAAGGAAATAGTGGTTAGAAACTTCAGGGAGGAGCATAGGCTACGTGAGATAATAAACGCTGTCAGATGGACCCTTGAGACGATCTCCTCAGCAAACATCACTCGCCAGTAACCGTTACAACTATCCTCCTAGTCCTAGGTCTGACGTCAAGTTCAACTAGGATGATCTGCTGCCATGTTCCTAGAACAGGTTCACCGTCTCTAACTGGAACTGTTAGACTCGGCCCGAGGATAGAGGCTCTCACATGGCTGTGGCCGTTATAGTCACCCCACCTCAGATGATGCTTATACTCAGCGTTCTTGGGAGCTATACGCTCCAGGGCTGCGGGTAAATCCTCTTTTAAGCCAGGCTCATACTCTATCGTCGTTATAGCTGCCGTAGAGCCTACCACGAAGACGTGGGCTGTCCCAGCTCGGATACCTGACCTCGAGACCACCTCTCCAACTCTCCCACTTATATCTATGATGTCTGTCTCGCCTCTACTTTTAACTACAATCTCCTCCTGATAGACCCTCATATTCTCAGCCTATATGCTTAGGGAAGAGAACCCCATAAATATATCCCCTTACAATCTCGAGACTAGTTGAGAGGCATGAAGACAGCTGCGCTTCTCTTGGCAACGCTCCTAATAGCCCTAGCCCCACTGACGCTGACGGAGGTCTCAGCCATACAGCCAGAACAACTTACCATAACCATCAAAACCCTTGACGATAAGCCACTGCAGGGAGCAATAGTGGAGGTCTATAACGTAACTAGCGGGGTTAGGATATTTCGGGGAACCACGGATAGTAGTGGACAAGTAACCCCAACAATAATCCATAACGAGACCTACACCATGAAAGTCTACTACCCTCCAGGATACAAGGTCTATAACAAACATTTCGTTTATGATGACCTACCCGACCACACCGTACAGGTCGACGTTCTAAGTAAGTGGACTATTAGAGTCTATGACAGTGAGGGAAGAGACCCCGTCAAGGATGCAAACGTTACATTAACACATCAACTCAACGATTCCGTAACCTTCAGCGGCTTAACAGGCTCAGATGGAAAGATAGTCTTCGGCCCCCTCCCCGTAGGGGAGTATCACGTGAAGGTATACTATAAGGATCGCACCTATGATGAGGGGACGAAGAGCCTTAGCCTCGGGAACCAGGAGACGACACTCCACCTCTCACTGTACAGGGTTACTGTAAGAGTTAAGGACATAGACCAAAAACCCGTGGAAAACGTCGTGGTCTCCATTAGAAGGGAGCTTGACGAGCCTCCGGTGAGCACCGCAACCTCAGATGAAAACGGGGAAGCAATCCTAAAACTCGTCCCAAAGGGCAAATACTATGTTGAGGCAAAATTCAAGGAATACGTAGTTCGTAAAAGTGACTCAAAGATACTTAACGTACTCGACGACACGGAGATGGATTTAATGGTGAACGCTGTTAGGCTTAACGTGACAGTCTATGATGCTGATGGAAAGGATGTTATCGCTGGAGACCAATTTAATTTGAGAGGTGAGCTGAGGGGGAGCGGAGACATCCTCGTCGCAGAGGCGGAAACAACGGATGGAACACTCTCCTTCGGCCACGTTCCAATAATGAACTTCACACTCCGAGTAACCCTCGGAGACCTAACAGTATACTCAGCAACCTACGAGGTGAAGAAGGAAACATCTCTTGGAAAAGTAAATGGAAAGTTCTACGACATCACCTTAAAAGTTAACACAACGGGACTTGCCAATGAGACGATGGCTAAATATCTTAAAGGCACTTTGAAGAGAAGCGGACTTGAATTCAGATTCAAGATGAGGGGAGGGAAAGCAGTTATTGAAAACGTTCCATCCGCCTCAGACTACTCGGCTGAACTATTCTTCGACGATTCAAAAGTTGGAGGGAAAGACGGCATAACGATATCCAAAGAAGATCAGGAAGTAACCCTACCTCTTACCAGCTATAAGGTAAATGTTTACGTAACTAATCTTAAGGGAAAACCTCTTAGCGCGGATATATCGGTTGAACTTATGAATGGAACCCAAGTGACATTATTTAAGACAGGTAAGGATGGTAGGGGTTCCTCGAATCCTCTTCTCCCAACAAGCTACAGGCTCACAGTATTTTTTGACGAAATTAAAGTTGGGGAGAAAGAGATAGACCTGAAATCCGACATGAATTTGACGCTTCAAGCATCCATGACAGATATTGTCTTGAGAATCTATGACAGTGACCAAGAGGATGCCCTACCTGGAGTGAATGTGAGACTTCAAGCTGGAGCATTTAAGAAAGAGTTTGTAAGCGGGGATGATGGAGAAGCTCTTCTAGAAAACCTTCCATTAACAGTTTATAAGCTCACGGCATGGTACTATGGATTCAAGGTTCTTGATACAAGCCTAGAGGTTTCAACAGTAACTCCTGAAATAGATTTGAAGGCGGTTGGGGTGCTTGACGCCAGACTGAAGTTCGTTGATTCCGTTAAGAAGCCTCTTGACGGTGGAACAGCCGTCCTCACGGTAGGGGACAGGGATATAGAGGTAGAACTGAATGAAGCTGGAGAGGCGAGGGTCAAAAACCTCCCCAACAGCACAATCTACGTCAAGCTCCTCTACAGAGATGTAGAAGTTAAGACCGACCCATCCGAATTCGACTTAAACGTTGATGAGAAATCTGTCACCTTTGTGGCGAGGGTTCATAGCTTAACTGTGAGTGTTCTAAGAGGAGATGATGAACCCTTGAGAGACGGCGTTGCGGAGGTGTATGTCAACGGAGAGCCAGTTGCATCCCACAATCTAATAGAGGAGAACATCTTCACTGAAAGGCTTCCCGAGGGGGAAGTTCACATCAAGATAGAGTTCAGAGGTAGAACAGTCGGCGATAAGACTCTCTATCTAGAGGAGCCGATGAAAGAGCTTACACTCAAGACAAACGTCTATGTATTCGGTATGACAATCTACGATATCTCAAGAAATCCTGTGAAGGGAGCTGAGATAATTGCGAAGGATAAGCTTGGAAAAGTTGGAGAAGCAGCCAGCGACGAGAAGGGTCACGTAATGATGCTTCTACCAAAGGGCTCCTACACCTTCCAAATAAACTACGGAAACACTACGATAAACTATGTTAAAGAGTTGAAGGGAAACACGCTCGTCAACATACTTTATCCCGGCGTCGAATCAGGGTCAAACTTCATAACAATAATGGCTGCAGCCTTAGTAAATATAGCTGTAGCGGTGTTGGTGGTTTTGAAGTCGGTTAAAGGGATGAAGGCGGGGAGGAGAGGTGGAAGACCTAGGAGGAGGCGGAAGGTTCCAAGAATCTAAGATGAGTGAGGGAGGAGGGAGAACTAGAAGAGACAAGATACTGAGCTGGGCTACCTTCATAACCCTACTCCTACTTCTCACTATGCTTTCCGTGGTGCTGCTCTATAACTATACTGGAAGAGTTTTCCCACTTCTAGTGGTTAAGAGTGGAAGCATGGAGCCTACCCTAATGGTAGGAGACGTGATACTGATAGACGAGAACGTTAAGCCAGAGGACATAAGAACGGGGTTCAACGGTGATGTAATAGTATTCTATAAGCCTGGCTCAGATGAGCTTATAGTTCATAGAGCTGTTGCGAGACTTGATGGAGGATTCCTGACAAAGGGGGATGCGAATCCTGGAACAGATTTCTGGTCTCCCGTGCCGCCTGAAAACATAGTTGGGAGATGGACAGGGTTCAGGATACCCTACTGGACTGGAATAGGATATGCTTCACTCTTCCTTAGAGGAGAGATCTATCCACCCTATGGTAGAATTCTACTTATAGCTCTAATAGTTCTGAATGTAGCTTTTCTAATTAGAGACCTAACCCTAGGTAGGGGGAAAGAGGATTAGGCTTTGCTGAAAGTTTCATAAGAGGGTTTAAAGCTCTCCTCAGCGAATGTTTATTCTCTCCGCGAAGATTGGTAAAGACTCTATCTCCGTTAACCCGATGTTTCGGAATTTCTTTAATCTTTTCCATAGGCTTGTGTCGATGTTTTTTACAACTCCTTCCAGAGTCTTCTTAGCAATCATAGTCATCCGTTCGCCTTCTGAATCTAAGTCAAGTAGGAGGATTACGCATCTTATATCCCGCGTCTCGAAGTATTCTCTGAGGCTTTTAAACGACCTAAACACTATTATCTCCCCCTTGACGCCTATCTTGCGGAGTGCAGCCTTATCTCTGACCCCTTCAACCACTATTGGAACCCCCTTCGCAGATTCATCTACGAGTATCTCGAGGATTCTCGGGAAATCTTCCAACCCTTTCCGATATTTCTTGGCCATACGTAGCTCGCCTTTACCGACCAAAAATAATGTTTTGAAGCTAGGCTTTAATCATTTTTTGCATTAAGTGGCCATGGAAAATCATGTAGGATAGTTGCACGGAGGATACATGGGTATTATTAACAGATTTTATTCTCGCACTTTCAGCGAACTGACTGGACGTTAGAAAGGAGGTGAATAGGTGTGAAGGTTGTAACGGTTCATCTTCCAGAAGTGTACATTGAGGCCATCGACGAGCTTGTTAGGAGGAGAATCTACCCTAACAGGGCTGAGGCAATACGGATGGCTGTCAGAGACTTTATAAGAGAGGAGGCAGTCATAAGTGAATGAAGACCCAATTATAATCCCACCGGAAGATGAGGTAAAGATTGTTCTGATAGGTGTCGGTGGAGCAGGCTGCAACACAGCCAACAGATTAACCTCTATGAAGCTTAAGGGTGTGAAGATCGTTGCAGCTAACACCGATGCTCAGCACCTAGACCTGATAGAGGCCCATCGGAAGATAATTCTGGGGAAAACTGTTACAAGGTTTCGTGGAGCGGGTGGAGACCCCTCCATGGGAAGGCAGGCGGCGGAGGAATCCATAGATGAGATTAGAGATGCTTTAAGCGGCTCAGACATAGTCTTCGTCTCAGCGGGTCTCGGCGGCGGAACAGGGACGGGTGGAGCTCCACTCATAGCTGAGGTTGCGAAGGAGGTCGGCGCAGTCGTAATCGGCGTAGTAACCCTCCCCTTCAAGTTCGAGGGAAACGTTAGGAAACGTATAGCGCTCCAGGGATTGGAGGAGATGAGGAGGAACTGCCACACAGTCGTCGCAATAGACAACAACAAGCTTCTCGACCTCTATCCACAGTATAGCCTGAAGACAGCCTTCTCGATATCCGATGAAGTGATAAGCAGCATGATTATGAGCATAACCGAGTCGATTGCTAGGCCGAGTCTAATCAACATAGACTACTCCGACTTCAGGACAATAATGATGCGTGGAAACTTGGCCGCCCTCGGGATAGGGAAATCCTCGACTCCGAACAGGGCTGAGGAGGCGACATTCACAGCTCTCCAGACACCGCTTCTAGACGTAAGCTATGAGGGATTAACGGGCGCAATAGTTCACGTCACGGGAGGCGAGGACATGAAGATAAGCGAAGCCGCTAGACCCGCCGAGATAATCGCTGAACTCATGGGCGAGGAGGCGCTGGTAATCTGGGGAGCACGCATCGACAGCTCAATGAACTCATCGATTCAAGTTTCTCTAATCCTCACAGGCGTGAAAAGCGATGGACTTAAGGAGAAAGCTGTACAGGAGGTGGTAGAGAAAGAGAGGGAAGGCTTTAGTGAAGATGAACTGGAAAAAATTATGGAAGAGCTGGGGATAAAAACCCTCAGCTAAACCTCCCTAACCTTTTTCTTTATCTCCTGGAGCTTACGTATCTTCACATCAATCTCCCCGCGAGTTATCTTCCTAAACAATGGCTTAGGCGTACCTATCTTATGGCCGGGTGGAAGCGTTGCCTCGGCTTCGCTCCAACGCAGCTCTTCAGCATTCTTCCCATAGTTTAGGTATGTGAGCATCTTCTCCGACGTGAATGGAAGATAGGGGAAAGATATGACCGCAAGTGTTAGGACAAGCTGTGCGAGGACATGGAGCGCTGTGTCAACATTCTCCGGATTCTTCCATGGAGCCTTCTCGTTTAGGTAGCGGTTTCCCTCCTGAGCAAGCCTCAAGATTCTCCTAAGGCCAGCCTTAAACTCGCAGGCTTCTATCAGAGACTTGACCTCCTCGGCTGTCTTAATCCTCTCGTTAAGAATCTCTCTATCTCTGTCGTCAAGCTCCTGCGGCTCAGGGACCCTACCATCAAGCCTACTGTGGATGAATGTGAGAACTCTGTGGACGAGGTTTCCGAAGGTTCCAATAAGCTCTCCGTTAATCTTCTCTGCGAAGTCTTGCCACTTGAAGTCCGTGTCCTTATTCTCGGGGGCGATGGCCGCGGCATAGTATCTTATCATGTCTGGGTCGTATTCCGCGAGGAGGTCGTGAAGCCATACAACCCATCCGCGGCTCGTTGAGAGCTTCTCACCCTCAAGATTCACAAACTCGTTGACAACCACGTTGTAGGGGAGAATATAGTCTCCGTGCGCTATCAGGATTGCGGGGAAGAGTATTGTGTGGAAGAAGAGGTTATCCTTCCCGATGAAGCAGTAGAGTATCGTCTCCTTATCAAGCCAGAACCTCTTCCAAGCATCAGGCTCACCTAAAACATTCACAGCCCAATCCTTTGTAGCTGAAATGTATCCAAGAAGATTTTCAGCCCAATTATAGATGACTTGGCCTCGGGCGCCCGGGAAGGGTGCAGGAGGCCCCCACTCATAGTCTCTTGTTATATCTTTGTCTTTGAGTCCCTCCTTCCTGAGCCATGCAATTGTCTTGTTATAGGTTGCCTTCCTCCAGAATGTTTTGTCTTTGACGTATTCGTAGACCTTGTCTGAGAGGGTGCTTAGCTTTAGGAAGAAGTGTTTCCTAGTTTTTATCTCCGGCTTCGCTCCGCAGAGGGCGCATCTCGGGTTTATGAGTTCGAAGGATTCATACCATGCTCCGCAGACCTCACATACGTCTCCATACTGGTTTGGTGCGCCGCATCTCGGGCACGTCCCTATCACGAACCGGTCTGGGAGGAATATCTTATCGTTTGGGCACCACCACTGCTTAACCTCCTTAGAGTAGATGTAGCCTTTCTCCCAGAGCCTCCTATAGAACTCCTCAACCGTTTCATAGTGTATAGGCTTACTTGTCCTCGAGAAGATGGTAAAGCTTACTCCAAGCCTCTTGAACACTTCCTTCTGCTGGGGATAGTATCGGTCGCATAGCTCCTTGGGCGTGATTCCCTGCCTCATGGCCTCGATAACTATGCTGCTGGCATTCTCATCGGTTCCGCATACGAATACTATCTCGTCTCCCATCATCCTCCTAAATCTAGCGTAGATGTCTGCTGGAAGATAGGCTCCAGCTAGGTGGCCGAAGTGTCTAGGAGCATACGCGTAGGGAAGTGCGGCTGTTATGATGTAGCGGGCTAGACCTCATCACCCCTTCTCCAGCTCGACTGCCACTTCTTAACGCCTGTTTTTAAGCCTAACTCTCA
Source organism: uncultured Nitrososphaeria archaeon (assembly GCA_964440495.1). Classification (GTDB taxonomy): domain Archaea; phylum Thermoproteota; class Nitrososphaeria_A; order Caldarchaeales; family Wolframiiraptoraceae; genus Benthortus. The sequence continues at coordinate 8,233 of CAYTSD010000016.1, read as the reverse complement.
TTCAAGCATAGCTGCTAGGGCAAACACCTCCGCATCCTTGAGGATATTCTCCACCCAGCAGTACTCGTTGGGTTGATGGGCTGTGAGGTCTATGGTTGACCAGACTGCTGCTTCCAGTCCAGCTCGTCTGAAGTGGGCTGCACAGGTTCCTCCCCCTATTCCCTTCACCTCAGCCTCCACTCCACGTGAGAGCTTGAGAGCCTTCCTAAGCCTCCTAACGACCTCGCTGTCTGGAGATGTTGGTGGAGGGGCGTCGAACCTCATGGCCTCCTCAACCTCTATCCCCGCTCCATAGAGCCTCCCATAAGAGTCCGCAGCCCTCCTCACGGTCTCCAAAACCTCGTCGAGATGATACTGCGGCAGAATCCTACAGTCAAAGTAGAGGACGTCCGTGCCTGGAATCGTGTTTACATTCTCTATGTTCGCCTCTTTCTTCGTCGGCTCGAAGGTTGATGTAGGTGGGTCGAATAGCTGGTCGTAGGCTGAGTATTTTTCATGTAGAGCTGCGTCGAGTTCCGTGGCGAACCTCATCCCAACCCTATGTGCATTTAAGCCTTTGTGAGGTGTGCTTGCATGGGTCTGGACCCCCCTCGTCTTAATCTTCAACCATAGAATAGATTTCTCAGCGATCTCTATGGTCTTCCCTTCAGGGTCTCCATAGTCTGGAACTATGACTAAGTCTTTTTCACGGAATACCCCTTGCTTTATGAGATGGTTTATTCCATAGTCGCTTCCAGCCTCCTCATCTGAGACAAGAGCTACTCCGAGGGTTAGCTTAGGCTTAATCTTGAGATGCTTGAAGAGGGCGGCGGCTAGAATAGCCGAGATTACTCCCTGTCCATTGTCTTCAGCTCCCCGCGCAATTATCTTGCCGTCTTTGAGGATGGGTTTGAAGGGGTCTGTCTCCCATAGGCTTCTATCTCCCTCTGGAACCGTGTCAAGATGTGCAACTATCCAGAGCCTACGCTTCTCTTCTCCCTCGATGATTGAGACAATGTTGGGTCTAAGCCCTTCCTTAACCCTCTCATCCTCGGCGTCAAACCTCTCAACATCGAGACCATAATTGTTCTTCAACAGGGTTTCTATGAGTTCAGCCCGCCTATACTCTCCCTCACCGCCCATCGATGGATTGACGGCGGGAACGCTAAGTATCTTGAGATAATCGTCTAGAATCCTCCCCCTAAGTTCTTCGATTCCTCTCCTGATATTCTCGACCACGGGCTGAGGCATCGGCTCCACATCTATAGAGGGCTTCTAATAAGCTCTAAGCCGAGCCAGCTGCCTCCACTTCAACGACAGTTAAGTCGATTTTGAGAGGTTTTCTTCCTAGAGCCTCGGCTATGTTCGGCTGAGTTCTCCCCTCGTCGCCATCTATGAGCTCCTTCACGTAGAGTCCCCCCTGAGTCTTTATCCTGAACTTGACCACCCTGTCGTCAAGCCTCTCTGCCTCAACATAGTATAGCTTCTTCATCCTAATTTTGTCCGCTCTCCTCTTAAGAACCCTCCTAGGGGTTCTCTGCTCAACCACTATGTCCCTGAACCTCTCTTCAACCATCCTCAGCCTCTCTTCATCAACCTCGCCGTCAAACTCGACAACGGCTTCATAGGTCTTCGAAGCTATTGGGGAGAGCGACTTAAGTATCCTAAGCTCCCTCCTACTAGAGTAGGCTAAGCCGGAGACCTCAACCTTCCCCGCCGCCTCCCTGTTTATCCTCTCCTCGAGAACCGATAGGTCGATGAACCTCTTCCTAGGATGCTTCAACTCTAGGATGAAAGGCCTCCCCGTTCCGGCAACTCTCGCGTCAACATCCTCCCTCCCGGCGCCGTGGAACTTGTAGTCAAGGGCTTCAAACAACTCTATGGCTGGATTCCCTATGAACTCGCTCACCGACTCGGGATACTCTCTACCAGTATAGTTACAGTGCTCACATCCACGTCCCCAGCAATACCTACAATACCATGGTGTCTGGGGGATGTTCTTAACAAGCTTCCTGTAAAACCCCTTAATGAAGAGTGGATTGACTTGAATTAGGTATTCCTGCGAGAAGAGGTCGACGAGGACAACTATCTCCGGGTTATGATACTCTATCTCAGCCTTGAACTCTCTTTGAAGAATCTTCCCAATCTCTCTCGTTATGTCCCCCTTAATGTCCTCTCCAGTGTCTATCTCGAACTCGGAGCGAAGGCTGTCCTCTCTCTCCCTAACCTCCGTTGGAACCCTAGCCCCCACGACAAGGTTTCTAAACTCGTAACTTCTAAGCTCCTCGATTATTTTCCCACTTATCTCCTGAAATCTCTTCTTGTTCAGGATGCCTTCGCAGATGTAGCAAGGCTTCTCTTCTGGAGGTTGGGCTCCAAGTTTTTTCATCAAGGTTGCTGCGGGCTTGAATCCCGAGGCAGCGAGATGGGAGAGTATCTCTACCCCTTCCTCTCTTCCCTCACCGCTGAGCCTATGCCCCTCTATTAGGAGCATGGTCTTAATCGCCCTCCCTCTCTCAGCGTTGCTAACACCATATCCCAACGCCGCGAACTGTCTCCCAAGGCAATAGTCGCATAGTGGATACTTTTCCAGAATCTTAAGAGCCTTCGAGAGAACTTTGTCAGCGGTCTCCAACCGGCTTCACCCCCTATTTAAGCATCCTCACGTCTTGTAGAGTTGGCGTAGAAGTTTCTGGGGAGCACGTTTAGCAGCCTTCATAAGCTTCTTAGTCATCTTATACTGCTTGAGGAGGGCTTTCACATCCCTCTCCGAGACACCTGCCCCACGGGCAATCCTCTTAATCCTAGAAGAATTCAATATGTGTGGGTCGGCTCTCTCCTCGCTTGTCATCGACTGGATTATCGCAGACCATCTGTCAATCTGTTTCTCAGCTTGGGCAGCGGCTTCACGTGGAATCTCAGGCATTCCTGGAATAGGAAGCTTTGCTAGAAGCTTGGAGAGTGGGCCAGCCTTCCTCATGTCCCTCAACTGTTTAACGAACTGCTCTAGCGTGAATTCACCCTTCAAGAATGCTTTCGCCTGCTGTTCACTCATCTCGACCTCGGCCAGCCTTATCTTCTCCAGGAGCCCTTCTATGTCTCCTAGTCCAAGAAGCCTCCCAACATATCTCCTAGGGTTGAAGAGCTCTATATCCTCTATCCTCTCACCTGTTCCAAGAAACTTTATCTTCGCTCCCGTAGCCGCCACCGCTGAGAGCGCTCCGCCACCTTTAGCAGATGTATCGACCTTCGTTAATATTATTGAGCCGATGGGCGTCGCGTCATGAAAAGCTTTAGCATGCGCGCCAGCCTGCTGACCTATTGTCGCATCAACTATCAGTATTATCTCATCAGGTTTCACAGCCTTCTGCATCTGCTTCATCTCCTCCATCAAGGTCTCCTGGCTTCGATGCCTGCCCGCTGTATCGATTAAGATCACATCCGCTCCGCTCTCCCGAAGTTTCTCGACACCCCTCCTAGCTATCTCGACAGCATCTTTGGATTCCTCCCAGTAGACCGGTATATCTCTTCCATGGAGGAGTTGCTGGAGCTGTTTGCTTGCGCCGGGTCTGTAGGTGTCTGCGCACACTACTCCGACGCTGTAGCCGTTTCTCTTCAGATAGTTTGCAAGCTTTGAGACCGTTGTCGTCTTCCCCGTCCCCTGGATGCCGACCATCATGATTACATAGGGTTTCTTCGGGATACTGAGCCTAGCAGCCTCCTCCCCGAGAAGCTTAACCAACTCCTCGTAAACTATCTTGATGAGCTGCTCCTTCCTCGAGATTCCAGGCGGAACCTTCTCCCCTAAAGCTCTTCTCCGAACATTCTCCGAGAGGGACTGAACAAGCTCCACATTCACATCCGCCATGAGCAAAGCTCTCTGAAGATCTCTGACAAGCTCCTCAATTACACGTTTATCGACACTGCTGGCTGAGGTTAGCTTGCTGATAGCTCTGCGAAGCATCTCACCGAGTGAAGGCATCCCCCATAAACCAGCGGGAAAAGATGTATTAAGGTTTCTGTAGCGGAAAACTCATAACCAGGTAGGAAGCCTTGACCCTCGATGAAGATACTTATAACAGGCTCAGAAGGATTCGTCGGGAAAAATCTAAGAAACTATCTAACAAGCAAAGGGCACACCGTTATCGGAATCGATTTGAGAGAGGGGGCGGACATTAAGGCAGATGTCTCGGACTTCAACAGTTTATGGAACAATCTTGAAAACCTAGAGTTTGACGCCGTGATACATCTCGCAGCGATAGCAAATATCCCAAAGACGCTTGAAGACCCTTATCAATGCTACAAGGTTAATAGCTTCGGGACATTGAACATGCTTGAGGCTTCATCTAGAAGGAAGGTTAAAAGATTCATCTACGCCTCCTCTGCGAATGTTTACGGAGTTCCCGTAGAGCTTCCAGTCAGTGAGCAGACACCGCTTAACCCTAGAACACCCTACGACTACTCAAAGGTAATCTCGGAAAACCTTGTCAAGAGCTACCACAGACATAGGGGTCTGCCCACGGTGATCTTCAGGGCTTGGAAATTGTTCGGAGAATACGATGTCCCCACAACAGCTATACCGAGATTCATCAAAGCTGCCCTAAGAAATGAGCCTATCCAGCTCTACAACGCTGGAAGAGACACAACAGACCCAACCTACATCCTAAACTACTGCCACGCGGTCGAGCTAGCCTTAGAAAGAGAGGAGGCGGTCGGAGAAGTATTCAACATAGGAACTGGAAACGAGATCTCGATAAGGGAGCTGGCCGAACTGATAAAGAAGCTGACAAACTCCTCCTCCAAGCTCCAGCTCCTCCCACCCAGAACCCAAGCAGAAAAAGAACCCATGAGAAGCTACCCAACCATAGAAAAAATCAAGAAAAAACTAGGATACAAACCAATAATAACGCTGGAAGAAGGATTAAAAAGGACGATAGAACACTACAGAAAGAAAATCTAAAAACCACTTCAAACAAGCATAAACCTAGGGGCCGGTAGATCAGTGGGAGATCGCCCGCCTCGCACGCGGGAGGCCGCGGGTTCAAATCCCGCCCGGTCCACTAAACTGTGTCAAAGCCTTGGTCTTCATCTATTTGAATATCTATTAGGATTTTTCTTCTTATTGAGAAGCTGATGAATAAGTTTCCTAACTTTTTCTAAAAGTCTTGATTTAATAAGGTTTTATGGTATGCTTTTCTTTATAAGGACTTCCGCAAGATAGAGGAATACGAAAAATGAGATGAATGTCAAAGGTATTGATAGCTGTGGTGGCAGTATGTCATAGTTTCCAACCAGAGCGTATCTTATTGCTTCTGCTGAATACGTCAGAGGTATTGCGAGGGATATGGGTGTAAGATATTGGGGAAGCTTGCTAATAGGTATTATGACATTGCATAGGAAGATCATGGGAAACCTGACAGAGTTGAAGATAGTCATGGCCTGCGCGGGATCTTTCACGGCGAAGGACAATAAAACTCCCATCGAGGAGAACTGTAGAGCCGATCCCAAGATACATAACGCTAACAACGTCAAATTATGCGGCGTTATGAGAAGGAATATCTGGATAATGGCTACTGTTGCGGTGGATGAAAGAAGGCCGAAGAAGAAGCTGCTGAGCGACTTACCTAAGGCAACGCCAAGATAGCTTATCGGAAATAGGAGCAATCTCTCAAAGGATTCTGTTCTCCGCTCGAAAACTATGGAGGCAGCTGACATCGAGGTTGAGCCGAAGAAAAGCGAGAGAGTTAGAAGTCCTGGAGCAAGCCATAGTTTATCCCATCCTCTTAGCAAGAAGGCGAGGGCGAAAACAAAGGGAAAAGCGATTCCCCAGCTTATCGTAGGTGGCTTGAAATAATACTCCTTTAGATCTTTCTTCGTGATATAGAATGCTCCTCGGATATCATCAAGCATTTTTGTCACCTATTATCCTGAGGAAGACTTCTTCCGCGTCGGCTCCCCTCAAATTCACGTAGTTAAGGGAGACCTTCTTAGATTTGGCCTTTCTAGCAATTTCTTCTATCACTAATAGGGGATCACTCACGACGAGCTTTAGAGATCCTCCTGAATATGAAGCCTTTACAACTCCGGAGATTTGAGAAACCTCTTCGACGCTTAACTCTCCGGTGAAGGATATCTCGAGAACTTCACTTCCTGAGAATTTTCTTTTAAGCTCGGAGGGGCTGTCAACAGCAATTATCTTTCCCTTGTTTATGACAGCTATTCTATCACATAGATTAAAGGCTTCGTATATGTTATGGGTTGTGATGAAAATTGTCAACCCTTTCTCATTCAATTCTCTTATCATGTTCCATATCATTCTCCTACTCATCACATCTAAGCCTATTGTCGGCTCATCCAAGAACAATATCTTAGGATTATGGATAAGAGCAGCAGCTATCGTAAGCCTTCTCTTCTGACCCTTCGAAAGCTGACCAAACTTGGAATCCTTTTTCTCGGCTAAGCCAAAGAACTCGAGAAGCTCACGTGTCCTCTTCTTCCTCTCTTCTTTTCTAAGCCCATACATCTCTCCAGCAAAGAGAAGATTTTCTTGACAAGTTAGCTCTGAGTAGAGATTCGATACGTCAGGTACGAGGCCGATTGACTTCTTGACAAGCTTAAGCTCCCTGAGTGGACTGTAACCAGCTACGCGGGCATCTCCTTCACTTATTCTCGTCAAGCCACATAGCATCCTAACAGTCGTCGTTTTCCCCGCTCCGTTTGGCCCCAAGAACCCGAACAGCTCACCCCACTTAACGCTGAAGTTTATGTGATCAACGGCGAGAAATCCATTATAATACTTAGTTAAGTCTTCGACAACTATGGCGTTCATCCAGGCTTATCTCACCTCTTACTACTTTATCCCGAATGAGATTTATATATTCTAATTCATAATGTTTTCCACCTTTAGGTTTTGGATCTTGAATAACTAATGCTCCGTTCGCAACGGTCATTCTTAATAAAATCAAGTTCAAGCCCCATCTGGCATGTTATTATCTTCTAGAAGTTTCTTTTACAAGTCTCTTCACCCTTCTCTTTATCTCGTCTCTTATCTCTCTTACTTCTTCTATTGGTAGGTGGAATGGGTCTCTGATGTTCCAGTGTAGTATTTTCTTTCCTTTGGTCGGTATGGGCGGGCATTCCGCTGCGGCTTCAGGGCATAGTGTGACTATGATGTCGGCCCACTCAAGCATCCATGGCTCCAGCTTCTTCGGCTTATTCTCAGAGATGTCTATCCCTTCCTCCTTCAAGGCTTTTACCACGTTTGGGGTGAGGTAGGTGCCAGGCCTGGTTCCAGCGCTCATGACCTCTACATCATTGTCTCCATAGTGCTTAGCAAAGGCTTCAGCTATCTGACTCCTTCCCATATTCCCCACACAGATGAAGAGAATCCTAACCATGACAGTGTAGCTGGATCAACCCTGTAAAAAACCTAGCCATACTTCCATTTTCTAAGATACAGATTTCGTGGGGAGTGTTCAAAAGAGAGAATCTGTCTGAGGAAGATCCTCTTTAACTCTTGCCGCGGTCTTCCTTAAGGTTTTCTAGAAGATCTTTCACCCTCTCCTCTATCTCATCCCTTATCGCCCTCACCTCCTCAATCGGTAGATGGAAGGGATCCTTAATATCCCAATGTATTACAGTTTTCCCTCTGATTTCTGTTCGGGGAAGATCTGCTGCGGCTTCGGGGGCTAGTGTGACTATGATGTCGGCCCATTTCAGCATCCATGATTCAAGCATTTTAGGCTCCTCCCCCGAGATTTCTATCTCCCCCTCTCTCAACACTTCTATAACCTGTTCATTGATTCTTAGCACCTTTCCCCTAATCTCGTCGAAAAGCTGCTTCTCCGTCTTTCCCCGCGGATTTACTCCAAAGATCTCGGCGGCCTTCATGAGCCTCCGCTTCCTCTCCTCCGGGCTTATATAGCTGCTGAGCCATGTTCCAGCGCTCATGACCTCTACCCTATTGTTTCTATAACGCTTCGCGACCGCCTCAGCTATACGGCTTCTACCAAGGTTCCCAACGCAGAGGAACAGTATCCTAACCATTATTAAGTGATAGGTGGATAAGCCTTGTTAAAAACATAGTCGCATAGGCTTTCACTCCCCTATTATTGGATGGAGCCTAAAAATGTTGAAAATCGTCTACTCTGATGACGATTCGGAAACATTTATTACAATGTTCTTCTCTTGAAACTCGTTCATAGGAAGTTGGTCTAAACATGAGATTCGATTCTCGAACCGGAAAATTTCTCGC
>CAYTSD010000015.1:0-27713 GCA_964440495.1 uncultured Nitrososphaeria archaeon | reverse complement strand
TCGCCGGTACTCAGGGAATCCCATATTGGTTTCTTCTCCTCCCCCTACTTGGATGCTTCCGTTCGGGGGGTTCCCGCTCCCAGGGTTAAACCCGGGAGCGAGGGCTGGAGCCGAAGCTCCAACCCCCAGGAGATCCCATTCGGGGATCCCCGGATCAACGCCTGCATGCGGCTACCCGGGGCTTTTCGCAGCTTGCCGCGCCCTTCTTCGGCGCCCGAGCCGAGGCATCCACCGGCCGGCGTCCTCAGGCCTAGGGGTTTTTACACCACCTAGTTAGCGGCGCCTCAAGCACCTATGCGTGCGGTCATTGTAAGCGTGTGCTTCTCCCGCATCCAGCCTCCAGCAGCGCTGGAAGCCTTCACAGCTCAGCCAGCTATATCGTTGGTTGGGGTGGATTTAAGCCTTTCCAAGCGAGTTCTGGGAGAGAGAGTTAAATATTGAGTGTGAGGAATGGCTGTCATGAGCGCTGGTTTCTCACCGCCATTTAATACTCCGGGAAAGATTATACGCGCGTCTCATCTCTTCAGAGGTGATGGTAGAACCCTGGTAGTGGCCATGGACCATGGGATGATGGGTATAACCAAGGGGATAGAAGTTATCGCGGACACGATTGAGAAGGTGATTAAGGGTGGAGCCGACGGCGTCTTGATAAATTTCGGGATCGCTAGGAAGCTTGCTGACAGGCTGGCAGGCAGGATAGGGATAGTTCTCTCAATACCCTTTGATGTGAAATATGTTGAGCTCGCGGTTAAGATAGGGGCTGACGCCGTGAAGACAACTTACTTCGGCCCTGTGCCGCTGAGTGAAGAGAGGATGAAGCAGATAAGCGAGATTGCTCAGGCAGCCGATGACTGGCAGATACCCTACATGGTTGAGGTGGTTCCAACAGACGAGAAGGGAAAGGTTGTCTATGATTTGGAGCAGGCTGTGAAGGCTGCTAGAGTCGGAGCGGAGCTTGGAGGAGACATAGTGAAGACAGAATATGTAGGGCCCGTGGAGAAGTATCGTGAGGTTACTGGAAGCTGCCCTGTCCCGATAGTCGTGATGGGTGGCGCCAAGATGGACAGCCCATTAGACGTGTTAAAGATGGTGTGGGAGGCTGTAAAAGCAGGCGCAGCAGGTGGAACAATTGGAAGAAACATATGGCAGCATAAGAACCCTGAAAAGATGACGGAGGCAATAGTGAAAATAATACATGAAAACCTTTCAGTCGAAGAAGCTGCAAAGATAATCCAATAACCTCAACATTCTTTATCACTATTACTTAAATAGAAATTTGTTGAACTAACCACGATGAAGGCAGTTGTATTCTATAAGCCTGGCGAGACCCGTTTAGAAAGCATTAAAGACCCGTCTCCAGGACCAGATGATATATTGATTGAGGTTAGGAGTGCTGGAATCTGTCCAACCGATATTAGGATTATGAAGTATAGTAAGAAAGGCGTTGTTCCTCCCAGAGTCTTGGGACACGAGTTCTCCGGGGTTGTAAAAGAGGTTGGAAGAAACGTTAGAGACTTTAGTCCAGGTGATAGGGTTGTCGCAAGCCCGGATGCGCCATGCATGGTCTGCGATGTATGTAAGAGGGGAAGACATGCACTGTGTGAAAACAGTCTCATAATAGGATACAACATTGACGGAGCTTATGCGGAATACATGCTTATCCCAAAAGAGTTTATCGAGAGGAGACTTGTATATAGGTTCGGTGAGGATGTAAGCTTTGACTCCGCGGCATTAACGGAGCCTGTAGCCTCATGCTTGGAAGCAGTCGACTACGTTGATGAAGTTAAGAGATTTACCGCTAGAGATGTTCTAATTATTGGAGATGGCCCTAACGCCACAATTCTCGCTATGCTATCTAAGATTTACGGCGCTATGAAGGTTGTGATGATGGGCAAGACCGAGCATAGGCTTAGGAAAGTTAAGGAACTTGTTGCAGACGAGGTAATAGACGTTAAGGAAGGCAACCCAGTTGAAAAGGCTTTGAAACTCACTAAGGGGAAAGGGTTCGACATAGTCTTCGCCACAGTCGCGGTTCCCGACGCAATAATGAACGGTGTTAAGAGCGCGGCGAAAGAAGGTGTAATCCATATCTTCGGCGGAGCGGCTCCAGGAACAATAATAGAACTAGACCCTAACCTTGTGCATTATAGGTGGCTTCACATCACAGGAACATCCAGCTACTCTCTAAGCACATTCACAAAAGCTTATAACCTGATAATGAATAAGAGGCTAAACCTAGACCCACTAATATCTCACAGATTCAGCCTCAACGAATGGAACAAGGCAATAGAGTATGCTGAGAAATGGCTTGGATTCAAGATAGTTATCCACCCACATACCCAGTAATTATCCACTATGTGTTAAACATAGCTCTACCATATTCTATTGCCTTGTATTAAAACATAACTTTGTTCGCTGATTAGTGTCTGAAAACCTTATTTATTAGGTTATTGGATTAGGTTCTATGGTTGCTCCAGTAGTCTTTGCGGAGGTGTGTATTCTTGAAGAGGCTTGAGGGAAAGGTTTCCATAATAACTGGCGCAGCACGTGGAATAGGGAAGGCTACTGCATTATTGTTTGCAAAGGAAGGCAGCAACGTCGTTATAGCGGATGTTCTGGAGAAAGATGGGAAGGAGACTGAGGATGAGATAAATAAAGGGTTTGAGGGAGTGAGAGCACTCTTCGTAAAGACCGACGTTTCAAGAGAAGATGATATTAGAAGAATGGTTGAGAGGACTGTTGAAGAGTTTGGAGGAATCGACATACTCGTCAATAATGCTGGGATTCAGCCTCTTGGAACAATCGAGGAGACAAGTGTTGAGACATGGGACAAGGTCATGAATGTAAACTTGAAAGCGATGTTTCTATGCTGTAAGTATGCTGTCCCTCATATGATTAAGAGGGGTAAGGGTGCCATAGTCAATGTGTCGTCAATAAATGGTTTAATGGGTGGTAAGAGGATGGTTGCATACGCAGCCTCCAAGGCAGGTGTAATAGGGCTGACTAAGTCCCTTGCATTTGACCTAGCGCCATATAACATTAGGGTAAATGCCGTTGCTCCCAGAACGATAGATACGGCCATGTATAGGGCTTATAGAACCCCTGAGGGAATCAAAGAGAGAATAAAGACGATACCTCTCGGAAGACTTGGAAGACCTGAAGAGGTTGCGAGCGTAATCCTCTTCCTAGCATCCGATGAAGCCTCATATGTTATAGGAGACGTTGTAGTAATTGGAGGATATTATTAGGAGAGGGGTTGGGCGTGGAGGTTAAGGTCTCTCCTTCAATAATCTCTGCAGATATGCTGAATCTGGACAAGGAGGTTGAGAGACTCGAGAAAAGCGGAGCAGACATGATACACGTAGACATTTATCCAGCCCTCTTATTCGCATTTGATTACAGTGCCCTAAGCAGGATAACGATTGGAGCCCTTCTGATAGATTTTCTTAAGAGGAGAACAAGCCTCCCACTAGATGTTCATGCCTCAATCGAGGCCACTAAAGAGATTGTTGGGAGACTAATAGACTTTGGAGCAGATTACCTGACATTTCATCCCGACGTCGCCGTCGATCCTGAAGAGATAGCTGACTATATCAAGGAGCGGGGGGTTAAGCTTGGATTAGCTGCCACCGTTCATTCGGAGCTAAACAAGGTTAAGAGCCTTTCCAGCAAAGCAGACCTGATACTCATCGTAACCACCAGTCTGAATTTCGGTGGAAAAATAAGGATGAATATTGCTTTGGATAAAGTTAGGGAGATGAGAGGATTTGTTGGCGAGAATGTTGATATCTCCGTTGACGGCGGAGTGAATCCGGAGACTGCGCCCAAGTATGTTGAAGCTGGAGCAACAACGCTGGTGGCTGGAAGCTATGTCTTTAAGAGCCGAGACTATGCTGAGGCTGTAAAGAAGTTAAAGGATTCCTGTAGGAATATTTAGGATCCCTCGGCCATGGAGATCTCGCTAACCTTCCATGCCTCCTCTTTAGTATCTTCATAGAGTTTCATGTAAACTTCGTAGAGTCTGCTGTAGATCTCGCTTGCCTTGGGGTCGGGGTGTGTGACCTCGTCTATCTTCACCATGTTTCTTATCTCGTTGACGTCCTTGTATAGGCCGACTCCTACACCTGCGAGGAAGGCGTCTCCATAGGGTGCGCCCAGAACCTTTGAGACATATTCTTGCGGGAAGTTAACTATGTCTGTGACTATCTGTCTCCAGAGCCTACTCTTCGCTCCACCATTAACCGCTACAAGCCTCTTAAACTTCAGACCCATCGACAAAGCAATATCCATGTGATGCTTTAAGCCGTATCCTGCAGCCTCCAATAGGGCGCGGTAGATATGTGCCCTGGTGTGGAAGAGGGTTAAGCCGAAGATTATCCCTCTAGCCTTTGGGTCCCAGATAGGTGTTCTCTCACCCATGAAGTAGGGCAGGACTACGAGGCCGTCGCTTCCTGGCGGAATTTTCTCAGCTTGGAGGTCTAGAAGCTTATATGCGCTGACTCCCGTCATGTTTTCAACCTGTTTCTCATAGGCGCCGAACTGGTCTCTAAACCATCTAACGAGCGCTCCAGTAGCTATCATTCCAGCAACACTTATGTAGGTTCCAGGTACAGCGTAGTAACTGTTCACAAGCCTTGGATCGAGGTTAGGCTTATCTGTTATCAGCCCCCAACATCCCGTGGTACCATACATGAATACAGAGTCACCTGGCTCCGTTCCACCAACACTTAGAAATGACTGCATTGCGTCTGGGGCGCCGGCTATAACTGGGGTGCCCTCTGCGAGACCTGTCTCCTTAGCAGCTTTCGAGGTAATCTCTCCAACAACCGCCGAAGGCTCATACGCATCAGGAAGCTTATCTTTATCGAATCCAAGCTTATTTATCACCTCATCTGACCAACTTTTCTTCAGAAAGTCGAAGAAGGGTGCGAAGATGACGGCGTTCGTGTAGTCGATTATGGGATTCTCGGTGAGCTTGTATATCACGTATTTGTCGGCGTTCAGTATCTTCCACGTTCTCTTATAGTTTTCAGGCTCATTCCTCATATACCAGAGAATCTTATAACCGGCGAAGTATGGATCCACAGCGTTTCCAGTTATTCTATGAATCTTCTCCTCACCAATCTCATCCTTAACCCACTGACACTCAGCCTGAGCCCTTCTATCCATATAGATTATACAAGGTCTAATCGGGTTCCCATCACTATCTATTGGAGCTGCGTCAGGGGCGAGACTGCTAATGCCTACAGCAACTATGTTTCCAGGATCTATTCTAGAGCGTTTAAGTAATACGTCTACAATCGTCTTGAAGTCCCCCCAATAACATTTCTCCGGATCCTGCTCAACCCATCCAGGTCTCAGGATATTTATGTCATGCTCCATGAAGAAGTCTGAAACTACCTCTCCATCCCTGTTTATTATAACACCCTTGGAACCCATGGTTCCTATATCTAAGCCGAGGAGGAACTCCTTCCCAGACATAAGATGTCACCAAATTGAAAATTGTCAACTTATTTAAGGTTTAAGGGGTTATTACCACTTTTAGCCCCTGCCTGTTTTCAACTATGCTGAAACCCTTCTCCAGCTCATCCAACGGCAGTATATGCGAGGTCAGAGCCCGTAGCTTTATCCTCTTCTCAACTATGAGCTTTATAGCACGTCTAAATGTGTGGGCAGTGTGGTCGAAGGAGCCCGTCACCCAGATCTGATTATAGTGGATATAGTTTGGATCAACTGAGATCTCTGTAGGTGGATAGGTTCCTCCGAAGATTATTACTTTACCTGCTTTACAGGCTAGCTTAAGCCCCTGCTCAATAGCTTTCTTGTTACCAACAGACACGATTACTATGTCTGCACCCATCCCATCGGTTAGATCTTTGACAACCTTCACCGGATCCTCCTCAGCAGGGTTTATTGTAACGTCTGCTCCAAGTCTTTTAGCTATCTCCAGACGCTTGTCCAATAGGTCCGTGGAGATCACACGTGCTCCTGAAAGCTTGAAGACCTGAAGATGAAGTAGACCCATTGGCCCTGCCCCGATAATTACTACATCGTCTCCTGCTTGGACGCCTGAGAGATAGTTTGCGTTTATCACGCATGAGAGGGGCTCGGTGAAGCATGCCTCCTCGAAGGGAACGTTCTTCGGAATCTTATAGGTTAATGGGGCATAGGCTTTAGCATACTCCGCATACCCTCTAATATAGTATCTCTTGTTTACACAGATGTTGGTCATCCCCTTTGCACAGTATTTGCATTTTCCACATGGGATTAGGAAATCTGGGACAACGTGGTCTCCGACCCCGAGGTAATCCACTCCTGGCCCAACCTCTACTATCTCTCCAACCCACTCATGTCCAGTTAAGCCGTAACTTTGCTCCCCGAGCGGTATTATGTCGGCTGCCCTACTCCCCGTAAAGTATCGAAGGTCACTTGGACATATCCCAATAGCTTTAACTCTGACGAGAACCTCATTAGGACCGATCTTAGGCTCCGGCGCATCTTTTATGACAAGTTTTCTCGGACCATATAGGTAAGCAGCCTTCATGTTACTAGCTAAAAATCTCATCTTATTATTAAGTGTTCTTTGATACCAAGATTTAAAAATCTTAGTATCGAATAAATTGTTGTGAAGGCTGTTGTCACTGGTGGAGCTGGGTTTATCGGAGGTCATATGGCTCATTATCTAGTAGGAAAAGGGTTTCAGGTTAGAGTTATCGATAATTTTATGAGAGCTTCCCCTGAGACTTTACAGAGTTTTTCACCAGACATCGAGATTAGGAGGGTTGATGTAAGAGATTTCGACAGCCTTGTAAGATTCCTCGACGTTGACGTCGTGTTCCATTTTGCTGCGTTGACGGATGTTGTTGAATCCGAGTCTGAGAGAAGCCTTTATCGGAGCATAAATATCGAAGGAACTAGAAATGTTTTAGAGGCAGCTCTCAGATATGGTGCAAAGGTTGTTTTTGCAAGTAGTGCGGCGGTTTACGGTGAGCTTAATAGACCTGCCCGAGAGAGCGATGAACCTAGTCCAATAAGCTTCTACGGGGTAACCAAGTTGGAGGGTGAGAATCTCTGTATGGAATATTTTCGAAAGGGGTTGGAGACGATTATTCTTAGGTTCTTTAACGTGTTTGGAGAGAGGGCTAGAGGCGGTGTTGTAAGGATTTTCCTCGAGAAAGGGTTGAGGGGAGAGCCGCTGGTGATTTATGGAGATGGTGAGGCTGTCAGGGACTTCATCTATGTCGGAGATGTTGTAGAGGCAGCGTTCAAGGCGTTTGAGGAGAAATCCGCTTCTGGAAGAATCTTTAATGTAGGTTCAGGTAAGCCTGTTAAGGTTATAGAGCTTGCCAAGCTGGTCTCGAAGCTTACCGGAGCCGAGATTATTCATAAGCCTCCTAGATCTGGTGAGATAGGGTTCAGCCTAGCCGATATATCGCTTATACGTAGAACGCTTGGATGGAGCCCTGTGGTAAGCGTCTTTGAGTGGATTGAGGAGAAGATTAAGGGGAAACTCCACCAAACTAATAAATCGTAGGAGAAAATCTATTCAGATGAGATGAGCAAGAACCTATCCCATTTTCTCGAAGAGATTGAAGCTCAAGGCTATGGGATTGGCGTAGGCTTAATCGGGGCAGGTAAGATGGGTAGAACTATAATCCATCAGATAAGGCTGGCCAAGGGGATTAGACTCGCAGCGGTTGCCGAGATCTATGTTGAAAGAGCTGTCGAGGCCTTGAGGAAGGCTGGATACAGGGATGAGGAGATTAGGAGTGTTAGGAGCTTGGAGGAGGCTGAGAGAGCTGGCGACGGGGTTGTAGTGACATCTGACGCCTCAATCCTAATGGAGCTTAACAGCGTGGATGTAATTATAGATGCGACGGGGGCGGTTGAGGTTGGCGCTAGGATGGGCTATGAAGCCATAATGAGGAGGAAGAATTATGTCATGATGAACGCCGAGGCGGATGCAACCTTCGGACCCCTTCTCGCAAGACTTGCCGAGCTGGCCGGAGTAGTCTATACAGGAGACCTGGGAGATGAGCCTGGGACTGTGATGCATTACCTCTACGACCCCTTCAAATCCATGGGCTTCAGAGTGGTTGCCGCCGGTAAAGGAAAGAACAACCCCCTCCAAAGATACGCTACTCCAGAGAGTGTTTCCGCTGACGCTGAGAAAAAGAAGCTTAACCCAAGAATACTCGCATCATTCGTCGACGGGACGAAAACCATGGTTGAGATGACTATTCTATCGAATGCTACAGGTCTCCTACCAGATAGGAGAGGAATGCATGGACCTAAAGCCAGTGTTAGGGAGCTTTCTGAAATCTTCAAGGGAAAGGATAGAGGAGGGATTCTGGAGAATGAGGGAGTGGTTGACTATGTTATCGGGATTGCGCCAGGCGTGTTCATAGTCGTTGACACCGAGGATGAAGAGGTTAAGGAGAACTTCAAGTATCTTCGCGTCGGGGAGAAGCCTCCCTATGCATTCTATAGACCTTACCATCTTCCAGGCAATGAGACCGTTCTAAGCGCGGTGTGGGCTGTGATATATGAGACCCCGATAATAGCTCCGATTGGACACTTCTCAGACGCTGTCGCTTTCGCCAAGAAAGACTTATCGGCGGGAGAAGTTATAGACGGCATCGGAGGACACACGGTATACGGGTTAATTGAGAGACGTGAAATATCTAGGGATGAGGGGCTCCTACCTATAGGATTAAGTGAAGGAGCGAAGCTTAAGAGAAGTGTTAGAAGGGATGAGCCGCTGCATCTCGACGACGTCGAGCTTGAGGAGGGATTAGCCTACAGACTTTGGAGGCTTCAGGAGAAGGTTATTGGTTAAACTTCTAGGAGAAAATCTATAATAGGGCTTTTAACTTTCATAGAAATCTTCTTGAACACGTTGAAGAGCCTCTGCAAATGACTCTAGGGCGATTCCCTTTTTAAATTTTTTCCTAAAGTTTTTATTAGGGGTTTATTTAGCTTAACGTCATGAATGTCACTGTTATAGATGAGGTTCCCGTAGAGGATTATGCCAAAATAGGTCTGGGACGTGATGAGCTTCTCCGAATGCTGCGGAAGATGCTGGAGATAAGGCGGTTTGAGGAGAGGGTTGAGAAACTCTTTCTCCAGGGCCTTCTAATCGGTCCCAGCCATCTCTATCTCGGTGAGGAAGCCGTGGCCGTCGGCGTCACCTCTGTCCTAAGCAAAGATGATGTAGTTATCTCAACCTATAGGGGTCATGGCCACGCCATAGCGCGGGGAGTCCCTGTAGACGCCTTGATGGCCGAGCTCTTCGGGAAGGAGACCGGGACCTGTAAGGGGTTAAGCGGCTCGATGCATGCGGCTACAAGTGTAGAGCACGGCATCCCCACCGCGACAGCGATAGTTGGAAGCGGGATACCTATAGCCGTTGGCGTCGGCCTTGCGATAAGTTATAGGAAGGAGAAGAGGGCTGTGGCGGTCTTCTTCGGAGACGGAGCCGTCAACACCGGAGCATTTCATGAGGGGTTGAACCTGGCGGCTGTCTGGAAACTTCCAGTAATCTTCGTTTGTGAGAACAATTTTTACGCCGAGTTCACGGCTCATAAGGACTCCTTCGCAGGTGAGAGCATAGCTGCGAGAGGGGCATGCTATGGGGTGAAGTCCTTCCAAGTTTATGGAAACGATGTCGTCGCGGTCTATAAGGCTGTTAGAGAGGCCTCGGAGCACGTTAAGTCCGGGAAGGGGCCAGCCTTCCTCGAGTGTAGAACCTATAGGAAGAAGGGTCACGGAGTCTATGACACGGCTTGGTATAGGCCTAAGGAGGAGGTTGAGGAGTGGATGAGGAGAGACCCTATAGACAACTTTGTAGCGAAGTTGAAG
Organism: uncultured Nitrososphaeria archaeon; assembly: GCA_964440495.1. Taxonomy (GTDB): domain Archaea; phylum Thermoproteota; class Nitrososphaeria_A; order Caldarchaeales; family Wolframiiraptoraceae; genus Benthortus. The sequence continues at coordinate 17,852 of CAYTSD010000015.1, read as the reverse complement.
AGGCTTGGGTACCTGACCGATGAGGAGTTCGAGAAGATGGACTCCGAGATTGGGAAGGCTTTGGACGAGGCTGTTGAGAAGGCTAAGGAGGCTCCAGTCCTACCCTTCGAGGAGCTTTGGAAGCTCGTATATGTTTCAGAGGAGGTGAAGGGCTGATGGCTAGAGAGCTATCCTTCGCAGAGGCTCTCAACGAGGCTCTCAGAGAAGAGATGAAGAGAGATGACAGAGTAATAGTCTTCGGAGAAGACGTAGGCAAACCCGGAGGAGTATACAAGGTTACGAAAGGACTTTACGAAGAGTTTGGGCCTGAGAGGGTTAGAGACACCCCCATCTCCGAGGCAGCCATAGTTGGAGCAGCAATCGGCGCCGCCCTAATGGGCCTTAGACCAGTAGCGGAGATAATGTACATGGACTTTATGACCATCGCCATGGACCAGCTCCTCACCCATGCAGCCAAGCTCAGATTCATGAGCGGTGGGCAGGTTAAGGTTCCAATCGTTGTTAGAGCCCAGTACAGCTTGGGAAGGGTTCATGGATGCCAGCACAGCCAGTTCTTCCCCTCAATCTTCCTCCAAGCCCCGGGGCTAAAAGTGGTTCTACCAGGGACTCCGAAGGATGCGAAGGGGCTTCTCAAGTCGGCGATAAGGGACGATGACCCAGTAGTCTTCATCGAGTCAGGCGTACTTTACCACAGGTATAAGGGGCCTGTCCCTGAGGAGGAGTACCTGATTCCTCTCGGTAAGGCTGATGTTAAGCGCGAGGGAGATGATGTAACGATAGTCGCTATCTCTAGGACTGTTAGAGAGGCTTTGGCAGCCGCTGAGAAGCTTGCCGCCGAGGGGATAAGCACCGAGATAGTTGACCCGATGACCATCCAGCCTATGGATTATGAGACTATAATAAACTCGGTTAAGAAGACGAATAGGCTTGTGATAGCTGAGGATAGTGTTAAAACATGTGGGGTGAGCGCTGAAATCTCTGCGAAGGTTGCCGAGGAGGCTCTCGACTACCTTGACGCCCCAATAATTAGGGTAAACTCTCCGCCTCTACCCATCCCGTTCTCACCGCCGCTTGAGAGAGAATACATGGTTAATGCCGACAAGATTGTTAAGGCTGTTAGAATGCTGGTGAAATAAAGGATGCCTAAGGTTGTTATGCCTAGGCTTGACCCAGTGATGGAGGAGGGTAGAATCGTTGAATGGGTGAAGAAGGAGGGTGATGACATCAAGGAAGGGGAGACCATCGCCGTTGTAGAGGGAGAGAAGACGACCTTCGAGGTTGAGTCACCCTACAGCGGAAAACTTACAAGGATTTTGAGAGGTGTTGGAGAGGTCGTCAAGGTCGGTGAACCGATAGCCGAGATAGGTGAAGAAGCAGCGCCACCTACAGTTAAAGAAGAAGTCAAGGTAGAGAAACCTGTGGAGGTTAAGGCTTCCCCTATTGCTAGAAGGCTTGCGAAACAGTATGGAATCTCTTTGGCGGAGGTTAAGGGAACCGGGCCAGGTGGAAGGATAACCAAGGAGGATGTGTTGAGGGTTGCTAAAGAGAGGGGTCTTCTCGCACCGCCTGAGGAGGCCAAGGTCAAGAGAGTTCCCTTCGCTGGAATCAGAAAAGCGATCGCAAAGAAGCTGAGTCCAGGGTTCCATGAGGCTCTACCAGTCGCCTTAATGGTCGAGTTTGATGCGGATGCCTTGGTAGAGCATAGACAGAGGAGCGGTAAGCCTTCCTTCGCGGCCTACGCTGTTAAAGCCTCAGCCCTAGCCCTCAAGAAGCATCCGGAGATTAATGTAACCCTAGAGGGAGACGAGCTCCTATACCACGAGGAGGTGAACATAGCTGTTGGGGTCGATACGCCGAAGGGGCTCATGGCCCCCGTGATAAAGGAGGCTGACAAACGTTCACTCAAAGAGCTGACGGAGATCATCGACGACTTTCAGAGAAGAGGGCAGAAGGGTGAGATAACGGTAGCCGAGCAGCAGGGCCACAGCTTCACCGTAACAAATCTCGGCGCACTCGGAGTAACATTCTTCACACCGATAATGAATCCCCCCGACTCAGGGATACTCGCGGTTGGAACGGTTAGAGCTAGACCTTATGTAGGTGAGGATGGGAAGATAACGGTGAAGAGGATAGGCTACCTGACACTCATATTCGACCACAGAGTAATAGACGGAGCACCAGCAGCACGATTCCTCCAAACAATTAGAAACCTCTTAGAGAATCCAGAGGAGCTGGAGAAATGAAGGCAGCTTTCGCCAAACCTAGCGGTGGAGGAGTCGAGTTAAGAGAGGTTCCTATTCCGAAGATAGGTGAGGGAGAACTCCTCATAAAGATGAGGGTATGCGGAATCTGTGGAACCGACCTTGAGAAAGTGTTCGGGAAACCTATAACTCCCCCGATGCTTGGACACGAAGTCGTCGGAGAAATCGTTGAGTCGAAGACCCCTGAATACAGTGTAGGTGAAAGAGTCTTCGTACATCACCACGTCTTCTGCGGAAAATGCTACTACTGTCACCACGGAGATTACACTATGTGCCCACTCTTCCTAAAGACAACCATAGACCCATGCGGCTTCGCGGAATACTTTAGGGTCCCTAGGATGAACGTTGAGCGTGGAGCTGTTCTCAAGATACCTAGCCACGTCGACGACGATGAGGCCACATTCATAGAGCCTGCGGGATGCACTCTCATGGCCATTAGGAGAATGGGGTTCAAGCCTGGGATGAGCGTCTCAATAACAGGGGTTGGGCCGATGGGAGCTATATTCATCAAGATTTTCAGAGCCTTTGGAGCATCATTCATAGCCGCCGCCGACCTAATACCTTTCCGAATAAACTATGCCAAGAGGCTTGGAGCGGATGTAGCTCTAGATCCTAGGGAGGAGGACTTCGCCGAAGCATGTAGATCGGGAACCGATGGAAGAGGCGTCGATATAGCGATTCTAGCAACACCTACGGTGAAGGCTTTGGACACGGCGCTCCAAACTGTTAGGAAGGGTGGGAAGCTTGTGATATTCGGCGCCCCTGAGAAGGGTGAGAGAGCGGAACTAGACTTCAGCAACCTATTCCTCAGAGAGATAAGCATAGTGACAAGCTACTCGACAAGCGAGGTTGAGACAAACCTCTCATTAAGCCTAATCGCCTCCAGAAGGGTGAGCTTTAAGGACCTAATAACACACAAGTTCAAGTTAGACCAAATAGACGAAGCATTCCAGACGGCACACAACCCGAAGAAAAGCATGAAAGTCCTAGTTGAAGCCTAATCCACCGCAATCTTTTTCCAGATTAAGATTTTTATACCCTCCTAGAAAATCTAAGAGTGATTTACCTTGAATCAGGGAGATCTTCTGATGGGTCTAGACCTCGGGACGATGCTGATTAAGGCAGCTGTCTTCGACCTCAAGGGCAGGATGATTGCTTCAAGCAGCAGGGAGGTCGAGGTAGAGTTCCCGAAGCCTGGATGGGCTGAACAGGATCCCGAGCATCTCTGGAGTGTTGCGGCGAGAGTTATCCGTGAATGTCTATCAAGCCGTGGAATCGATTCCTCAAGAATCATCGGCCTATCCTTAACAGGTCAGATGCATGGGACTTTTCTGGTTGATGAGGAGGGTAAACTAGCGAGAAGAAAAGCAATAATATGGCTTGACTCTAGGAGTAGGGAGATTCTTAAGAGATATAGTGAGAGCGGTTTAGCTGACAGGATATACGATGTCTCGGGATGGAAGCTTATAACGAGTATGCAGGTTATGCATCTAAGCTGGCTTAGGGAGAACGAGCCTGAAACACTTCGGAAGGCGAAACACTTCATGGCATGCAAAGACTACATTAGGTTTAAGCTGACTGGTAAGCCTATGATGGATAGAACCGACGCCTCCGTCACGGGATTGATGGACTCTCGGAGAGGTGAGTGGTCGAAGGAGCTCTGCGACGAGCTAGGAATACCCTTGGATATCCTACCAGAGCTGAAGAACTCTTGGGAGTATGCGGGAGAGGTTACCGAGGAGGCTGCGAAGGAGACAGGGCTCAAACCAGGAACACCCGTCGCCGCTGGAGCAGGAGACATATGTTCCACCGCTTTAGGAGCAGGTGTTGTTAGACCTGGCCAGCTGTGTGCAATAGTTGGGACAGCGGGAATCTATGAGCTTGTAACCGATAAACTGATTCTCGATGAGGAGAGGAGATACTCGGTTGCCTATCACGCTGTTCCCAATGCGTGGCTTTTAGAGGCTGTTCAAATGACGGCTGGAGCGGCTCTAAGATGGTTTAAGGATGAATTTGGATATGAGGAGCAGTTGAGGGGTAAGGAGGTTGGGAAGAGCGCCTACGCCCTAATGGATGAGAAGGCTGCCGCAAGCCCTCCTGGAGCAAGGGGAGTAATCTTCCACCCATTTCTTCAAGGGGAGCGCTCACCCTTCGTGAAGCCGACCGCCCGCGGCATCTTCTACGGTATAGGTCTCTGGACTAAGAAGGGCGACATGATTAGAGCGGTTATGGAGGGAACGGCCTACGCAGCCAGGGACAACATAGACCTCTTCAGGAGGAAGGCTGAGATAAAGGAGGTTAGATTGGCAGGCGGAGGAGCGCAGAGCGACCTCTGGGCCCAGATAATCGCGGATGTCCTAAACCTTGAGATAAGTATTCCGAATTGCGTGGAATGTGGAGCGCTTGGAGCGGCTATGGAGGCAAGTGTCGTTGCGGGAGTCCATGAAAACCCAGTTGAGGCTGCGGAGAACATGGTTCAGGTTGAGAAGAGCTTCAAGCCTAACAAGGAGAACGCTGCAAGGTATGATAAACTGTTTCCACTCTATAGGAAGCTCTATGAGACCCTATGGAACTTCTATGACGAGGCGGAAAGCGTTTACTCAAGCCTAGAGTAAAGAATTTCAGGGAGAGATTCATAAAGTCACGCGAGGTGAGGAGAGAATGCTAAAAGTTCTAGCTGTTGGAGACGACTTCATGAACCCGGAGGTCTTGGCGGAGAAACTACGTGAGACACTCTCGGAAGTCGATGAAGTTGAGGTAAAGACCCTGAAGTGGGGGTTTAAGGGATATCAGCTTGGAAGGGTTATGGGTGTTAAGAAGGAGGTAAGGGAGTTCTCTGGAAAACCTGAAGACCTAATACCTCATATGAAGGATATAGATATACTTGTAGTCCACGTTGCTCCGGTCACGAAAGAGGTGATGGAGGCAAGTGGTAGACTAAGGATTGTCGGATGCGCTAGGGGAGGGCCTGTGAACGTTGACGTTGACGCCGCCACCATGCTTGGGATACCTGTCATTAGAACTCCTGGAAGGAATGCTGAAGCAGTCGCAGACTATGCTATCGGACTCATAATCGCTCACACTAGGAACATTGCGAAAGCCTATCACCTCCTCAAGCAAGGCATCTGGAAAGATGAGTTCTACTTCTATGATGAATGCGGATTCGAGATGAAGGGGAAGAAGCTTGGGCTGATAGGATTTGGGAGAGTTGGAGTCGAGTTATGTAGGAGAGCGAGAGCGCTTGGAATGAAGATACTTGCCTATGACCCCTACGTGAAGCCTGAGGCGATCAGAGCCGAAGGAGCTGAGCCAGTTGACTTCGAAACCCTTCTAAGAGAATCAGACATAGTCTCCGTCCATGCTAGGCTAACCGAGGAGACACGTCACATGATAGGTGAAAGAGAATTCAAGCTAATGAAGCCTACAGCAATCTTCGTTAACACGGCTAGAGGTGAACTCGTTGATGAGAAAGCCTTGGTAAAAGCCTTAGAGAATGGGTGGATAGCTGGTGCAGCGTTAGACGTATTCGAGAGAGAGCCTCTTCCACCAGATAGCCCGCTTCTCAAGATGGAGAACGTTACAGTAACCCCCCACATAGCTGGAGCATCGAAGGAAACAGTCTACAGGTCTGCGACAATGATTGCGGAAGACATCAAGAGGATATTGAAGGGAGAGAGGCCGAAGTTCTGTGTAAACCCAGAAGTTTTAGGGAAGTAGCCCCCAACTCAAACAATCTTTTTACTGGAAAGAGTTTTAAACAAGTCTAGGTGGGGAGACTTTATGGTAGAGGCCTCTATCGTTAGGAGCTTCATTGATGGAGGATTAGTTGAGGAGAGGAGAGAAGGCCTCGTAAAGGATGTAAACCCATCGGATACAAGGGATACCTTATGCCTTGTTCAGCCTGGGTCTAGGGAGGATGTCAAGTATGCGTTAGAGGCTGCTGAGGGAAGTTTCCAGGAATGGGGATGCGTCCCTGCGCCTCGGAGAGGTGAGATTCTCCTAAAGACGGCTCAGATACTTGAGTCCGAGAAAGATGAGCTTGCCACAATTCTTGCGAGAGAGATGGGTAAAAACATTAAGGATGCGCGGGCGGAGGTTAACCGAAGTATCAGCATATTCACCTTCTATGGTGTCTTGGCCTCGAGGATTAGGGGCGAAAGCCTGCCATCTAGGAGGGATAGAACCCACGTCTTCGTAATGAGATACCCGATAGGTGTTGTAGCAATCATAACTCCATGGAACTTCCCGATAGCGATTCCAAGCTGGAAGATAGCTCCAGCCCTAGCATGCGGAAACACCGTAGTCTTCAAGCCATCCTCCTACACACCACTAATAGGATACAAGCTTGTGGAGGCGCTCCATAAAGCAGGGTTGCCGAGGGGGGTCTTAAACTTCGTTGTAGGCTCAGGGTCAACCGTGGGGGACGAACTGGTATCAAACAAGGTGATTAAGGCTGTTTCATTCACAGGGTCGAATGAGGTTGGAACAAGCATAAGGAAGAAGGTCTCCCAGCTCGAGCAGAACGTCAGAATCCAGCTTGAGATGGGTGGAAAGAATCCGCTGATAATAATGGATGACGCAGACCTAGACAAAGCAGTAGAATACGCGGCTGTCGGATCCTATAAGGAGGCGGGGCAGTCATGCACCGCGACGGGAAGAATAATAGTACATGAGAAAATAGTCGATAGATTCGTTCCGAGATTTGTTGAGAGGGCTAAGAAGGTTAGGGTTGGGAACGCTCTTAGAGAGGATTGCGACATAGGTCCTGTTGTCTCCGAGAAGGAGATGGAGAAGATTCTAGGATTCATAGAGAGCGGAATAAGTGAGGGCGCGAAGCTCCTCTACGGTGGAAGAAGGCTGACCGATGGAGATTATAGCCACGGATACTTCATTCAGCCAACGATACTCACCGACGTGAAACCGGATATGAGGATAGCTCAAGAAGAAATATTTGGACCTGTTGCTCCGATAATAACAGTATCCTCATTTGAGGAGGCCTTAGAGATTGCGAACAACAGTAGATATGGATTATCAGCGGCTCTCCTGACAAGGAATGTCTCGAGAATCTTCGAGTTCATAGATAGGGTTGAGGCGGGAGTGATTAAGATAAATCACAGCACGAGAACGGTTGAGCTTCAAGCCCCCTTCGGAGGGGTTAAGGGGTCAAGCTCGGAGACAATAAAAGAGATGAGTGAAACAGTCATAGACTTTTACACAAAGACTAAGAGCGTCTACATAACCTACTAGAATCATTCGGGAAAACATTAAATATAAACCTCGACAAATTCTCCACCGATGTACATAGTTAATGAGAAGGATGTCCAGCCCAAGCCTTTAACGAAGGGAGATGCGGAGAAGGTTGTCGGCAAATATCTTATAACAGACAAGGAGGGGGCGACGAAATTCCATATGAGAATATTCATAGTTGAGCCTGGAGGAAAAACCGACTACGACCAACATGTCTATGAGCATGAGGTCTTCGTTCTAAGAGGGAAGGGAAAAGTAGTGACCATGAAGGATGGGGAAAAGAGGGAAGTCGAGATAAAGCCTGGAGACGCAATACTGATAGAGTCAAACGAGATTCATCAATTCTTTAACACAGGCGACGAACCCTTAGCGTTCATATGTGTTAAAGGGATTCCAGAAATCTATGAAAAGTGAGGACTAATAAGTGAGTAATTCCTCGGAGAACCTCCTCCCTTAATATTTATGTTAAAGAGACTTTACCAAATAGTGAGATGGTAAAGGCTGGAAAGGAGCTTGAGCTTAAGAAGAGGCTTCTAGCTGTAGCGCGTAAGTGTATCTGGTACAGGTTAATAGCTGGAACTTGGGGAAACCTCAGCGTCAGACTCGACGAAGACAAGATAATTATCACTCCAAGTGGTTTTGAGAAATCCGCCCTAACCACAAGAGACCTGCTTGTAATGAGCCTCGATGGAAAAATCCTGAAGGGAAGGTGGAAACCTACGATTGAGACCCCCATGCATCTGAAAATCTACAATTCGAGAAAAGATGTGAATGCGATTATCCATACACATTCTCCCTATGCAACCGTGCTTGCAGTAGCTGATGAAAGCATACCTGTTCAAACTGTTGAAACCGCTTCGGCAATCGGTCACCCAATACCGGTTACAAGCTATGTTAGAGCTGGGACTGAAGAGATGGCTGAGGAGATTGCAAGGATGCTTGGGGAGAATGGTATAGCTGTATTGATAAGGAATCATGGAGTGGTTGCGGTAGGCGAAACACTTGAAGACGCTTTCCACGCAGCGATACTAGTTGAAGAAGAGGCTAGAACATACTATCTGACAAGACTTTTAGGGAAAGTGAACCCCCTGCCCCCCGAGGAAGTGGAAATACTGAGAAGAAACTACTTGACAAGCTATGGACAGAAGGAAAAGAAGATAGTGATAAAGTTTTAGGAAAGTCTCTTAGAGTAGATTGTCTCTCGTCGTCTGCCCTCTCTCAGAGCTTCTAATATTGTCGGGTAGCTCTGGGAACTGGCTGTTCATCCTCTGTGCAGCGACCTCCGATGCTTCTTCAAGTATTCTCCTTGCCTCGCTGTCCGCAACCATTACCGAGACAGATGCACCCGTCACGTTTCCTGCCTCAACTATTATTCCTTCAAGCATTTCATCTACCACTCTGAGGTTGTGGGCTACTTCTGGAACCAGTCCCGTAAGCTCGCTCTGAACACGTTTAATTATCTTCGTCGCAGGTGCGAGGACGTTCATTACATCTCCGAACTCTTTGACCGTCTCAAGTCTCAGGATGACCTTCTCAAGGGAGATCTGGCTTCTCAGTATAGTTCTCGACATCTTCCTCAGTTGAGCTATCTCATTTGCATAGATTGTTGCTCTGTCTCTGTCAAGCTCTTGCTCCGCTCTGATGCATGCTTCAAACAGCTCTCTATCTCTTGCTAAGAGTCTCTGATATGTTCTGTTAAGTTTCTCGGATTGAATCTTTAGATGTGTTAGTATCTCTATCATTTTGTTACCCATTAGGAGTGTGGGTCTTCTCTGCTGTGGTTCAACTCTAGGTTTGTCACGGCTTGGTAGGAAGGGAATCTTCATGCTCTCTTCACTGAGCAACACCTTACCCTCAACCAATATTTAGCACTTTAAGGGAAGGGGTTCTCGAATAAGACTGTGAGAATATGTGTGGATAACTTTGAGATTGCTTCAAGGAAGCGGTACAAGGGCTTAAATACGGCTTGAAAACCTTCACAAGATGATGAAGAACGATGATAGGCCTATTGTTGCGATAACGGCTGGAGACCCTGCTGGGATAGGGCCTGAGATAATTGTTATGACTCTTAGTCGGAGGGATATTTACGAGAAGTGTAGGCCTGTTGTGATAGGTGAGAGGAAGCTTATGGAGAGAGCTCTGAAGATTGTTAAATCTCCTTTGAAGATTAACGTCATCTCGCATCCAAGCGAAGGCAGATACGAGTATGGAGTAATCGATTTGATAGATTTGGGGAATATTGAGGATTTGGATAGGATTGGGTTTGGGAGACCTTCCGCTGAGGGTGGGCGTGCAAGCATCCAGTTTATCGAAACAGCTACTAAGTATGCTATGAATGGGGATGTCGACGCTATCGCTACTGCTCCGATAAATAAGAAGTCTCTCGCTCTTGCTGGAAGCAAGTTTGTCGCCCACACTGAGATGTTGAAGGAGCTTACTGGCGCGCCCGATGTAGCGATGCTGCTTATAGGAGACTCTCTGAGAGTTGCTCATGTAACAACCCATGTCGCGTTCAAGGATGTTCCAAAACTCTTGACGAAGGAGAGGATTATCAAGGTTGTGAAACTCTTCCATGAAGCCTTAATCGACTTAGGTATAGAGAATCCGAGGATAGCTGTAGCTGGGCTGAATCCTCATGCGGGTGAGGATGGACTGTTTGGGAGGGAGGAGATAGATGTAATAAAGCCTGCCGTAGAGGAGCTTCAGAAGGAGGGGATAAATGTCCGCGGCCCCTTCCCGCCTGACACAGTTTTCGTCAGAACCCTGGGAGGAGAGTTCGACGGCGTCGTCGCGATGTATCATGACCAAGGCCATATCCCAGTTAAGTTGATAGGCTTCCGTGTAAGTGACCCAACTCGGAGAATCTATAGCAAGATGTCTGGTGTAAACATCACGCTCGGCCTCCCAATCATCAGGGTCTCAGTCGACCATGGAACCGCCTATGGTAAGGCTGGGAAGGGGACGGCTAACCCTGAGAGCATGATTGAGGCCGTTGAGATAGCTGCGAGAATGGCTTCAAGTAGGAAGAAGAGGGCTTCACCCTAAGGCTTAAAGCACTCCCCGACAATAATCAGACTGGAGGCGTCTAATATGGTTAAGAGGATATGGGTTTGGATACTGGTGGCTGTAGTAGTTACAGCTTCAGCTACCTCGGCTATATGGTGGATTATAGTCGGATTCAAGCCTACTGGGGTCGGCTATGTCGCGGTGATGGAGCTGTCAGGCGTGATATCCTATGAGGAGTCTCCGATAGCTTTGACTGGAGCCCCTCTGACCCCCGAGAAGGTCGAGAAGATGGTGGAGGAGGTTAGGGGAGACCCCTCGGCGAAAGCAGTAGTCCTCCTCATAGATAGTCCAGGTGGAAGCGCGGCCGCGTCCGAGGAGATTTATCAGACCTTGAAGAGGCTTGCCGGAGAGAAGCCTACCATCTCCTATATAGCCGAGTACGGAGCCTCCGGCGGATACCACATAGCCCTGGCCGGAGAAGAGATTATAGCGTCTCCAAGCTCCCTGACAGGCTCCATCGGAGCCGTCTCAGTCTCGGTAAACATCGCCGAGCTCGCGGAGCGGCTTGGACTTGAAGCCGAGACCTTCAAGAGCGGGAGGCTCAAGGATGTTGGGAGTATATGGAGGAGGATGACCCCCGAGGAGAAGGAGCTTATGCAGAGGCTTGTCGACGACGTGGCGGGGATATTTGAGGAGAGGGTGAGGGAGGAGCGTGGAGACAAGATAAAGGACTGGGACGACGTGCTTACAGCCCGCCCATACCTAGGTATAGAGGCGGCGGAGATAGGGCTTGTAGATAGGGTTGGGGGATTGGAGGACGCTATAGCTAGGGCGAGAGAGCTTGCAGGCCTCCCATCAACAGCACCGTATAGAAGGATTAAGCCGAGGGCTCCAAGTCTGCTGGAGCTTCTATTCGGCGGCGCTGGCGGAGGTGGTGGAAGGATGAAGCTGAGCTACGAGGTCCTCCTTATGTGGCCCCCGCCTGCACCCATAGAGCCCTATGAGATACTTGGTTCCAGTCCGAGAAGAGGTTAAATCTTCGGCTCGTTTGTAGAGTGTGGAAGGAGAGTTGGGAGAGCCTACGGCTATAGTGCTCGCAAATATGGAGGGGTTTAGAGGGTCTGAGAGAGGCCTAATCCCGATTGCGGGTAGGCCTATGATAGAGTATGTGCTCGAAGCAATCCCCGACGAGGTAACCGACATCCTGATAGCGGTCAAGGATAGAGGCTGCGTCGAAGCCTACGACGAGCTTGCTGAGAAGTACTGGGCGAGGGTCGTGGTCTCCGGACCAGCCCATGGAAGCATTAGAAAGCAGGTTGAGTTCGCTGTCGAGGCCGCTGCAGGCGACTCGGTTGTAATCCTACCGTGCAACGCCCCCCTCATAACAAGGGAGTTCACGAACTTCTTGGTGGAGGCCTCCCAGAAGTTTTCAGCCGTGCTCCCGAGAAACCATCTCCGCAGGGTCACCTACCTAATGGCCTCCTATAGGAGGAAGCCGTTCATCGAGGCCTTCGCAGCGCACCCGGAGGAGGAGATGGATGAACTCGTCAGAAAGGTTAGACGCGTCCTCTACCTCTCAAGCAACAGTCTCAGAATATTCGATGAGAAGCTCGCGATGTTCTTCAGGGTTAAGGCTCCCTCCGATGTGAGGAGGGCTGAGAAGTATCTTAGGAGGAGGCTCTAGGTGAGGCTTAGGCTGGGGAAGCTTGAGAGAGACAGCTTGGAGAGGATGGTGTTTAGGAGGCTTGGAGCGAGGAGGATGGAGGTTCTCGTCGCGCCTAGATTCGGTGAGGACGCGGCGGTAATCAAGCCTCCGATGAAGCCCATCGTGATGGCCGCAGACCCTATAACGGGGTCGGAGGAGAGGGTTGGGTGGCTGGCCGTCCACGTAAACGCAAACGATGTGGCCGTGGCTGGAGGGGAGCCCAGATGGTTCTCCTCAATAATACTTCTCCCAGAGGATGCTGAACCCGAGACCCTCAACCTGATAACGGGTGAGATTCACAGGGCTGCGCGAGGGCTGGGGGTAAGCGTGGTCACAGGCCACACCGAGGTAACCCCAGGTCTAAGCCACCCAATAGTTGCAGGGTTCATGGCAGGCCCCCTCATCTCCTCCAAGCCTATAACCTCTTCGGGGGCCAGGGCCGGGGACGTCTTGGTGATGTGGGGTGGAGCTGGAGTTGAGGGAACAGCCATTCTAGCCGACAGCTTCGCCGAGAGGCTGAGGAATCTCTCGGAGAATGTTTTGAGGAGGGCGCGGAACTATTATCGGAGGATAAGCGTCGTGAAGCCTGCGATGGCTCTCGCAAGAGCTGGGATAGCGTCGGCGATGCATGACCCAACCGAGGGAGGGGTTCTCGGAGGAGCCTACGAGATGGCTGAGGCAAGCAGGGTATCCTTCATACTCTACGAGGAGAAGGTTCCAGTCACCCGTGAAACGAGGCTCATCTGCAGGGCATTGGGATGCGACCCGCTCAAACTGATAGCCTCAGGCGCTCTCCTAGCAGCGGTCTCTCGAAGGAATGTTGGGAGAGCGCGTAGGATGGGGTTCAGGGAGGTAGGCGAGTTCAGGGAGAGGAGAAAGGGGAATATCTTGGTTAGAGGCGACGGCTCCGAGGAAAAGGTTGGGGAGGCTGTCCAAGACGAGCTTTGGAGACTTCTCGGGGAGAGGATTATATAGGGCCCCTCCCCCATAGGCGGAGGGATTTTGTGGCGAGGCTTCTAAATACACTCGGCCTCTCTTTCGATGATGTTCTACTTGTTCCACGCCGCTCTCCAATTTCTTCCCGTAGGGAGGTCTCGACGAGGAGTAGGCTGACCCATAAGATAACGCTGAACCTCCCGATAGTCTCCGCGGCCATGGATACTGTGACCGAGTCGGCTATGGCCATCGCGATGGCACGTGAGGGCGGGATAGGTGTAATCCATCGATTCATGCCTATGGAGAAGGAGGCTGAAGAGGTTCTGAAGGTTAAGAGAGCTGAGAACATAGTCATCGAAGACCCCTACACAATCAGCCCCGAGGCCAAGGTTAGAGAAGCCAAGCAGATGATGAGGAGATTCCAGGTAAGCGGCCTCCTAGTAGTTGATGGGGAGAGGAAGCTCCTCGGAATAGTTACGAGACGTGACATACTCTTCCAAGATGACGCCGCCTCCGTCAAGGACGTTATGACCCCCCGGAAGGACATGATAGTCTCAAGCCCTGGGATAGGGATGGAGGAGGCTAGAGAGATATTCAAGAAGCATAAGATTGAGAAGCTTCCACTCGTCGACGAGGAGGATAGGCTTGTAGGACTCATCACTAGCAGCGACCTTGTTAAGCGGAGCAAGTATCCTCAGGCGTCGAGGGATGAGAAGGGGAGACTCCTAGTGGCCGCTGCGATAGGTGTTAAGGAGGAGTCTGTGAGGAGGGCTGAACTCCTAGTCGAGGCCGGCGCGGATGTACTTGTCATAGATGTAGCTCACGGCCACAGCGAGCTTGTAATAAAGATGCTTAGGAGGATTAAGGGAGAGTTTGGAGACGAGGTCGAGGTCATCGCTGGAAACGTTGCATCCCCGAAGGGTGTTGAAGACCTAGCCTCAGCAGGCGCCTCAGCAGTGAAGGTTGGAGTCGGCCCAGGCTCAGTCTGCACCACGAGGGTTGTGGCAGGTGTAGGCGTCCCGCAGCTAACCGCGATAATGCAGTGCGCCGAGGCCGCCGAGGCGATGGACGTTCCAATCATAGCTGACGGAGGGATTAGGAGCAGCGGCGACGTCGTGAAGGCTTTGGCGGCTGGCGCATCAACCGTGATGATTGGAAGACTTCTAGCTGGAACCGATGAAAGCCCAGGCGCAATCGTCGTCAAAGACGGAAAGAAGCATAAGATCTACAGGGGGATGGCGTCGCTCTACGCCATGCTTGGGAGGGAGGCTAGAGCAAACAGCGAGGTCGAGTATCTCCTAGACGCTTCGGAGTACTCCTACTATGCCGAGGGAATCGAGGCCTACGTCCCCTACACTGGCTCAGCCTCAGAGGTTGTTAGACAGCTTGCGGCAGGGCTTAGGTCTGGGATGAGCTATCTCGGCGCAAGAACTATTGAGGAGCTCCAACGCAACGCGGTCTTCATAAGGATAACCCCCTCAGCCCTCCGTGAAAGCCTGCCCCACGACGTTGAGAAGGTGTAACCCTTGCCGGCGACGGTGATCGTAGGCCTCCAATGGGGTGACGAGGGGAAAGGGAAAGTCTCCTACCTACTCTCACGTGGAGCAGACTGCGTGGTGAGGTTTCAGGGAGGAGCAAACGCCGGCCACACAGTCGTAGTCGATTCAAGGAGACTGAAGTTTAACATGCTTCCAGCAGGCTCGGCGACGGGGGCAACACCATGTATAGCCGCAGGAGTCGTAGTCGACTTGGAGAGACTTCTAGAGGAGCTTAAGACCCTGGAGGAACTCGGATATGGTGGGAGACTAGTCCTAAGCCATGCAGCAAACCTTGTGCTCGAGATGCATAAACAGATGGATGGATGGATTGAGGAGCGGAGAGGCGGTAGAGCGGTTGGAACAACTAGGAGAGGCGTCGGCCCAGCCTATGCGGATAGAGCCCTCCGACTCGGCCTCCGGGTAGAAGACCTACTTGACGAGAGGGTGCTTAAGGAACGAATCGAGACACTTAAATCTGTTAGGGGGATAGGTGTTAACGGTTTAGAGAAGTTTAGGAGACTAGGTGAGATGATTAGACCCTATGTCGCCGACGTATCCCTCTACCTCAACAAGTTGCTGGATGAGGGTGGAAGAGTAGTTTTTGAGGGAGCACAGGGAGCATTACTCGACGTAGATTATGGAACCTACCCCTACGTAACCTCCTCCAACACGACCGCGGGCGCAGCATGCGCAAGCTGCGGAATAGGGCCTAGGAAAGTAGATGAAGTCGTAGGTGTTGCTAAAGCCTATACAACTAGGGTTGGTGCAGGGGTTTTTCCAACCGAGTTGAGGGGCGCGCTCGCTGAGAGGGTTAGGGAGGTTGGAGGCGAGTATGGGACAACCACTGGGAGACCTAGAAGGGTTGGGTGGCTTGACATACCGCTGCTCCGCTACACCTCAACACTAAGCGCGGTGGACTGGATAGCCGTCACGAAGCTCGACGTTCTCTCGGGAATAGAGAGATTGAAAATCTGTGTGAGATACGAGTTTGAGGGGGTGGAGAAGGAGACCTTAACGCCGAGTGTCAGAAACCTGAGAAGCGTCCATCCAACCTATATCGAGGCTCCAGGATGGCCTATGCTTAGAGTAGAGGAGTGGAGGAGAATAGCTGAGAAGGGGTGGGAAGCCCTACCTGAAAACGCTAGACACTATATCGAGATAGTTGAGGAACTTGTTGGAAAACCTGTGAAACTTGTATCCATAGGTGAGAGCGTTGGAATGGAGATTTGGAGATAAAGACTTGCACCCCCTTAAAGCAATAACACCAATCGATGGAAGATATAGGAAACGTGTCGAGGAGGCTGAGAGATACTTCTCCGAATACGCGCTCATACATGCGAGGCTTAGAGTCGAGGTAAAGTTTCTGGAGAGATTTGTAAAAAATGTGGAGAAGAGTCTCGAGGAGAGTCTTCCGGAGGATTGGTGTGAGAAACTACGTGAGATTGTTAGGGAGTTTGATTTAGGTGAGGCTG
Organism: uncultured Nitrososphaeria archaeon; assembly: GCA_964440495.1. Lineage (GTDB taxonomy): Archaea > Thermoproteota > Nitrososphaeria_A > Caldarchaeales > Wolframiiraptoraceae > Benthortus. Next base: position 1,687 of record CAYTSD010000015.1, on the reverse strand, counting down.
AGAAGGTTAAAGGGATTGAGGAGAGGGTTGGACACGATGTTAAGGCGTTAATCAACTATCTACGGGTCAGGCTTCGTGAGAAGGGGTTGAAAAGCCTCTCATCTCTCATCCATATCGGATTAACATCCAATGATGTGAACAATATAGCTTACTCCACCTTATTGAGAGATTTTCTTAGAGAAGTTTATCTTCCAGAGCTTGTTAAGTTGCTGAAGAAACTTGTGGAGATTGCGCAGACTCATCTAGATACAGCTATGCTTGGGCGCACCCATGGACAGCCTGCGACGCCAACCACCTTCGGGAAATTCATCGCAAACTACGCATACAGGATTGCGGAGATACTTGAAAAGATTGCAGGCTTCAAGTTTCCTGGAAAGATTGGGGGAGCGGTTGGAGATAACTCTGCACTAAAGATAGTTTATCCGAATATTGATTGGGAGAGTTTTTCCCGAGAGTTTGTTGAGGAGTTCGGATTAGAGTTTTATCCGGCTTCAACCCAGATCCTACCGCATGATAGGCTCTCAACCCTTCTCTCAACAATAGCGATCCTGAACAGTGTTCTATCTAATCTCTGTAGAGATTTATGGATGTTGGGTGCATTGGGTTTACTGAGGTTTGTGCGTCGGGTTGGTGAGGCGCACTCCTCGACGATGCCGCATAAATCGAATCCAATCTATCTGGAGAACGCCGAGGGCGCATTGGATCTTGCTTCAAGTATTTTGTCTTATATGGCTGGGAGGCTTCTCTCTTCACGTCTCCACAGAGATCTTTCTGACTCGGTTATCAAGAGATTTTATGGGGTAGGCTTCACACTCTCGCTTCTTGGGTTACGCAGTCTCTTGGAGGGGTTGATGAGGATTTGGGTCGATGTTGAGGCCATGCGGAGGGAGGTTGAGGCCCATAGAGAGACCCTAGCCGAAGCCGTCCAACTGATTCTTAGGAGGTATGGTGTTGAGGAGGGGTATGAGATTGTCCAGAAAAGTATCGAGGAGGGGTGGGAGAAATTGTTGGAGACTCTTGAGGGGGTTGATGTCCCTGAAGAGGCCTTGAGGATGATTCAGGAGCTAAGGCCTGAGAGCTATGCCGCTGAGGCCTCTAAGTCCGCTAAGGCGCTAGTAGAGGATGTGATTAGGATTCTTGAGAGGTTGAAAACGGGTTGAGGGTAGGTTTTTAGGAGGGATGCCTGTTTCTCAGCCTCGGGTAGATGGAGTCTTGGGAGAGGTTAAGCTTCTCTGGGGAGCGTCGGCGATAGCCTTCCTCCTAGCCTTAGGCTCCCTCCTCTTCTCCTTCTTCGAGGGGATGGACCTCTTCAACTCCTTCTACTGGACCGTAACCGTTCTCACAACGGTGGGTTTCGGGGATATCGTGCCCCGCACCTTCATGGGGAAGCTCCTCTACATGGGGCTTGTTGTCTCAGGGATAGCTCTCTACGGCTACGTCGCCTCCTCACTTGTCTCCTCCCTAAGCGAGGCAAGGCTGAAGAAGATACTGGCAGCCTACTTCCCTGGAGCAGGAGGCGGTGGAAGGCTCAGCGGCCACGTCGTCATGCTGGGGTGGAACAGATTCGCCGAGTCGGCTTACAGGGAGCTTGAAGTCAACGGGCAGACACCTCTAGCCGTAGTCGAAGGAGAGGAGCTTGCGAAGTCTCTGAGTAGGAGGGGTATAAGGGTCCTGGAGGGAGGTGTTG
>CAYTSD010000014.1:0-29554 GCA_964440495.1 uncultured Nitrososphaeria archaeon | reverse complement strand
GATCGCCCTTGTAGGCGTCCTGAAGATAGGGTGTATTCTATAGAACCATGAGGGGAGGAGCTTGAATCTACCCATGGAGGCCACAAGCCTTGAGACCCCGATAACACCCGTGTTTGATGAGGCATAGCAGAGGACGAAGCCTGCGGCGGCGACGATGGGTGTGAGAGCTGCTCCAACAAGCGGATATCTGCTTACGAGGGTTGCTATAGGGTTCTCCAAGGCTTCCGCAAGCTCGCTCCATCTCATAACTCCTAGAGCTAGGATGGAGAAGCCGAGAACCGATGCGAGGACAGCTACCACCGAGAGCTTAGCGGCCTTAGGTATCCATCGGGCAGGTCTCTTAGTCTCCTCGGCAGCCTGCGCAATGGACTCTATTCCTATGAAAGACGCCATGGCTAGGGTTAGGGCGTAGAGAAGATTCTGGGTGTTAATCGGGATTCCTGGGAGGTATCCAACCTCACTTCTCGGAATCGGTGCACCAATCTCTAGAAGCTGGTTTAGGAAGAGGGTGAAATTGAAGCTCAAGCTATAGCCTGTCCCCAGAACCATAGCCTGGATCACGAGACCGATTATCACTAAGGCTATTAGGGTTCCAACAGAGTATCTTATCCCGACGTAGTTTACGATAATGAGTAGAAGTGTAAGGATTGCTGAGAGGAGGCCGAGCGGGGGAAGGCCGAATCCTGAGAGGAGAGGTGTAAGCCATGGGAGGAGGTAGAGGAGGTATCCTGCAGCCGCCAGAGCGAAGAGGGTTATGCAGAGGGTGTAGCTCATTATGAGGGACCAGCCTGCTATGAAGCCTATGAGGTCGTTAAAGGCCCTCAGCGTGTATATCTGGACCCCTCCAGCGTAGGGGTATGTAGGAGCGAGCTCAGCGTAGGCCAACCCTATTGAGACATAGATCAATGATACTACTAGGAATACTATAGGTGTTGCTCCTGCTGCGTAGGCCGCTATGAGTCCTAGGGCGATGAAGATATCTGCCCCAACGTCAGCGTATCCTAGAGAGAAGGAGCCGAACCATCCAACCTCCCTCTTCAGAGCAACCTCTTCCCCCAACCCCTCACCTCCCTACCCGAAGCCCAGAACGCTAATAAAAACCATGAGAAAAACTAGCTACGAGCTATCTCTCTAGGGCTTCACGGACTTCTCCTACCTCTATAGGTTGCTTCAAGGATCTTTAACTCCTCGAAGAAGAGTCTCGTCCTCCTAGCGAAGATGGTTGAGAATCCAAGTTCCCTCGCTCTTCTCAAAACCTCCCTAAGATTACGGGTCTGACTCGAGACAACTAGTAGAACCCGTCCACCGAGCCTAATCCTCTCCGCCGCCTGCTCAAACAATCTTATGAGAAACCTCCATCCCCCTTCGATTGAACTGTCGCCTAAGTTTTCAGGCTCCAGATAGGGTGGATTCGAGACTATTAGGTCGAAGATCTCTGCGCTCCTATAGGCTGAGAGTAGGTCGCAGCAGACCACGTGACATCTATTCCAGACCCCCGTCTTCTTCAGGGCTTCAGCAGTTATCCTCGCAGCCTTGAAGGATATGTCGGTTGCATGCGTCTCCTCGGAGAGCTGGCTTAGAGCCTTTGTAACCTCACCTGTCCCTGAGCCGACTTCGACAGCCGTCCCAAGCCTCTCCTCAATCTCCTTCAAAGCATCTATGAGGAAGAGTGTGTCTTCGGAGGGTTTGTAGACCCCGGTCATGGATAGACCCTTGCAGGTGTCCGCGGGAAGAGGGCTGCATCTCTGATATGTGAGAGTCTGAGAAGCCACCAGAGCATACGCTCTATTCCAAGACCGAAGCCGCTGTGAGGGACGGACCCATACTTCCTTAAGTCAAGATACCATTCATAGTCTTCGGGGTTTAGGTTGTTCTCCCTGATGCGTTCGATAAGCTCCTCGTATTTGTGAATCCTCTGCCCTCCCCCAACTATCTCCCCGAAGCCTCCTGGAGCAAGTAGGTCGGCGTTCCTGCAGACTGTTGGGTCGCTTGGGTCGAGCATGTGGTAGAATGCCTTCGCCTCCCTCGGGTAATGGGTTACGAAGAAGGGTTTCTCAAACTCTTTGGAGAGTTCGCGCTCCTCGTCTGCTCCGAAGTCGTCACCCCACTTAACCTCCATCCCCTTATTGGTCAGAATCTCCAAGGCCTCCGCATACTTTATCCTCGGGTAGGGTGGCTCGGCGACGCTTGGGTCGAGTTTGACGCCTAGAAGCTTGAGCTCCTTCTCACAGTTCTCGTAAACCCCCTCAACCATAGCGTGGACAAGCCCCTCAACAACCTCCATCATGTCCTCTAGTTCCGCGTGGGCTATCTCCGCCTCAAGGTGCCAGAACTCTGTGAGGTGGCGCCGTGTCCTGCTCAGCTCAGCCCTAAAGCTCGGCTGGAGACTATACACCTTCTCCAACCCATAGATTGCGGCCTCCTGATAAAACTGAACGCTCTGCGTTAGGTAGACGGTCTTCCCAAAGTAGTCTAGCTTGAAGAGGGTTGCGCCTCCCTCAACCGCCGCTGTGATGAAGCTTGGGCAATGTATCTCGGTGAAACCCTGCTCTCTAAGCCACCTCCTAGCGGCCTCAACCAGCCGCGCCCTTATCTTCATTATTGCGGTGACCCTTGGGCTTCTGAGATGGAGGTGACGGTGGTCTAGTAGAAATCTCAGCCCAACCCCTTTCCTTATGGGAAACTCTTCCAAGCTTCTACCTATCACTTCAAGCCTTCTACAGTGGAGTTCAACCCCATTAGGCGCCCTTGGGTCATGCTTCACAACCCCCTTAACCCTGATGCTAGACTCCAATCCAAGTTCTTTGGCCTGTTCAAAGCTCTCCTCATCGGCTACACCTTTCCTCACAGCAACCTGGATTACTCCGGTTGAGTCTCTGAGGTCTATGAAGACCAGGTTTCCGTGAACCCTCTTCGTCCTAATCCATCCTAGGAGTTCAACCTCGCTTCCCTCAGGGGCCTTCAAGGCATCCTCCACGAAGAACCTCTTCAGCACCCTCACTCCACCTTCAGCGCCTCTAGCTTCGTTAAAGCCCCTATTTGCCTTTGCTCCTCTAAGTTACCTGACATCCATCTGGGACAGGTTTCTCAGGCATGAGAGGGGCGACATCCTCCTCGCCGGCGGTGGCGGCTAGTATCATACACTCCGAGACAACCCCCCTCAACCTACGTGGCTTAAGGTTGTAGACGAAGGCGTATTGTTTTCCAAGGAAGTGTTCTGGTTCATAGATATGGCCAAGACCCGCCACGGCCTGCTTCTCCACACCTCCGAAATCAACCCTAAACCTAATCAGCCTATCTGTTCCTGGAACCCTCTCAGCTGACACTATTCTCCCGATTCTTATGTCAAGCCTCCTAAATTCGGAAATATCGACAACCGGCATCACGTCCCCACCATTTACAGAACCTATGGAGTCAGCTCATTATTATTGGTTGCCTAAACCTTGTGAAAGAGTTGATGTGTAAATTTACCCGAAAATTTTTATACAACTGAAATATTCTTCAAAATGACGGTGACATACCATGTGCGCGCGTAAGAAGACCACTAGGAGGAAGAAAACCGCGAAGAGAGGGAGAAAGAAGAAGACTACGAGAAAGAGGACCACTAGGAAGAAGGCAGCGAGAGGTAGGAAGAAGGCCGCAGCCAAGAGAGGGAGAAAGAAAAAGAAGACTACGAGAAAGAGGGCAACCAAGAAGAAGGCGAAACCTAGGGCTAAAAGAGCTCGAGCGAGAAGGGCTAAGGCTAAGCCGAAGGAAGAGGTTAAGCCTGAGGCTGAGGTAGCCCCTGCCCCAGCTCCCCCAGAAGAAGGAGAAGTTGCGCCAAGCATCTAAGAGTGTTGCAGCCTTTCCTAGAAATTCCTTCCTTATTTTTCTCCAAGTTTCTTAGTAGAAGAGGTAGTCTTCCTCAGCTATCTCGGCTCTCATACTCCGTTTTTCAAGGATTGACGCCGTTAGTGCGGAGACTGCTGGAGGCAGGATTAGCGCTGAGAGGAGGTCTATCGGCCGGTTGAGTAAGAGGTCTGAGGCCATGGCGTCAACGGTGTTGAGCCAAGTCTTCGAGTCTCCCCAAGTTGGAGCCGCTATGAAGGCTGAGGTTATCCAGAGTAGGAGGATTATCAGAGCTGTAGCGAAGGTTGCTTTCGCGCTCTTCGCAGGGTTTCTTAGAGAGACGCCGACTATTCCTGATGCCGTGAGCCATGATAGAAGCGGTAGAACACCGTATGCTGCGCCTCCTCCAAGAGATGATGCGCCCATAGCCGAGGATAGAGGTGTGAGGAGGGGCGTGTAGGCTGAGAGAAGCTCCCTGAAGATGTTAAGCTGAGTTACATGATCTACTGGCTGAGGGGTTTGGAATAGAAGGACCCCTAGAAGCGTTAGGACACTCCACCCTACTGCAAGCCCTATTGTGAAGTCTCTCATGCCTCTAGAAACCCCTCAGCCGAGTTATTGGATAAGGGTTTCCTAGTATGGGTGGGTAGACGGCTACATGGAGAGTCTGAGGGTATCATTAAGGGAGTATGGCCTCGTCTAGCGCAAGGGTTTAAGCCTCCAGCTTCTCCTCCTTCCATGTGGGGTTGGATAGGGTGGCTTGGCTGGAAGGCTTCGTGATCTCGAAGAGGTATAGGACAAGCGGCAGGAACAGAAGCTCACGTGACTACATACTCTACTTCCCTAGGATAAGATGCGTCGAGGATGCCTTGAGGCTTCTTGGAAGAGAGGTTGAGTATCGGGATGGAGGAGTCAGGGTTAAGGGAAGAATCGTCGATGCTCATGGAACTAAGGGGGAGGTTAGGGCTAGGTTTCGGAAGGGGTTGCCAGGGGTTGGAAAGGTTTACCTTAAACTGGATGCGGAGGCTCTCAGCCTACTCAGAGGGGAGCCTTCCTCCTAAACTGCTTTTGGTAGAGCTCCCTAACTCTCTGGATTGTGTCAGCCTCCTCAGCCATCTTATCATCCCTTATCCTAACTATTCTCGCAAACCTTAGAGCGTATCCCGAGCTGTATTTTGGGCTTCGCTGAATCTCGTTGTAGGCGACCTCGACAACTATCTTAGGTTTAACCCAGACCGTGAAGCCGTCTTCCCGTGTCTTGAGCTGGAGAAGCCTCTTCGTAATCCACTCAAACTCCTCGTCGGTCAATCCCTTGAAGGTTTTCCCAATAACCTCGAAGCTGTCTCTCTCAGGATTGTAGGCTGCCAGATGATAGTTGCTGAGCCATCCAGTTCTCCTCCCATGCCCCCAGTCGGCTGCGACTATAACTAGGTCTAGGTTTTCAGCTGGCTTAAGCTTCAGCCACAGCTTCTCCCTCTTCCCAGGCCTGTAGGACGAGTTAAGTCTCTTAACCATCAGCCCCTCATGGCCTTCCTCGAGAGACTTCCTGAGAAACTCTTCAGCCTCATCAACCTTGTCGGTGATGATTCTCGGCGTTAGAACCCCTTCGGCCACCCTCTCTTCAAGCAGCTTCCATCTCTTCTCGTAGGGCTGGTCTAGGAGCTCAACGCCGTCGAGGTAGAGGATGTCGAAGAGCTTCAGCCTGAGGGGTATCCTTCTCGTGGCCTCCTCAATATCTCTAACCCTCCTAAACCTCTTCAACAACTCTTGGAAGGGCAGGGGTTTCCCACCTTCTCCTACGGCTATCACCTCTCCGTCGAAGACTGCTTCTCCAACATCAACAGTTTCTTTAACCTGTCTAACAATGTCAGGTAGGCTTCCCGTTACGTCGCTAAGCCTCCTCGAGAATATCTTCACCAATCCGTTCTTGAGGTGGATGTGAACCCTTGCTCCATCGAACTTGTATTCGAACGCTGCTCTACCTCCCATGGCCTCCAAAGCTTCTTCAACGCTTTCACAGTTCTCGGCGAGCATGGGTTTGATCGGTCTGAAGAGCTGGAGCTTAACGGCCTCCACCCCTTCCCTACCCTCTCTAGCAGCGAGCTCAACCAGCTTGGAAATATCTCCGAGAAGCATATTCGCCCTCTGAACTCTGTCAAGCGGTAAGCCTGTCAACTCGGCTAAAGCTTCAAGCAATATACCCTCATTAACCCCGTGCTGCATCTCACCTATAACCTGCTTGAAGAACCATTTGCGCTCAATCTCACTCATCTTCGTGATGAGGGATCTTAGCGCATCTATCTTCTTCTCCCTCGAGCCTGGGCCATGGATTCCAGCTATTCTTCTCAGGGTGTCGGCTACTTCTAGGATTGTTGGAGGGGTTCTCGGCGCCAGGGTTGTCTGACTAGATCTCTCCAACGCCTCCTCAAGCGTTGCGAAGCTTACCTCAAGTTTCTCCTCCATGGACTCGGGTAGGGTTCTCCCAATCAGTAGGAGGGAGGCGTATCTTGCCTCCTTGGGTTTAAGCCTGCGTAGAAGTCGGACTATGAGTGAGACCTTATCCTTTCTACCGCTTAGCCTTGCTAGCTCCTCGCAGGTCTCGGCAAGCTCTCTAAAAAGCATCCTACTCTATCTTCACCTTCACTCCCTTAGGCTTCGCTAAGGAGGCTCTAACCACCAGAACGCCGTCTCTGTAGACTGCTTTGGCGGAGTCTGCTTCAATCTTTCTCGGGAGCTGGAGAACACGCTTGTATCCCTTCACGTCTCTGAAGCCTGGGTATTTCCCAGCGTTCTTGAGAACTTCTTCGGAGAACCCTGCCTCGACCTCGACCTCGCCTTCACGGACCGTTATCGAGATTGAGTCCTTCGCTGCTCCAGGTATCTCGAAGACCGCTACAACTTCATCCCCATCTAGGTAGGCGTCTCCAACCGGCCTCCTATATCCCTCTGGCGTGATGTAGGTTGAGAGCCTGAGGGGTGAGGCTGCAGACTCTATCAGTGAGCCTATGCTCTCCGAGACGTCTCTAACTATTCTCTCAACCACTCTCTCTAAATCTCGGCTTCTCTCCCTAAACATAGCTTCACCACCAGATTGATACTATGCATAGGTGGATTTAACTGCTATTCTCCCCTAGGGAGGCGGCATTACTTATATTGCTCGCTCTACCTTGAAGTCTGGTCATTTAGGCCTGCTTACCTGGGGTTGGGAGATTTGAAGTGTGAGTACTGTGGTAAGGAGGTTTTGATGCCCTTCAAATGCCGTTACTGCGGTGGATACTTCTGCGCCGAGCATAGGCTTCCAGAGAAGCATAACTGTCCAGGACTCTTCGCGGCGGCTTCTCCCTATGAGAAGGAGCTTAAGGAGATTAGGGCTACGATTAGGAGGGAGGAGAGATATGGCGCTGAACTCAGGCGGAGGGGTCGAGGTGAGGCAGCCCACCTAGCTGCTGGAACACTTCTAGTAGTCTTGGCGGGATTCTCCATCATAGGCTACAATATTGGTCTCCCTCTCTGGATACTCATCCTCCTGGTAGGCGGATTCGCGGCATCCTTCCTCCTCCACGAGTTTGGTCATCGTACAGCTGCGAGACGCTACGGGCTTAGAGCGGGATTTAGACTTGACCCAACAGGCTCTATTCTAACCCTCGTCACCTCCCTCCCATTCATACCCTTCAAGATAATTGCGCCTGGAGCGGTGGTCGTCTCAGGGCTTCTAACGATTCCCATGATGGGGTGGATATCGCTTGCAGGCCCTCTAGCAAACATCGTTCTCTCGGCGGCGTTCCTAAACCTTTATGCGGCTTCTCTTCAGCTTAAGCACTTTCTACTGGCCTACGCGTTTGTGAGGCTTGCGCAGCTCAACGCCTTCATAGCCCTCTTCAACCTAATACCCTTCGGCCCACTCGACGGCGTGAAGGTCCTTGCATGGAGTAGGTGGAAGTGGGCGGTCTCGATAGCTGCCAGCATAGCTCTCCTAGCCTTCTCCTATTTCCTCTAAGGTTAGGTATGAGCCTCCTTATTTACCGCCTATGTTAGGCTTAGAGGTATGCGGGTGACTGTTGAGAAGGGTAAGCCTTGGGAGAAGCCTGAAACCGTTGCGCTGCCCTTCTATCAGGTTGGGGAGGAAGTTAAGCCCGCCGCCGAGCTTGATGAGAGGCTCCGAGGAATAATTGAACCCGTTGCTGGAAGGGAGTTTAGGGGGAAGCTTGAGGAGGCTTACCCTCTTCCAACAATGCTTGAAGGCGGACCGAAGAGGTTGCTGCTCCTTGGTTTAGGGAAGGCTGAGGAGCTTGGGTTGGATGAGGTTAGAAGGGCTTATGGAAAAGCAGTCCAGGTCTCGGATGAGGCTGGAATCAAGACCCTCTACGCCGTTCCACCAAACTGTTTCAACCAATCTGACGCTGTTGAAGCGGCTGCTGAGGGAGCCCTACTAGCATCCTATAGATTTGATGTCTATAAGTCTGAGAGGAAGGAGCCTGTATTTGAGGAGCTTAGAATACTTGTTGATGACGCTGGGACGGCTGCGAGGATTGTTGAGAGGGTTGAGAAAATCTATGAGGGTGTGAAGGCTGCCCGTGATATAGCCAATCTTCCTTCAAGCGACTGTGTTCCCGAGAAGTTTGAGGAGATTGTGCGCAGAGAGTTCAACAAGCTTCCAGTCAGGGTTAGGGTGTATGGTTTGAGGGAGCTTGAGGAGATGGGGATGGGTGGAATAATTAACGTTGGGAGAGGGAGTGCCTATGAGCCGAGGCTAATCGTCTTGGAGTACGATGGCGGGGGAGAGACCTACGTCGTGGCCGGGAAGGCTGTCACATTCGACTCAGGCGGAATCTCGATTAAACCCCCTCAACATATGGAGGAGATGAAGTATGACAAGGCTGGCGGAGCATCCGTCGTCGGGATACTGAAGGCAGTAGCACTGCTTAAGCTTCCCTTGAAGGTTGTTGGACTAATCCCAGTTGTGGAGAACATGCCTAGTGGAAGAGCGTTCAAGCCTGGAGACATCATTAGGTTTAGGAACGGGAAGACGGCTGAGATTATCTCAACAGACGCTGAAGGTCGTCTAATCCTCGCCGACGCATTGGCATATGGAGCGGAGCTTAAACCCAAAGCCATGATAGACCTCGCAACACTGACAGGAGCATGCGTAATAGCTCTCGGAACCCATGCCACAGGACTCTTCACAAACAATGAGGAGCTGGCTGAGAAGCTGGAGAAATCCGCTGAACATACAGGTGAACGTGTCTGGCGTCTCCCACTCTGGAAACCATACTACGACCAACTGAAGAGCGATGTAGCCGACATGAAGAATGTTGGGGGAAGACCGGGTGGAGCGATAACAGCCGCAGCGTTCCTCGCAAACTTCGTTGGAGAAACACCTTGGGCGCATCTGGACATAGCTGGGACAGCGTGGATACAGGAGACAAGCGAGCAGAAGAGCTATACACCGAAGGGCGCGACAGGCGTGGGTGTGAGACTGATTGTAAACTACCTCATTAACGAGGCTGGAAACAGGTAAAGAGGGAAGCCGTCTGTTCTGGGGGTGGTGGGGCCGCTGGGATTCGAACCCAGGATTTCCAGCGTTCCAGGCATCTGGTTAAGCTCCCCAGGCTGGAGTCATAGCCAAGCTAGACCACGGCCCCACCGTCTCTCACGCCGTTAACCTAGAATTTAATCATTTCACGAACAGGTTTGCTGGGAGGTGTTCCCAAGGTGAAGACTCTTCCTGAGAATGTTCCTCCCGCCCTCGGGTTGAGCGCCGTTATCCAAGCTGCTGGTGTTGGGAGGAGAGCTAGGTTCTCTTCAGGGCCAAGGCGTAACTCCTCCCTCTTTCTAGAGGATTGGTTCAGTAGGCTGTAACGCTCTTAACGTGAGGTATTTTGAGTATCTTGTTGAGCCCCTCACCTGAGAGGGGGCGCTCCAGCACGAGGGTAAGCTTGGGCTCGGGGAAGAGTTCGGGATCCTCGGCCACAGCCTGCCTGACGCTTATCCCCTCCTCGGCGGCGACCTGAGCCGCTCCCGCTAGAATTCCAGGCGCCCCAGGCTCAGCCCTAATCTCAACAACATAGTAGCCAAGCTCCTTGGCTATTGGTGCGAGGAAGGCTCCAGCAGGCCTTAGACCCGTGAAGATCCTCTTAAGCCCTGGATCTGTTAGGAGCTGCTCCACCGTGCGTTTGACGACCCTTCTATCGACGCCGACGGCTCTTGCCAGAGAGACGTCAGGTATCTCCACAGGCCCTACAACTATCTTCCCGTCCTCACGCAACCCTATCCCATACTCTATCATCAGCCTCACAACCTTGAGTCTTGCTGGGAATTCCCTCAGCTTCTCCGATATTTTTCTCCACATTCTAGTTTTCTATGGCCTTGATAGAATATTATGCTTCCGTTTAGAGGCAGAGTGTATACTAGTGTTCATTAAGGTATAAATATGTGCTTAATGCTCCTAATCTAACCATGAACGACCATGAGAGGAAGATAATCTTACCCGACGGCGAGATACCGAAGCAGTGGTACAATATTCTCCCCGATCTTCCGAGGCCTCTTCCGCCTCCGGTAGACCCTGAGACTAGGGAGCCTATCAAGCCTGAGAAGCTTGAGGCCGTCTTCGCGAAGGAGCTTCTCCGACAGGAGATGAGTCTGGAGCGCTGGATACCTATCCCCGAGGAGGTTAGGGAGGTTTACACCGCTTGGAGGCCGACCCCGCTCTACAGGGCGAGGAGGCTTGAGGAAGCTTTGAAGACCCCTGCGAAGATCTACTACAAGTATGAGGGGGTCAGTCCACCAGGCTCCCATAAACCCAACACAGCTGTAGCTCAAGCCTACTACAACCTGAAGGAGGGAACCCAGGTCCTTACAACCGAGACTGGCGCCGGGCAGTGGGGCTCGGCTCTGGCCTTCGCCTGCAATCTCTTCGGAATGAAGTCGAGGGTTTACATGGTTAGGATAAGCTACCAGCAGAAGCCCTATCGTAGGATCCTTATGGAGAGCTGGGGCGCCGAGGTAACTCCTAGTCCAAGCAGTAAGACGAGGTCTGGGAGAGCGTTGTCTGAGGAAGACCCAAACCATCCTGGAAGCCTCGGGATAGCGATAAGTGAGGCGGTTGAGGACGCCGTCACCCATGAGGGGGTTAAGTATAGTCTTGGAAGCGTCTTGAACCACGTCCTACTCCATCAAACTGTCCAGGGGCTCGAGGCCAAGAAGCAGCTTGAGATGGCTGATGACTACCCGGATGTCGTGGCCGGATGCGTTGGAGGGGGAAGCAGCTTCGCTGGACTCTTCTGGCCCTTCTACTATGATGTCGTCAAGAAGAAGGCTCCGAAGGAGGTTAGATTTGTTGCCACCGAGCCGACAGCCTGCCCGACGCTCACCAAGGGGGTCTATACCTACGACTTCGGAGACGAGGCCAAGATGACGCCCCTCCTCCCAATGTATACCCTTGGCTCAGACTTCGTCCCACCCCCAATCCACGCTGGAGGGCTAAGATATCACGGCGACGCGCCTACAATCTGCCTCCTAGTCAAGCTGGGGCTTGTTGACGCGGTGGCCTATGACCAGGTCTCGGTGTTCGAGGCGGCCCTACTCTTCACGAGGACTGAGGGAATCCTCCCAGCACCAGAACCTGCGCACACGATAAAGTTTGTTATTGATGAGGCATTGAAGGCGAAGGAGAAGGGTGAGGAGAAAACAATACTCTTCAACCTCACCGGACACGGCTACTTCGACCTAAAAGCCTACGAGGAGTTCCTGAACGGCAACCTCAAACCATACTATTATCCAGAAGCTGAGGTTAAAGCCTCGCTTGAGAGACACTTCAGAGAATATCCATGGATTAAGGACCTACCATATCTCAAGGACCTGGGGTGAGGACTCTGTTGAGGGTTCTAGTCTGCGACCCAATCCATCCAAGCGGCCTCGACCTACTGATGAGAAGAGGCCTCCAAGTGGATTACGAGCCGATGATAAGTGGTGAAGAGCTTCTTGAAAGGGTCGCAGACTATGACTGCCTAATTGTAAGAAGTAGGACCAAGATTACTGGTGAGGTTCTCAGGAGAGCGAAGCGTCTAAGACTTGTTGCGAGGGCTGGAAGCGGCGTCGATAACATAGACTTGGAGGAGGCTGCGAGAAGAGGGGTGAAGGTTGTTAGAGTCCCTGAGGCTGTAGCGGACTCAGTTGCAGAGCTAACAATCGGTCTCCTACTAATCCTTGCACGTAGACTACATGGAATCCTATCGAATAGAGGTAGGGAGAGCCGTGAAGGTATGGAGCTTCGAGGGAAGACTCTCGGAGTGGTTGGATTCGGATGCATAGGGAGTAGGGTTGCCGCTATTGGGAGGACTCTTGGGATGAAGATTTTAGTCAACGATGTGAGGAAAATCTCTGAAAAAGTCTTAGAAGGGTTGGATGCGGAGTCTGTTCGTTTGGGGAAGCTTCTCTCACTCTCAGACTTTGTAACCCTCCACATACCCTTAACCGAAAAGAACTATGGACTTCTCGGCGAGGAAGAACTGCGGATCATGCGTAACACCGCGTATCTCATCAATACCTCGAGGCCGGATATAGTTGATTCCCAGGCGCTTTACAGGGCTTTGAGAGAGGGGTGGATTGCTGGAGCAGCATTTGACGCGGACGATGATTGGATTGGGAGGAATGAGAAGCTCCTAGAGTTAGAGAACTTTATTGTTACACCGCATATAGGTGCCAAGACTTCTGAGGCCTATCAGAGGGTTTCCGAGGAGGTTGCTCGGAGAGCCGCCGAGACGTTAACCCTGAAGCCTCTCCCTTAACCCTTTAAGCAGGGGAATCTCCTCCAGTTTCTCAGGTCTGAGAAGACTCCAGATAATCCCCTTAGGCCTCATCTTTCTCCTACATCGGATAATTCTTGTAGGTGTAGCTATGTAGTCTAGTGTGAGGTCGTAGGGGTCTGATGGAAGCTCCTCGAATACTTGGAGGTCATGAACATTTGTTGCGATAGGTGTTTCTTCATTAACCTTTCCAAGCTCTCTCAGTATCGCATACTCCAGCTCCCCGTATCCTCCACCCTTCCCTATTCTTACCCCATCTCTTGAAACCGCCACGGAGCCTACGACTATAAAGTCTACTCTAGGGAGCTTTTCAGGCTCTATGAGCCGCCCCCACTTGAAGGCTCCCCTAATCGTTGAAGCATCCCTAAACATCTTCCTCGGAATATTCTTTGGGTCGAGTATTAGGAAGCCTTTGCTGAGCCTCGGCGTAGGCATTATCAGAGTCTTTCCATCGGCTAGGCATCTGTATCTTATGCGGCGTTGAGGAGAGTCTGGACTCACCTTAACAACCTCAGCGTTCCTGTATGCTTCTAGGCTTAGCAGGCGGTCTGCGGCTTCCTCCGCCCCTATGAAGTTCGGTATCCTACCCCTAACAGGTCTGGGGAACCTCGCAACCCCACGCTCCTCCAAAACCCTCCAAACCCTTTCACGTATCTCCTGCTTACCCAGCAACAGGCTACTCCAAGTTTAATGCTTTAAGAATCTTCTCGAAGGACTCACGGCTTCCTTCACGCTTATACTCTCTCACAACCTCAAGAGGCTTCTCAGATACATCCAGTATTTCGAGAATCTTTGAGGAGTGGGGGCCGTAGGTGATGTAGCTGAAGAGTGAGGTAACGTTGTGAGGCTTCCTCGAGAAGCTCGCCTTCCCGAAGTCGAGTATCACGGGGCTGAGGTTCTCTTTGACTAAGATGTGTCTTCTAGCGTTGCTTAGCTCGCCGTGGTCAAGCCCTATCTCGTCAAGCCTCCGAGCCTGCTCCAGACACCTCCTCAGAACAAGTCTAACAATATCTCTCAGACTGTAATCTGCCTTTCCAAGCCATAGGTCTAGGTCTTCTCCGATAATGTATTCTAGTGCTAGCACATGCTCCGCTGAGCCCAGCAGACATGGCCCGACCCCAGCTCTGTTGGCGGCTGAGGTTAGCTCGGCCTCTCTCCTCAGAGTGCTTATCCCAGCGTCGGCTCGTAGAATCTTCAGCGCCACATCCTCTCCGAGTCTACGAGCTAGGAGGACGACTCCACGGTATCCCTTCCCGATTCTCAGAGGCTCAAGCCTAGGCTTAGCTGTGAAATAGACCCCCTCAACCTCGAGTTCTCCGAGCTCTTCCAGAATCTTCTCCGAGTAGGCCTCATCCATCGTTGGATAAGCTAGGAGCCTCACTAGCTCAGGCTTCTGGGAAAGCTCCCTAAGCCTTAGGAGAACCCTCTCCATAGGCTTCACTCATCTAAGAAGGGTGGCCTACCCCTCAGGAACCATGCAATGAATTCTAGAATCTCTCTGCTTCTTCCAGCGATTTTTAGAAGCTTCTCTAAGTCGTCGTAGATTCTCGCCCTCTTCACTGGTTCCAGAATTCCATGTGAGATAGCTATCCGTCCAGCCTTGATCTCCTCTCGGAGAAGCCTTCTAGCCCTAGTCTCCTCAACCCTCCTCAAAGCGTAGAGCCTAAGGCCGTCAACCCATGGACCCGCCGCCGCCTTCTTACCCCACTTCCTAAGGAACTCTAAAGCTGTTGGGAGATAGGTTGGCGGACCTTTATGTAGGGTTGTTCTGGGCAGGGTTGTTGAGTGGAGTTCGAGTAGGATTAGGCATCTCCTCTCATCGCTCCAGGAGCTACTCCTATAGACACGGAAACCAAGCCTCTCCAGCCCCCTCTTAACCCCCTCCTCACTCCTCTTCAACTCGCCCCACAGAACGTCGGGAGGCCTCTCATCTCTAATCCTGAAAAATATCGCTAGGAAACTTCTTCCCCGCATAAGTTTTCTAAGCTCTCTTAGAGAGGGCTTCGCCTCCTTCGGCTTGAAGAAGTTTAATGAGGGTTTCTCGAGAAACAGTTTCGATGCTAGGATTAGCTCGGCGAGACGTGTGTCTGAGACCGCTGCGGCAGCGTTTCTCCCACGGTCGACTGGGTCGACTACAACTAGGCTCTGATTTGGGAAGGCTTTCAGAATATCCTCGCTTGAAGGGTAATGTTCCTCTATGTCGAGGATTATCGGCGGCCTCCACTCCTTAACTGCTTCGAGAGTCTTCAGGAACCCTCCGTAACCTATCGTCAGAAGCTCTGTTAGGTATCCGCTGAACCCCTTAACCTTTATCTCCGCCCCATAGACCCCGCATCCAATCATGAATGCCTTGAGAAGCCTTACTTCGTCTTCCCCACCCCTCCAAAGCTTCCCTAAAACATATCTTGTATGGTAGGGTGTTCTATCGGTTGCGCTGAGCCAGTTAGGTGGATTAACCCTGTAACATGCTACAACATCGACCGTGTATCCGTTGATTACTCCCTCGACGTAGGGGTGCTCAGCATACATTAGCCTCGGCTTTCCACCCAACGCCTTAATCGCCCTAAACCCTACTCCAATAATTTCTTTCTCCATAGAGTCTTTTTGGACTGAGGGGTCGAAGTGGACGAATATGTCAACCTCTTCACGGCCTCTTATCCAAGTATTTTTTGCAGCTGAGCCTTCAACGCTTATCTCAACGACTCCCTCAACATCCGATGAAGCCTTCCTAACCTCTTCTACAGCCTTATCGATAAATCTCCTAAATCGTTCCTCCTCTCTCTCCGAGGGCTTGACAAGCTTCAGCGCCTTCTGTGTAATCTCTTCAATCCTCACTTGCTTCAACCACCAATAGGTCGCTGTAGATTGGACCCCGCCCTGTTAATACACTCTTCTTGACTTTCAATTTATCTATTAACTGTTCTCCGAACCTCGTCTCCCTCATCTCACGTAGGGTGTTTAGCAGCCTCTGCTTATCCTTCACATACTTGACTCTAGCAATCGTTAGATGAGGTTTGAACCCCCTTTCATCGTACCTGAATCCCTTCCTCCTAAGTCTGTCAACTAGCTGGTCGAAGATAGTCTTGAATCCTCCATCAGGGTCTACTATTCCAAGCCATATTACGTTGACTCTGTTCCCGCCTGGGAAGTATCCAACTCCTCTGACCTCCACCTTGAAGGGCCTGAACTTAACCTGCTTAGCCTCGTTCAATACAAGCTCCAATCTTCCTCTGTCGAGTTCTCCGAAGAACCATATCGTTATGTGGAGGTTCTGTGGCTCGACAGGCTTCATCACGGCTCCAGCCTCGGAGAGAGTTCTCTGAGTCTCCACAGCCCGCTCAACTATCACTGGGTTGTCGAAGTCTACCGCTATGAATGTTCTAGTAAGCTCGCTCATCGCATAGGTTGGTGAAGGTGGAGGAATTAAAGTTTCGCTCTAAGCTTTAGAAGCCTCTCCTCAACCTGCCGTGCCGTCTCCTCAAGTTTTCCCTCAACATTCTCCACCCAGAGAACCCTGTCCCCTCTAGCCTCCCTAAAGAGCCTATAAAATTCTCTAACATACTCCTGCATGGGTGTGCTACGTTCGAGGACGTTCTCTAATCCGCCTTGACTCTCCTTCCTCCCAAGCCTCTTAAGCCTAGTCTCCTCATCCACATCCAGAATAATGTATAGGTCAGAGTCTAGGAAAACATCTCTTCCAATCTTCTCAACCAGTTCCAACATATCCGTGAACTCCTCGGCTCCTACCTCGACCCCCCTAATCCTCGAGAAGGCAAACCCATAGACTAGGGAGCATAGATAGTATCTGTCAATGAAGTAGTATTCGGGTTTAGATGACTCTATCTCCCTCCTCATAGTCTTCGAGTCATCGGAAGTGTTTGCTAGGAAGAGAAGCATACGTGTCAGATGGTCTATCTCCTGACGGTTACCATAATCTCTCGCAAATCTCCCGGTCGGAGACATGCTTGGAGTCTTATAGGATGAGACCCTGAACCCTCGTCGCTCTAAAAGCTCCCTAACCCTCTTCATCAACGTCGTCTTTCCAGCTCCATCGACACCCTCCCAGACAACTATGACCGTTCCTCCAAGCATCCTACTCTAAAGATGCTAGGGTTTACTTAAAGGGGTTTCCATAAAAGAATGAAAAAAGAGTGGATGTTTAGAGGGTTACGCCGGTTTCCTCGAGCTTTGTGAGGCGCTCCCAGTTCTCCTCAACCTGCCGCTTCAATTCTTCGAGGACATGCTTGTTCTCAGGCTTCAATAGATGCCGGAACCTGCGCTGAGGCTTCAGGAACTCTTCAAGAGGCTTCGGCTTAGTGACCTTGATGTTTATCTTCACCTTGCCGTTCTCAACCTCGTATATCGGGAAGTATCTCGTCTCAACCGCCAGCCTCGCTATCTTAACAGTCATCGAGGAAGGATACCTCCATCCAAGAGTACATGGCGCTAATACGTGGATAAGGGTTGGACCATCAATCTCTATGGCTTTCCTAACCTTGTTCATGAAGTCAAGTGGATGCGATATGCTTGCTGTCGCGGCGTAGGGTATGCGGTGGGCGGCAGCTATTCCTACCAAGTCTTTCTTCCTCTCCTGTTTTCCTGGAATAACTTTTCCAGCTGGGCTTGTTGTAGTTGCTGCTCCGAGCGGGGTTGCTCCAGACCTCTGTATACCCGTGTTCATGTAGGCTTCGTTGTCGTAGCAGATGTAGAGAAGGTCGTGTCCTCTTTCAAGCGCTCCTGAAAGCGCCTGCAACCCTATGTCAAAGGTTCCACCATCTCCTGCAATGGCTATTACATCGTAGGTCGGCTTCCCCCTCTTCTTATGGAGAATCTCCATAGCTCCAACTATCCCGCTTGCCACAGCTGCAGCGTTCTCGAAGGCTACGTGAACCCATGGAACACCCCAGGCGGAGAAGGGGAACATGGAGGTGGCGACCTCGACGCATCCCGTCGCGTTCACTACTACGGTTGGCCCCCTAACAGCCTTCATCGCAAGCTTCATCGCTATCGCTGGCCCACACCCTGCACAGAGTCTATGCCCTGGCGCAAATCTGTCCTCACGAGGTATGTCTCTTATGGTTTTGAAGTATCTTGTCTCCAGACTCATGCTTTCAACCCCCACCAAACCTGATGTGTATCAAACCCTCCTTCCTTAGCTCCCCTATCCATCATCTTCAGGACCTCGAAGGCTTCGTCGACCTTGAAGTCTCTTCCGCCAAGCCCGTAAATCACGTTCCTAACAGGAATCCTTATCCCGCTCCTATAGAATGCTGAGAGGATGTCGGTGTAGAGTGGACCTCCAAGCCCTCCGAAGGAGTATGCCCTATCCATCACTACGACTGCCTTAGCCTTCCTCAACGCATTGACCAAGACTTTCTCTGGGAAGGGTCTGAACATTGTCAGTCCAAGCACTCCAACCTTCAACCCCTGCTCCCTAAGCTTCGAGGCAGCATGCTTCAGCGTCCCATAGGTTGAGCCTAAGACTATCGCCACTGAATCAGCGTCATCAATCATGTAGGAGTTAAAGTACCAGTATTTCCTCTCACTAATCTTAGCGTACTCCTCTGCAACCTTCTCGAATACTTTGGGGGAGGCGTATATCGCGTCTGAAAACTCTTTCCTGAACTCCATGTAGGTGTCTGGGAGAGCCATGGCTCCATAGGTTGTCGGATTCTCCGGGTCTATCGCATAGGGATACTCTCTTGGAGGCAGGAACCCCGCCACCGTCTCGTCTGGCAGTGGTTCAAGAGGCTCAACGCTGTGGGATAGTATGAATGCATCGAGATTCACCGAAACCGGTAGAAGAACATTCTTGTCCTCACTGAACTTGAAGGCCATCAGAGTCAGGTCATAGACTTCCTGAACATTTGTTGCGAAGAGGTGGATCCAACCCGTGTCTCTTGCATTCGTTACGTCGTCGTGGTCGCAGTGA
This sequence comes from uncultured Nitrososphaeria archaeon, assembly GCA_964440495.1. Lineage (GTDB taxonomy): Archaea > Thermoproteota > Nitrososphaeria_A > Caldarchaeales > Wolframiiraptoraceae > Benthortus. Next base: position 10,990 of record CAYTSD010000014.1, on the reverse strand, counting down.
ATGTTCAGCGGAGAGTTTAACGCTCTATTAACTATCGCCATCACCAGAGGAGCCCTCATAGAGGCGACGGCGTGAAGTATCTCATGCATCAGGGCAAGTCCCTGACTCGCGGTGGATGTGAAGACTCTGGCACCGGCTAGGGAGGAGCCGACGCAGATGGATATTGCTGAATGCTCGCTCTCAGCTTGTATGAAGGTTGCGTCAAGCTCTCCATCCGCCACGTACTCGCTGAGCCTCTCAACTATTATTGTCTGAGGTGTTATCGGGTATGCTGCTATGACATCGACCTGAGACTGCTTGACAGCGTATGCGACTGCTTCATCTCCTGTCATCGCAACTCTCTTAACTTGAGCTACCTCAGCCATCTTTCTCACACCTCATCCACCATACTTATCGCCTTGGTTGGACACACATCCGCACAGATTCCGCATCCCTTGCAGTAGTCGTAGTTTATCTTGACGCTGTTGTCCTCCTCCCTCCTTATCGCCATGTCTGGGCAATAGACCCAACAGAGAAGACACTTCGTACACTTCGAGTAGTCTATCTCAGGTCTAACCGTTCTCCAGATACCGGTCTTATATTCAGGCGAAGTCGGCGTGGGAGAGATCATAGCAGCCATTGGGAGAGTCTTGTAGGTGAACTCTCCTTTGAGTATCTTCTTAACATTGATTTTAGACAAGGGTCTTCACCTCCTCGTAAGCCCTTTTCATAATTTTAAGATTAGCCTCCAGTATCTCGCCTGAGAACCTGTCTGCAAGCACCTTCTCGACTGTTGAGATATCGACAACGCCCTTCACCTTAACGAGCGCGGCCAGCATCGGCACATTATAGATCTCTCTATTAATCTCCTCTATTGAGATTTTTCTGGCGTCAACGGCATGCAGCTTAACCTTCTTCTCCTTAGCCCAGTCGATAATCCATTTCTCCTCCTTCCCATAGTTTACTAGAACATCTCCACCCTCCTTTATCCCCTCAGCAAGCTCGGCGACATCCTTAGTCATAGCGGGGTCGATTACTATCACTATGTCAGGGCTGTAGATACCTGAATGTATGTCTATGGGTTCATCAGATATCCGCGTATAGGATCTTACTGGAGCTCCAGAGCGTTCTGGACCGAATTCTGGGAAGTGTTGGGCGTATTTTCCCTCATAGATTGCTGCTCTGGCGAGGAGGTTGCTCCCCGTTACAACTCCTTGCCCTCCTCTCCCATGCCATCTAATCTCAATCATCCCCATTCTAAAATCACCGTCGAAAATCCTCGGCTAATCCACCTATTTAGTGTTTTTACCCCATAGATTAACTTTATTTAGTGAGAGCGGTGCTTTTCCTCCGAATGCTTGAGCAGAGGAAGCCTCCATGGATAAGGGTTAAGCTACCCTCTGGGGAGATCTATAGCAAGGTTAGGAAGATAATTAAGAAATATAAGCTCCACACCGTCTGCGAGGAAGCTCTATGCCCGAATATTGCTGAGTGCTGGGGAAGCGGGACGGCTACGATAATGATTCTCGGCGATATCTGTACTAGGGGTTGTAGGTTCTGCGCTGTTAAGAAGGGTAATCCCCGCGGGGTGGTGGATAGGGATGAGCCGAGGAGGGTTGCTGAAGCCGTTAAGGAGCTTAGCCTGAGCTATGTAGTCTTAACCTCGGTTACGAGGGACGACCTTCCCGATGGGGGAGCATCGATCTACGCTGAAACAGTTAAACGGATAAAGAGGCTTTCACCCGACACGATAGTTGAATTACTCATACCTGACTTTAACAACGATGTCAGCGCTCTGAGGCTTGTGGCTGAATCAGGGGCGGAGGTGATAGGACATAATCTTGAAACCGTTGAGAGGCTGACAGGAAAAGTTAGAGACCCGAGAGCCGGGTATAGGAAGTCTCTCAAAACACTTGAAATCCTAAAGAGTCTCTCAAGCAAAATCTACACTAAGTCTTCTCTAATTCTAGGGCTAGGTGAGAGGGAGGATGAAGTAATCCAAGCAATGAGAGACCTGAGAGCGGTTAAGGTAGACATACTTACGTTGGGCCAGTATCTTAGACCGACCAAGAAGCAGCTTCCAGTCGTAGAGTATGTTAGACCTGAAAAATTCGAGAGGTTGAGGAAGGCTGGAGAGGAGATGGGGTTCCTTTACGTCGCCGCTGGACCGCTTGTAAGAAGCTCCTACCTAGCTGGAGAATATTTCCTTAAACATGTCTTGAGACGTTGAAAATCAGTTTATTAACTAGCACTTAGCTCATAGCTTGAGGCGGAGACCGGGTATGGAGGAGTATGAGGCGATAGTTATTGGAGGTGGACCTGGAGGATATGTTGCCGGGATAAGGCTTGGCCAGCTTGGCGTGAAGACCCTTCTAATAGAGAAGGATGCCTTAGGCGGCGAGTGCCTCAACCGTGGATGCATTCCCTCCAAGGTTCTCATACATGGCGTCGAGACTTATTGGGAGGCTAAGAAGACTCCGTGGATACGTTCAGAAGGCTTGGCTGTAGATTGGAGCTCTCTCCAAAACTTTAGGGCAAGCGTCTCAAAGCAGCTGAGCGATGGAGTACGATATCTTCTACAGGGAAATGGTGTCAAGATCCTTGAAGGAACAGCTTATCTTAAGAGTGGAAATGTTGTCGAGGTTGAGGCGAAGAATGGTGAGAGAAAGAGTTTCAAGGCTGAGAACATAGTGATAGCCTCCGGAGCTGAGCACATATCTCTCCCACCGATACCCTTTGATGGGAAACGTGTTGTAAGTTCATCGCAGGCTCTTGAGCTTCCAGAGATACCTAAGACTCTTCTAGTTGTCGGAGGAGGAGTTGCAGGCCTAGAGATAGGAACAGTCTACGCAAAGCTTGGGACAAAGCTCATAATAGTTGAGCTTATGGATCAACTTCTCCCTGGAATTGAGAGGGATTTGGTCTCTTTTGTTCAGAGGACTTTGAAGTCTCTTGGAGCGGAGATTCATCTAAGTTCTAAGGTTGTCTCGTCGAGGGTTGAGGGAGATAAGGTTGTGGCCGAGGTTGAGGGAAAGGATGGAGGCTTCACGGTTGAAGCCGACTACGCTATGGTGTCTGTCGGTAAGAGGGCTTCGACAGAGTCTCTAGGAGTTAAGGAGCTTGGGGTCGAGACCGATAAAAGAGGATTCATAACTGTCGACGAGTATGCTAGCACGAATGTTGACGGAGTCTACGCCGTTGGGGATGTAACAGGCCCGCCGTTTCTCGCCCACAAGGCTTCGGCGCAGGGGATAGTTGCCGCCGAGAATATCGCTGGAAAGGAGACGATAATGGACTATGACTCGATTCCATCCGCAATCTTCACAGACCCAGAGATAGCCTTGGTTGGATTAACTAGAGATAAGGCTAAGGAGAAGGGTATCGATGTTAAGGTAGGTAGATTCAGCTTCACAGCCCTCGGGAGAGCGATAGCTGAGAGAAGGCAGCATGGATTCGTGAGAGTTGTATCCGATAAGGAGACAGGCAGGGTTCTAGGAGTCCAGATGGTCGGCGCCCATGTCTCGGAGCTCATAGGAGAGGCAGCGATAGCGGTTAGGAACAAGCTTACCGTCGAGCAGTTTGCAAAGGCCATAAGACCCCATCCGACCTACAGTGAAGCCGTGATGGAGGCGGCTGAAGCAGCCCTCTGGAAGCCGATACACATGTTGGTGAGATGAAGCTACAGATACTTGACCTCGGCCTCATCGACTACTGGAAAGCCTACAAACTTCAGCTAAAGCTAGTTGAGCGGAGAATCAGAGGCGAGATCCCAGACACACTAATACTCCTAGAACATCCACATGTAATAACTCTTGGGAAACGTCTCTCCTCCATAGACCTAGAAATCGACGGGGTTCCAGTCTTCAAAGTTGAGAGAGGTGGGGAAGCAACCTACCACGGCCCCGGACAGCTTGTAGGCTACCCGATAATCGACTTAAACTCTCTGAAGCTCGGTGTATGGGAGTATGTTCATAAAATTGAGGAAGTGTTGATAAGGGTCTTGAAGAGCTTTGGAATAAATGCTGGAAGACGTGAAAAGGCTCCGGGAGTATGGGTTAACGGTGAGAGAAAGATAGCGTCGATAGGGCTTGCGATAAGGCATTGGGTATCCTACCACGGCTTCGCACTAAACGTAAACACCGATCTAAGCTACTTCAAGCTGATAACTCCATGCGGCTTCTCTCCAGAGATTATGACCTCCATGGAGAGGGAGCTCGGACACCCCATTAACATGGAGCATGTAAAGGAGAGAGTGGTTAAAGAGTTTGTGAATGTAATGGGATACTCGGACTCTGGAAGAATCTCGGCGGAAAGCATCGACGCCCTACTCGAAACAGCTAGGTCAACTAGTCTCCAGGGTCTCGATAATTGGGTGTCAGGTGGTTGATCCTCCATCACTGGCTCAGTTGATGCTGGGCTTCTTCATCCACCCTTCAGTAAATGTTTTACGGCTTGCTAAGAGTTTTTCTACTAAGTCTCTGAAGTATGAGGGTCAGGATGGCTACGACAAGTAGGGCTATTGTCAGAGATATTTCCAGGGTCATCTAGCCCTCCTCCTATGCTCTTCTATCTTAAGGATTATCGTGACCACGAGGATTACCACGAGAAGAACTAACAGAACCACGTAGATTGTCACTGGAACATATTCTTTCACGACCTCCTTTGAAACCATTGTCTTAGTTGTTGTCTCCGTCTCTATACTGACTAAGGTTGTTGTAGTTGTCTTGGAGATCTCCACTTTCTTGGTGGTGGTCTTAGTAACCGTTATAGGAGATATTATGGTCTTCGTCACGACATTGACGACTGGCGCCCCCGTGTAAACGTATTCCTCAACCGTGACCGCTCTCTGAACAAATGTGATTATATGTAGGTCTTCGTCTTCGTCGATGCTTCCCTTTATTATCGCTCTTCCTCTATGGAATGGGTTTATCAGTATTGGCTGCTGGTTCGCCCTCCATGTTCTGTTCCCCTCCTCCATTTGAAGCTCGATGACGTAGACCTTGCCTCGATTAAGCCTTATCCCTGGAACCATTGTGAAGAGAAGCCACCCTCTTTCATCCGCGCTCACGCTTCTTATCTCAGTGTAGATTACGTGGCCTGAGATGCTTCCGTTGCGTAGGTTCATTCTTATCGTTGCTGCGCCTTCTCCCCCTATCTCAACCGCCACCGCCACCAGTATCTCTCCCTCAGGGATAAACTCCTGCCCTATAGGCGTGCTTCCAACTATAACGTATTCACGTCCATAGGTCGGTGGATCGTATTGCTGGTCTGGGAAGTAGCTTGGCGGAGGGGCGGGTGGAATCCATTTACTAGATGGGGGTATAGCGTAGATTCCTGTGAATAGTATTCCGGCTGAGAGAAGCAGTGCTAGGATTATTGTTGAAACCTTAACTCTGTTCATTACCTTCACCTCCTTCCTCCTTAAATAATTCCTCAAAAGCTCTCTCCCCACCTCTCATCTTCCTCCATCTCTGATAGTATTCGACTGAGGTTAAGGAGAGAACCCCTATGGCGGCTAGCTCTAGTGCTATGAATCCTGTGAGCGGCGGCCTTGAAGCAACCTCCCACTCTACTTTAACCTCCTTATCTGAGTCCATGTACTCGACGCCGCTTGGATTCACAGCTCTCCATACAAGACCCATAGCTCCTGCGACACCCTCCACCGGGACCTCGCTTGGCTCAACGCTCCAAGAAACATAGGAGCCCTCCCTATAGATTCCCTCTCCCTTGAACTTCCCATGCTCCGTGTAGCCCTTAAGCTCGTAGAGTTTAATGACCCCCACCTCAGCTCCAATATCTAACGGTTTATCGACAGTTCTCTCTATTTCTCCAGCCGTAAACCTCACGCTATCTCCGACATAACCCTTCCTCAGAACAAGAATAATCTTCTCAAGCTTCCATTCACCAGGGAATGTGCACACCAGCTTTGACCCCTCGGGCGCCATCGACTCCAGCACTCCATTAATCTTGCTCCACTCGCAGCCCTCACAGAAACATTCCACACCTACCTCGGGCCAGCCCTCAACACCGTAATTCCTAACCCTGTAGAATCTTCTAAGCTTAACTAGGACTTCCCCAGGCTCCGTAACCATCGGAACCAAGAGGTTATGGTCTTCGATTCTGGCTGGAAGAGCTGATACAATCTCTAAAACCTTGACTAGAACCCCCTCAACTTCGGGCTCGAGAATATTAGAGATATCTTCCTCGAAGCTTTCACCAACTTTAACCCATTTCTCAGAAACTCTGAATGGTTCACCTAGCCCATATACCGCTGAAACACTTACGAGAACCTGTTTCTCAAACTTTAGAACTATGAGATCGGAGGGCTTCACCTCACTGACATTGACATAGTTTTCCTTCACAGTTAGTTTGCTTCCAAGTTTTGTTGATACGTCGGAGGGAACATATCGGATGTTGTTTATCTCGATTGTATCGAAGGGTATTTCCAGCCATTCTCCCGACCTAATCCATCTTTCGCCGGCGAGTTTAGAGAGCTCTGGAACACTCGGCTCCACGTCAATCTTTAACTTAACGAACTTTTCGTAAATGTATGTAATTTCATGCGGCTTGTCGGCTAAGATTGTTTCCTCCTCATACTCTGTTCCATCAACCCTTTTCTCCTTGAGAACAAATCTTGTATCCTTGGTTTGGAGGACTTCCGGAGCGGAGATATTGATAAGTTCTCCAGACCTATACCATTTCTCATCCACTAGTATTTTTAGAGGCTTCTCATCTGGGATGGTTTTTCTCTTTACGAGATACCATGTGGAGTAGTTGAATTCTACTGTGAAGGTCATTCCAGGCGGAATCCAGAAGGAGATTGTCGGGTTCTCGGTGACATATTTAACCCCAGGCGCTCCCTCAACCTCCCCATCAACCATTACTGTAACAGATGTAGGCTCGGTTATCTCAAACACCGCCGTGAACGGCTCTTCAACAGTTACGTTGCCTTCGAAAGTCTGCATCCCTGAGGGTAGATCCACCGTGACCTTGACGCCTACGGTAAGATTTTCAGGCAATCCGTTCACCATTACCTGCAGGGCCGTCGGAGGCATCGCCACCTCTATGTAGCATGACTCCCTATCGCTGAGAACCCACTCTCCTTCAATTGGGTCATAATATTGTAGGTCGGCGTCGATTCTCAGCGTCCCAGGCTCGCTTGGAGCGATGAGATGGGAGGAGAAGGGAGTCGTCGCCGAACCCGCGAAGTAGAACTCTGCATGAGCCGTAAGGGTTTCATTCATAAAGATTTGGAGACGGCCTAGGGTTTCCTGCGCTGAGCTGTAGTAGAATTCCCCGCTAATTGTGAAGCCTTCATTCACGAATACTCTCTCCGGGCAGCTGAGGTGGGTAATACTCATAGAGGGGGGCTGGAAGCTCGGCACCCTGACTAGGAGCTCCGCAGAGTCTAGAAGCATCTCACCACTCCAAACCTCTATCCACAGGCTATAGTTTCCCGGCTCGGCCGTTGAGGGAACCGATACTTCAAGCGTAGAGGTGAAGGGTGTCACGCCCTCCGACGGAGTTAATGTAACCGTAAAATCCTCAGGCGCCCCGGAGACCAGAAGCCTCACAGAGAACCCAGGCATATCCTCCCCTACATAGACCAGAACCTCCCCCGACCCCCCTAAACCCACAGTAACCTCACTAGGCTCCAACCTAATCCAAGCAGAGGCATAGGATGAGGGAATCACTAGAGCTACAAGAAGAATCATTGAGAGTAGTGCTAGAGCTAGCCGCATTACACCAACCTATCTAAAAATTTATTTATAAGGCTTTATGAGCCGCTTCCAGCTTCGTAACATGATTTTCGAGATTTTTAGAGATGGGGTCTCTGGAAAAGGCTTATAAACCCCTCCCTCCTTTATAAATTCAGCTTATAAATCCGAGAAAGGGAGGCAGGAACCAAAATTGAGTAAAACACCCAAACCAACAATAAGGATTGAAAATGTTGTCGCGTCGGTAACAATAAACCAGAAGCTTGACCTGGCCCAGATTCAGAAAACCTTTCCAGAGGTAGAGTATAAGCCTGCCCAGTTTCCCGGACTAGTCTTCAGACTCCAGAAACCCAAGACAGCTACACTAATCTTCTCCTCAGGAAAGATGGTGTGCACAGGAGCAAAAAGCGAGCAAGAATCGATAAAGGCAGTCCAAACAGTAGTTAGACTCCTCAAGAAAGAAGGATTCCTAATAAAACACGAACCAATAATAGAGATACAGAACATAGTGGCATCAGTAGACCTCCACGCAAAGATAGACCTAGAACAAGCAGCCATGAAACTCGAAAACACAATGTACGAACCCGAACAATTCCCAGGCCTAATCTACCGTATGACAGAACCCAAGGTAGTAATCCTCATGTTCGCAAGCGGAAAACTCGTATGCACAGGAGCAAAATACGAAAAAGAAGTCTACGACGCAGTCTACAAACTAAAGAAAATACTTGAAGAGAATCAACTAATAACCTATATATCAACCTAACGTTACGGCTACGAGGAATCCACGATATCCTTGAAGAATTATACTCTGTATGGGGTGAAAAAGAAGTATCCGCATATTATTAGTAGAGGTAGATGTAATATTGCGTTCCATATGATGTCGAACAGTGTCCAGAAGGATGTGGCTTGGGAATTGATCAATGTGAGTATAGTCGTGGCCCATATTATCACTGCGAAGGAGAGGCCTGTTATCGAGGTAAGTCTGAGGGTTAGGGGCTTTAGAGCCTTAACATATCCCATTAGCGTTAGGGATATTGGTGTGAAGAGGCAGTAGGCAGCAACGCCGAAACCCGCTAAAGCATCCAAGGCCAGGGCTGGCAGCGCCATATACCAAGACCCTTTGAAAGCCGTCTTCCACATATAAAACCAGGGAGGCACAGCGTTCACAGTTCTGCTGAAAGGAGCTATAAACCCGAATAGGGCCAGTGGAGCCAGCTTCAAGACCCCGCTCTCAACACGCTCAAACCTATAACGAAACCCATCACGAAGCCATAGAACACTTATCAACAATATCAGCAGCACATTGGACGTTATTATCACAAGCCCAAACCTCTCGGTGAATGCTATTCCCTGACCAACAGCTATTCCTGCATAAAGAACTCCAGCATAAATCATAAAATATCTTCCATAGATCTCCGGCCTCTTAACCGTAAGATAGAGGAGAAGGTAAAGAATTATGTGTAGGATAAGGCTGGGCCACAGCTCTTCAACAATCTCATATATCACGGAGGAGCTCAAGGCGGAGAATATTGCCTCACCAACCTCAGCTCCCCCAGACTCTACATAAGGAGGTAACGCAAAGAAACAGACGAGCCAGACAAGAAAAGCAGCAACCCGAGGTCTACGGCTTAGCCCTCGAAAACCCCTCAACACGTTTCGCATCCCCATGCACCTCACTAGAAATCGAATTCAGACCAGCATCATCCTCATCGGTCTTAAAATTCTCTTAAATGGGTCAAGTATTAAGCCCAATATCTCTAAAGTTACCATACCTAGCAATGGCTCATCATCTCTTTCTCCGAGGATTACTGGCGTATGAGCTTCTCCCTGAGGCAAGATTATATAACATTCTGAAACCTTTCTCCTTATCGTTGTTCCATCAGCAAGCGTGAAGCTATGCTCCCTCATAGGCTTTAGTTCAATAGACTTCCAAACTTTCTCGGGAACCAGCGTATAAGTTGCACCGCTATCAACAAGAAATCTAACCTTCTCCTCCTTTCCTGTTGGCCCCCTAACTACACCATCAATGTAAACCAACCCCAAGACCAATCCAAACTAATTCGATCCTTCTATACTATAAATCTTTGCTAAAATTGATGGTATACTTGATATGGCCGATACAGTAACGCTGCTTCGATAATTTTCTTTGAATTTCCTCTCCTAAAGTCTTTAATTTGATCCATTTCCTTCATGAACTAATTTTTCAGCTAATAAGTTCTTCACACTATCTACCAATAAATCTTTGTTTAGTTGAGCATTCTCAGGATTCTATATATTCCGAACCCTGCTGTTCTGTTGACTCCGACTTGGGTTTCCTCGCCGACTCTTAGTAGTAGGTTGACTATTCTCGCGTTATCTTTTATGAAGACATCTTCCGGTAAGCTGAACCTAACCTTGCCGGTGAACCCGACGAAGAATCTATTCCTCGACCTGTCAACGAGTCTATGGGTCCTGATCCCTGAGAGGCCGGAGACCGCGACCCCTCCCTCCTCAAGCCACCTACTAAACCTCCTACCCTTCAGGCTAACCCCTGCATACTGATCCCACTGCCTACTTAAATTTCTGAACATCAAAACTGGGTCTGGGAGAGGGAGGAACCTGTAATGTGATTTAGGTCTACCTATGAACCTCATAACTCTTGCTAAGAAACCCAACACGTGCAACGGAATATATGGGCAGGGTCTCCTAAAACAGGTAGGGCTCAGGAACTCAACCTCATACTTCCTATAGGGAGCAGCCTCTCTCCTAAGTCTCTCTAGATCAAGTCTCTTATAGGAGATCTCGACCAAGCGGAAGCTCTCATTTAGCAACCTAACCTCCTCTATACTACTAAAAGCCCTCAAGACAGCATCGCTCAGCCTACTAAGATAGGAAGTAACCCTGAAGAAATAAGCTCCAGAATCAACCCTGATCAAAGGCGAGATCGAGAAAGGCGCCAAACCACGACGTCCATGAAGCCGTTCAGCCAAACTTGGATCAATAGTCCTCAAATATCTGTAAAATAACCCTCTGAGATGAAATCCTGAAGCATAGCTCAGCCTCGGCTCAGAGCCACATCTTAGCAAGAACCCGAACACATCGATCGGCAACCAGAACCCCACCAGACATAAATTAAACCATGATAAAATCTTTAAACGAACCATTAAATGGGTAGAAATATGCTAAAACCCTATAGAGAGCTATCATTTGATTTCAGTAGCGTATTTATTGTTTCTAGCGCCTCTCGAGGATAGCCAAGCAACACTTTTTCATTATCTATCTTCACCATTAAGATGTTTTCTTCCATCCCAGCA
>CAYTSD010000013.1:0-32986 GCA_964440495.1 uncultured Nitrososphaeria archaeon | reverse complement strand
TCAATATTATTAAACATTTGTGTTTTTAGCCTCTAGGAATATTTTATTTGCCATCCCAACAAGTTTGGGATCAGGCAACCTAACAACAGTATCACTTGACGGAAAATCCATATCCTCTATAGAGACCGACTGCCTTAATCCCCTCATAATTGCTTCATGACTTAAGCCGCTCATCTTAATATACCAGACTTTCATGCTGATAGACCGTTCTACAAGATATTTCAAATTTTTCTTAGGATAGACTGCATAGAAAAAATTGGGGGTGAATCTACCCCCAGTGCTTATAGCCCGGCTGGGATTCGAACCCAGGTCCCCGGGTTTCTTCACCCTCCTTCCTCGCGGCCAAGGATCCAAAGCCCGGGATCCCTTGCCCCTATCTGACCAGGGTTGGTTTGGCCGCTAGACTACCGGGCTCCGTCTATCTTGGGTTGGTCGGTGTTTTTGTGTTTTGCTGAGGGTGGGTTTTTATCCTGTCTTTACGCTGGTTTGTGGGATGGGTTCTAGGAGGGATGTCTTAGCAGAGGCTGTTGAGAGGCTTGGGAGGCTTGAGGAGGAGCTTGACGAGGTTGTAGGCTATGCCGAGGAGCTGAGGAGGAGGCTTATGGAGCTTGCTGAGAGCGAGGCCGCAAAGATTGGGGAGGAGGCTGTCAACATGGTTAGGTCTAGGGTTGAGGAGGAGCTGAGGAGGGCTGAGGAGGAGGCTAGGGAGGAGGCTGAGAGGCTTCTGAGAAGAGCTGAGGAGGAGGCTGCCGAGAAGAGGAAGAGGATGATGGAGGTTAAGGAGAAGGCTGTGGCGCTTGTTCTAGACCTGATTCTCGGAAGGCGGTGAAGGGTTGAGCAAGGTTGGAAACCTGTTCTCGATAGTTCGAGCCTACGGGCTTAGAGGGCTCCTCATCCCCCAGAGACTCTACGAAGACCTCATAGCATCTAAGAGCCTAGACGAGTTCGCTGAGAAGCTTGGGCCAACGCTTTATGGAAGATGTCTGAAGGAGCTTCAGAGACCTATCCGATTGGAGGCTGTCGAGAAGGCCTTCAAGACATGTGCGGTGGAAGACGAGTATAGACTCCTCCGTGAAGTCCCCAAACCTGGCGCCCTCGAAGCATACTTCACCCGCCACCTCTACAGAAACTTGAAGACTATCCTAAAGAGGAGGGCTCAAGGCGAGGAGAGCATTCCCGCTGCACTCTGCCTAAGGGCTGAGGAGCTTCTACATATCAGGGATATAGTTGTTAAGGCTATGGCTGAGAAGACTCTGAGGGAGGCTGCTGAAGCCCTGAAGCATACCCCGCTCTCCCCCGAAGTCTTACACGCAGTCGAACTCTATGAACGTGAGGGAGATCTACTTGTCTTCGACGTAGTTCTCGACGGAGCATTCTACAGAAGGCTTCTCAGAAGCTTTAAGAAGACTCCTAGAGGGGAGCGGCAGAGCCTAAAGAGAGCCATGGCTCCAGAAATAGACGGATACCTCGTCCTCGCAATTCTAAGGTCGATGGCTTGGGGGCTTACATCAGCCGAGACACGTAAATTCCTGATAGAAGAGGGGGTTGAGATAGGTAGGAAGACTCTCCAACAGATGCTCAAGGCGGAGAAACCAGCTGAAGCCTTGAAGCCCCTCATATCGACAACCTATTGGAAGAAGCTTGAGAAGGTTTCGGCGGAATCGTTCCTAGAGCTTGCGATAAACGTTGAGAGAATATTCAAGGAGATAGAGCTTGAGAGGGTTCGACAGGCATTCCTAAGAGACATATTCAAGCTCTCGGTAGTCTACTCCATCATTAGGTTGAGAGATGAGGAGGTGAGAAATCTCTCGGCCATAGCCTTTGGGATAGCTCACAAGGTTAAGCCCCAGGAAATCTCCCAATCACTCTCAAAAATATCTCTAGCCTAGAAGGGAGTCTAGTTGAGGGTATTCAAGGTCGTCAAATGCCCGAGATGCGGCCACCTCCAACTAACCACCGCTAGGAAATCTTATAGATGCTTCAGGTGCGGAGCAACCGTGGAGCTTGAAGAGAGGGTAGTCTTATTCTCTTCAAAGGATTCAAGCGAAGCTAGGGAGATACTAGCCAAATTGAAGGCTGGAAAACGCTGAATACGCTGTGCTAATGTTTAAAACGTTGAAAATTTAATAGAAATAGAAGATGCTGCTAGGCGCCCATGTCTCGATTTCAGGGTCAATAGATAAGGCTGTTGACAGAGCACGTGACCTCGGCTGCACAACCTTCCAGATATTCACCCGGAATCCACGTGGGTGGAAGGCTAAGCCTCTAAACCCTGATGAGGCCGAGAGATTCAAGGAAAAATTTGAGGAATACGGATATACTGTGGCGGTCGCCCACATGCCCTACCTACCAAACATAGCTTCACCAGTCTCGGAGACATTCAAGAAGTCTGTAAAATCCCTAATCGAGGAGCTTGAGAGAACCGGGGTTCTCGGACTTCAATACCTCGTTGTTCATGTTGGAAGCCATCTTGGGAAGGGCCTCGACGCCGGAATAAAGAAGGTTACCGAAGCCGTGAACACTGCTCTCTCAAAGGTTGATAATGACGTTATGCTTCTCCTAGAGAATATGGCGGGACAGAAGAACAGCGTCGGCTCAAGATTCGAGGACATAAAAAGAATACTAAATCACGTAGAGTATCCCGATAGGGTTGGAGTATGCTTCGATACGTGCCACGCCTTCGCCGCAGGATACGACCTTAGAACACGTGAAGCAGTATACAACACATTCAAAGACTTCGACGAGATAATAGGGCTGGACAAGCTCAAGGTTATTCACGTTAACGACTCTAAGGGAGACCTGGGAAGCCACATTGACCGCCACGAACATATTGGTCTAGGTAAGATAGGGTCTAAAGGGTTCAAGGAGATCCTCCATCATCCCGCCTTAAGGAATCTCCCATTCATACTTGAAACACCTGTTGACTCGAGAGGAAACTTTGAGACGAACCTGAAGAAACTGAAGAGGCTCTACAAGTGAGGAACCTCTATGAGTCTTCTAGGAAGAATCATTGAATGGGTAAAGAGGAAGATATTTTCAAAAACCTTCATAAAGTTTAACATCGTTGGAGCAAGTGGAATCCTGGTTAATATGGCTGTATTCTGGCTTCTAACATCCTTCTCCACTGTTCATCACCTATTGTCAGGAGCAATCGCAACGGAGGTCTCGATACTAAATAACTTCATTCTAAATCATCTCTGGACCTTCAGTGATAGGCGTAGGGAGCTGCATATCTTGGTGAGGCTTGTGGCTTTCCATGCTTCAAGGCTTTTAGGCCTTTTTATCACCGTGGGTGTGCTTTATCTCCTTGCAGATATGCTGGGCCTCTATCTTTACCTCGCATACCTCATAGCGATAGGTTTCGGCGTCTTAGCAAACTTCTATACGAGCGACGTATTTGTCTGGGCTGAGAAGTAGTCTTTAGCCCGTAAACTGTGAGAGGACTCCAGCCTTGTCCAACGCTATTAGGATTAGGTATCCCGCGATTGCTCCTGGAATAGAGCTTACAGCCCATCCAGCCCAGAAGATTGGGAGAAACTGGAGCAGCCCCTTCTCCAGAACCTTTCCCGTGAGGTTCACGTCACCTATTAGGGGCGCTACTAGGATTAGTGAGAGTGTGCCTCCTATCAGGACGGTTCCAATAGGCTCAAGCAAGGCTGCTGAATACTTGATGAACCTGTTGCGCGTTCTCCTAGTTAGGATGTAGGATAACCCGACTACGAGTGCTCCTGGAAGCCCTCCTGGGAAAGCGTAGACCGTCCCTATTCCAAGCATGTTCCTTATCACCCCTATGAACAGCGCCGCAACCATGGCCCACCACGGCCCTAGAACTACCCCAGCCAGGGCGTTAACTAGATGCTGGGTTGGATTCGCCTTTGTTGTTAGGAACTGAAACCATGCGAATGGTGCTAGGGCGACGCCTAAGGCGGTGAAAGCCGCCAGCAGGGATATCTTCTTGGCTGAAGCCCTCATCGTGGGAGACTAACATAGATGTGCTTATAACCATTTTATAAAATGGTTATTATCGACGTAGACCCACGCATCAAAGGTCTACGCGATGTCAGGGAGAGTTGAGCTTCTCAGGAGGTTTATCGGGAGGAAGTTACTCTTGGTCGGCGAGGCTGGGTCGGGTAAAACACTTCTCCTCGCAAGACTCCTAGACTACCTAGCTGACATAGGTTTAGGAGGGAAGGTAACCGTGATAGATATGGCTCCACCCAAAGCAGGAGAGATAGGTGGAACACTGGACACCTACACTGACAACGTAAGGAAAGTCAGGTATCTTAAGCCGCCTAAGATAATTCCACCTAGGCTTACAGGGAGAAGCGCCGAGGAAGTTAAAAGATACGCGCAACAAAACCATGAGATACTTAAACCGCTGATCGAAGAATACTTGATGAAGCCTACAAGGATACTGTTGGTAAACGATGTAACAATATATCTTCACTGGGGAGATTTCGAGGATCTCAAGAGAGCGATAAGTGTCTCAGAGACTTTTGTCGGGACAGCTTATCAAGGTGTTAAGCTTCAGGATGATAAAGGTTCAGGAATCACGGAGGCTGAGAGGGATAGGCTTGAGGAGTTGAAGCAGTATGTTGACGAGGTGATGGTTTTATCTTGAGTAGAAGCTCATTAAGAGGGGTGAATTAGAGTTGAGGATTGCACGTGCTTTAACAATAGCTGGCTCGGATTCAGGTGGTGGGGCAGGGATTCAGGCAGACTTGAAGACCTTTGCCGCACTCGGCGTTCATGGAATGAGCGCGGTTACAGCTCTAACAGCTCAGAACACAGTTGAGGTAACTATGGTTCACGATGTTCCGGTCGAGATGGTTAGGGAGCAGATACGGGTTGTTGTGAGGGATATTGGGGTGGATGCTGTGAAGACCGGGATGCTTCACACATCTGAGATAATTGAAGCTGTAGCCGAGGAGCTGAGAGGGATGAGCGCTCCACTCGTGGTTGACCCGGTGATGGTTGCGAAGAGCGGGGCATCGCTTCTGAGAGAGGATGCTAGGAGAAGCCTCGTAGAGGTTCTTCTACCCCTAGCGACGGTGGTTACACCGAACGCACGTGAAGCCGAAGTGCTCTCAGGCCTGAGCGTCAGAGACATTGAGTCGCAGAAGCAGGCTGCGAGGAGGATAGCTGAGCTTGGGCCTAAAGCGGTTGTAGTTAAGGGAGGCCACGTAGCCGGAGACAAGGTTGCCGACGTACTATATTGGGAGGGTGAGTTCAAGGTGTACGAGTCTGAGAGGCTGGAGAGCAGGAACACCCATGGAACCGGATGCACCTTCGCCTCAGCGATAGCCGCCGAGCTCGCCAAGAAGACTCCAATCCCAAAGGCTGTTGAGATCGCTAAGAGCTTCGTCATGGACGCTATAAGGTATGGTCTTCCACTCGGTGGAGGCCATGGGCCAGTCAACCCCACGGGGAGAATATTCTTGGACGCCGACCGATTTCAGGTTCTCAGGCTTCTACGTCAAGCCGTCGAGATTCTCGAGAACCTTGAGGGGCTGTCGAGGCTTATCCCTGAGTCCCAGTCGAATCTCGTTATGGCGTTGGAGGCTGCTGAGAGCGTTGAGGATGTGGCGGCGATTCCTGGCAGGATCGTCAGGCTTGACGACAGGGTTAAGGCTTCTTCATGCCCATGGTTTGGAGCCTCACGCCACGTAGCCAAAGCGGTTCTCACAGCCATGAAGTTCAATCCTAGAATCAGGTCTGCGATGAACCTGAGATATGGTCGGGATATCTTGGAGGCTGCTGAGAGTCTTGGGTGGAGGATAAGCTACTATGATAGGAGGCTTGAACCTGAGGATGTGAAGAGGGCTGAGGGTAGGAGTGTTCCATGGGGCGTTGAGACGGCGGTAAAGCGTCTCGGAGTAGTCCCAGACCTAATCTACCATGAGGGAGACTGGGGGAAGGAGCCTATGACGCTGATCTTTGGGGAGACTCCCCTCGAGGTTGTTGAGAAGGTTAAAGCCCTAATAAAGAAGCTGAGAGGTAGGTGAGCTCAGAGGTATTCACCGCTCATCACTTCTCAGAAAGGCGGTGTACATCATCGCCGAATAGAAGCCATCTCTCTGAGAATATATGGTTATCTTGGGAACGCTTGGAGCGTCAGACTATAGCGTCTCGCCAGCTTCAGAAGCTTGTTCTGAACCTTCTTAACGTAGGTTCTATAGTAGCGTTCAGGGATGTAGATTCTGAGGAGTGAGCCGTCCTCCTCTATCTCGAAATCCGGAATATGCTTCTGGAGAAGGCTTGTTATCTTCTTGGTCGCCGACCCGTATCTCTCAGCTGCCTCCTTCCTTATCGGGACGACGAACGTCCTCTCACCGAAGACATATAGCTCATACTTCGGCTGACCCGAGACAAGGTCTCTAACAATAACCGTCGGTCTCGCAAGGTCTGCGCGCTTCAAGCCTGCTGGAACCTTAACCGTCATCTCCAAGACATATATCTCCGAGACCTCACCCTTATCCATGAAGATAACAGTGTCAACTATCGATGGAAGGACTCCGACGTCAACTTTGTTCGCTATACGCTGTATCGCGTCAATCGGGGTCGTGGCGTGGAGGACTCCGACCATACCGATGCCTGCAAGCCTCAGGTCTATGAAGAGCTCGAAGTCCTCAGGCCCCCTAATCTCGTCGAAGATTGTGTAGTCTGGTCTGCTCAGGAGGAGGACGTCGTGGAGCTCGCTCTGCTTTGCGGCGGACTTCGAGTACTGTGTGATGTCTGGGGAGACGTGGAGGTCCCTTGGAGACTCTATGGTCTTCACGACACGGTTGAGGGAGCGATAATACTCTGCAAGGGCTTGGGCGAAGGTCGACTTACCCATTCCAGGAGGCCCTGCCACTAGGATTCCCTCGGCATGGTTCTCAAGCCTGTCCAAGACCTCTCCCGGGAGGTAGTAGTCTCTCAGCGTCCTCCTTATCATGGGTCTGACGATTGTGAGCTCGAAGCCGTCGGAGAAGGGAGGCCTAGTGGCGACAATCCTGTAGTCTCCAAGCTGGAATATCTTTACACCAGGCTTATCTATCTCGAGGAAGGAGTCGACGCCAAAGCTCCTATAGGCTTCATGCATTAGGTGGGCTATCAGGAGTTCAAGCTCCTCCCTGCTCAGAGGCTTCTCCAAGACGTCCTCGAACCTCCATCTTCCAGGGATTCCACGCTTAACCCTCGGTGGAAGCCCCTCCTTGAAGTGGAGGCTCATAACATCCTCCTCGAAGAGCTCCTGAATCCTGAAAGGTGGAGGTGGAAGCTCGTAGAGCATCTCGATGCCCATGGACTTGGCTAGACGGGCTGAGACGGGGTCGCAGGTCATAACCTTGGCTCCGAGCCTAGCAGCCTCCTCTAAGACAAGGAGTCTGGAGCTCTTCTCAGCCGACGCCTCGCCGATGTAGTCTAGGGTTACACCCTTCTCGGAGCAGGCTCTCCTAAGCTCTCCAAGACCCTCCATGGCCATCACGTCGCCCTGTGAGGCCTGCTCCTCAACCTCCTTCAGAATCTGCCTATGGATTAGAATCCTACCCCTAACTTGGCCCTCGTCTATGAGGTAAGCTGCAGCCTTCAGCTGGATAGCTGAAAGGTCGGGTAGGATTAGCTCCATCCCTCTATCCACTTCGAGGAAGCCCTTAGAAACCCAACTAATAAACCGTGGGAGGAGCGGGTTACATCCTCCTGACAGCGAATCTGACTAGAAACCTGTCGGAGACCCTTCCCCAAGCCTCGATTCTAGCGGTTAATCCCACGTCAAGCCTCTCCAGCTCGTAGATGAAGTCCTCAAGCCAGTCGTAGACGCCGCAGGCCTCGCAGAAGGCTCCAGAGAACTCTATGAGGACGCTCCCCTCCCTAAACTCGAGAACCCTCGCAACCGCCTCAGGGCTCCTATACCTATTGTATTCCTCGACGGCTCTCCTGATTATCTCCTCGAGGGTCTCCATCTCCTCCGGAGGTTTGGGGGAGGGGTTTTAATCCTTCCCCTTTCTCAGAGCCTTGGGAAAAGAGTTTGGAGAGGCCTGCTCTCAGGGTTCGGAGGAGGGAGGCTGAAGCCCTCAGGAGGAGGCTGATAGCCATAGACGCCCTCGACAGCGGGTGGAGGCCAAGGCAGGAGGGTGAGTGGATATTCTTCCCAGTGAAGCCCGAGAAGGTTGAGGAGGTTAGGGCTCTCGGCTACGAGGTTCTCTCAACAGTCTTCGAGGAGAAGAGGGGTAGGCCGAGAAACCTGAGGGAAGCCCTGGAGACATCGCTGCCTCAGGAGCTTCTAAGATACATTCCATCATCCTATGACCTGGTTGGAGATGTGGCAGTCCTCGAGCTTCCCAAGGAGCTTGAACCGTATGCCGAGCTGGTTGGGGAGGCTCTGATGAGGCTTCATCCGAGGGTTAAGACGGTGGCGGCGAAGATAGGTGGCACGAAGGGAGACTACAGGCTTAGAGAGCTTAAGACTATCGCGGGAAGCGGGGTCACGGAGACCCTTCACAGAGAGCATGGATGCGTCTACAAGCTCGACCTACGGAAAGCCTTCTTCAACCCAAGGCTAGGGGGCGAGAGACTAAGGGTTGCACGCCAAGTAAAGCCGGGTGAGAGGGTTGCCGACATGTTCGCAGGAGTAGGCCCCTTCTCGATACTCATAGCGAAACTCCAGCCCTCTGCGAAGATAATCGCGGTCGAGCTAAATCCAGACGCCTACAACTATCTCATAGAGAACATCAAGCTGAACAAGGTTGAGGATAGGGTTGAGCCGAGGCTTGGAGACGCTAGAGAAGTATTGAGAGAATTCAAGGAACATTTCGATAGAGCCATAATGGATCTCCCACGCAGGTCTCTTGATTTCCTAGATGTCGGACTGAGGATCTGTAGGAAGGGTGCAGTTATACATGTTTATTGGACTGAGGATGATGTTGGGAGGGCTGTTGAACGTGTTATTGGGAGGGCCTCCATGCTTGGATACAAGGTTTCAGCTATCTCCGCTAGGAAGGTTATGGAAGTCGCTCCACGTAAATATACGATAGCCCTAGACCTCGTCAAGCAGGCGTGAAGATTTATACCCTCCACGGAAGGAGATAATGCTGGGATAGGCTATGGGGGTGAAGCTTGGAGACATAATTCCATCCGAAGCTGTTGAGAGACTTACGCTGAAATCCCTTGCTGGAAAAGCTATCGCACTTGACGCCTACAACATCCTATACCAGTTCATAACAATAATCCGCGGCCCCGACGGCAGACCCCTCATGGATAGGAGAGGAAGAATTACAAGCCACTTAAGCGGAGTCTTCTTCCGCACAATAAACTTCCTGAAGGTTGGGATGAAGCCTATCTACGTCTATGATGGGAGGCCTCCCGAGCTGAAGCGGGTGACGATTGAGAAGAGGGAGGAGCGTAGGGCCGAGGCAGCTGAACTCTATGAGAAGGCGTTGAGAGAGGGACGGATAGAGGAGGCTCGGAAATATGCTCAGCAGGCTGCGACCCTAAACGAGTTCATAGTTGAGAGTTCCAAGAAGCTTCTAACGCTTATGGGTGTCCCGGTTGTACAGGCGCCAAGCGAGGGGGAGGCGCAGGCAGCGTATATGGCGAGGAAGGGAGACGCCTATGCCTCGGCTTCACAGGATATGGACTCGCTTCTCTTCGGCTCCCCACGTCTCCTCAGAAACCTCTCAATAGTTGGGAGGAGAAAACTTCCTGGCAGGAAAGAATACGTCGAAATCGAGCCCGAGATAATCTATCTAGATAAGCTTCTTGAGTCACTTAAGATAACCCGTGAACAGTTGATAGATATCGGGATACTTGTGGGCACGGACTACTGTGAGGGCGTTAAAGGGGTTGGACCGAAAACCGCCCTGAAGCTTGTCAAGCAGTATGGAGGCGCTGAGGCTGCCTTAAAGTCTCTTGGGAAGAGTCTTGAAATTAAACCGAGCGAGATTAGGGAAATATTCCTCAACCCGAATGTCTCTGACGACTATGTTCTTGAGTGGAGGGAGCCTGACTATGATGGGGTTAAGGAGATGCTCTGCGGCGAGCACGACTTCTCGGAGGAGCGTGTTGAGAAGGCGTTGAACGAGTTGAAGAACGCTTTCCAGAAACAGAGGGGTGTAACCAGCCTAGACGCCTGGCTCTAATCCCTCTTAATCAGCTCAACTATCTTTCTCTCCTCATCGAGGCTTAGAACCCTCACCTTATCATGTATCTCAAGCTTCATCAATAGGCGTCGAAGCTCCGGAAGCGTTAGATTTACGTCTCTCTTCTTAAGTTCCTCGAGGAGATTTATCTCAAGAGCCTTCCCACCCACCCTATCCAACGTCTCAACAACTCTACTATAGACTTCTCCTCCATGTCTAATCAGCTTCTTAACCATCCTCAACACCTTCTCAGCCTATCATTGTTAAGGGCTTCTCCGTGTATTTCAGTGTCTCTCCAAGCCTCTCATACTCCTTCAGCATCTGCGGTGAGAGACTAGGCTTAACGAGCTTAAACGCCTCTTCGAAGTCCCTCTTACTCACATACTCGGCGTCGATGTTTCTCCTCAGAGCTGAGAGAGCGGCCTCCCTACAGAGTGCGGCGAGGTCGGCGCCAGAATACATCTCGGTTCTAGACGCGATCTCCTTCAAGTCAACCTCAGGTGCAAGAGGCATCTTCCTAGTATAGATCTTAAGTATCTGGAGTCTGGCCTTCTCATCCGGTGGAGGAACGTAGATTAGCCTGTCGAATCTCCCTGGTCTTAGCGCCGCCGGGTCGATTATGTCGGGTCTATTGGTTGCTCCTATTACTATCACGTCTGAGAGCTCCTCGATTCCATCTATCTCTGCGAGAAGCTGGCTTGAAACCCTGTTCGTAACCCCTGAAGAGTCGTCTACAGTATCCTTCCGTGGGATAACCGACTCAGCCTCGTCGAAGAAGACTATGCATGGTGAGGCCTGCCTAGCCTTCCTGAAGATTTCTCTTATCGCCTTCTCGGACTCACCGACCCACTTATTGAATATCTCAGGCCCCTTAACTGAGATGAAGTTCGCCTCACTCTCCGTCGCTATCGCCTTCGCGAGCAGAGTCTTCCCACATCCAGGCGGCCCATACAGTAAGACTCCCTTCGGAGGCTTTATCCCGAATTTCTCGAACTTCTCAGGATATTTCAGAGGCCACTCAACGGCTTCGATCAGCTTCTGCTTTACATCTTGTAGTCCTCCAACATCCTCCCATCTAACGCTTGGAACCTCTATCTCAACCTCCCTAAGCGCTGTCGGGGTAATCTCCTTGAACGCGTCGATGAAGTCCTTCATCGTGACGACGAGGCTTTCAAGAATCTCTGGGGAGATCTTCTCCTCGCTGAAGTCTATGCTTGGAAGTATTCTTCTAATGGACTTCATGGCGGCTTCTCTACAGAGTGCGGCGAGGTCTGCTCCAGTGTATCCTCTCGTAAGCTCTGCTAGTCTCTCTAGGTTCACGTCGTCGGCGAGAGGCATCCCCCTGGTATGTATCTGGAGTATCTCCTTCCTCCCCTTCTTATCTGGAATCCCTATCTCTATTTCTCTGTCGAATCTTCCAGGCCTCCTCAAGGCAGGGTCAAGGGCATTAGGCCTATTCGTCGCACCAATAACTATTACCTGTCCACGGGATTCCAGTCCGTCCATTAGTGCTAGGAGCTGGGCCACGACACGCTTCTCAACCTCACCCGTAACCTCGCTTCTCTTAGGCGCAATTGCGTCAAGCTCGTCGATGAAGACTATGCTTGGAGCCTCCTCCTCAGCCTTCCTGAAAATCTCCCTCAGCCTAGCCTCGGTCTCACCATAATACTTGTTCATTATCTCCGGCCCATTGATTAGGATGAAGTTTGCCTCAGCCTCCGTTGCGACAGCCTTCGCGAGCAATGTCTTCCCACATCCAGGCGGCCCATACAGTAGAACTCCTTTAGGCGGGTCTATTCCAAGCTTCTGGAAGAGTTCAGGATATCTGAGTGGAAGCTCTATCATTTCACGTATTCTCTGTATCTGCTCCTGTAGTCCCCCGATGTCCTCGTAGGTTACGCTTGTTCTAAACGCTCTCTCTTGAACTACTTTGCTATGGATTATGAGCTTTGTCTTGGGCGTTATCTTGACTACTCCTTGAGGTCTTGTCTGGATTACCGCGAACGTGAAGAGGTTTCCGAAGAATAGGACTGGGACTATGTTCTTCTGGACGAGCGGATACTCTATCAACCTACTCTTCACGAGGCGCGTGAAGTTCTCATCAGGTCTAACAGACGTGCTTACAGGTGCGAGGACGACTAGCTGAGCCTCCTTAACGTCAGCCTTCCTCACAGTCACCCAATCATTTAGAGAGACGCCAGCATTACTCCTAATGTATCCATCAATCCTTATGATATCTTTCTCATCTTCTAGGTATCCGAGCCAGAGAGTTGCGGCTGCAAGCTTCCTTCCCCTGATCTCAACCATATCCCCTGTCTGGAGACCTGCCTTAGCTCCAACCTCCCTATCGATTCTGGCTATCCCATAGCCTACGTCCCTTTGCCTGGCCTCAGCAACCCGCAGCCGCAGCTCCCTAACACTCATCTAATCTCACATGGCTTAGACCACTATTTAAGTAAAAAATGGCAACAAGCCCAGATAAATGTAGGTTTTTCATAGGCTTCCCTACGAGGTTCAGAAGCTCTAGAGCCTGCTCACCATTATAACATCTATCTCGCCTATCTGGGGAATCTTCCTGAGACTCTGTTCGAGTTTATCGGTTATCCCTTCCTCCTCAGACATCGTGAAGGCTGCCTCGATAACCGACATCCCGAAGGCGAGAGGCTCTATCTTAGCCTCTCTAAGCTCCACACCCTCAGGAACCCCTTCCCTAATTCTCTCAATCAGCTCCTCCAGATTAACGTCGGTATCCGAAGGCATTATCTTGACAACCATAACGACTCTAGCCAACTCTTGTTCACCGCCTTTCATGGTCCTTCGAAACCGCATGAGGGACACGTGTAGGGTCTGGCCAGCTCTCTACAGATTCTACACCTCCATATCCTCACCCTTCCACAGTTTGGACACGGGAAGCTGACCGCAGGCTCATCAGGGTTTATCGGCCGATGACAGGAGGTACATCTCGGCAGGACTATCTGGTCGCTCATGTTCAGTAGCAGGGGCTGAGCCTACAATATAATGATTACCGAAGAAGGTTCTTCACGAAGATTAGGAAGGTTTTCAAGGCTTCTGGAACTATCCGAGGCTCTGAGAGGGTTTTGATAAGCCCGGTTGCCTGTAAATCCATCTCACCCCTCCTCGCTAAAATCTCCATTACCCCAGAGTTTCTTAACGCTGGGAAGAGCTTGTCATATATTCTTGGAGGTATATGTGAGATTAGTTGCCTTATGTGGGCTATCCTTCTAAGCTCGTTTAAGAGCGACTCTACTCTCCCAAGATTCTCTTCAGGGTCTTCTCCTGAAATTTTTCTAGCTAATGCTTCAGCTGATTCAAGGGCTATCAATCCACCCATTATAACTCCTCCTCCAGTGGTTGCTTTGACGTGTCCAGCTGAGTCGCCTAGGGTTAGAAAATTTCTGTGGGTGAAGGGGTTCAGAGGCATTCCAGTGTAGATTGCGTGAGCGGAGTATCCTACAACCCTAACTTCTGGAAAATTTTCTGAGAGAAATTTCCTCATCCTCTTCTTGAGGAGAGTCTTGGCCGCTACACCAATCTTCCCGAACTCTTCGTCGATGGGAACTAGGTATGCGAAGAAGTCTGGGAGATAGTCCTTGAAGTAGAGGTAAACCATGTTCTTATCCATCCCATGATTCCTTACAGTAATCTGTATTATCGGTATCCAGTGCCGTTTACTCGTATGCTTTCCTGAGAGTTTCTTCGTGAGTAGAGCGCTCCTACCCTCAGCATCGATTACATATTTCGACTCAACCTCTCCTCCCTCACGTATCCTCAACCTAAACCCATCACCATTCTTTTCAACACTCTTGACGTGTCTCTCATAGAGTATTCTTCCACCCTCTCTCTCAATCTTCTCCGCCAACATTTTGTCGAACTTCTCTCTCCGCGCTACGATGGCGACTGGTTTGCCGACGTTGAGGCTCAGCTTCTCTCCTCCGGGGGAGTAGAATGCTGCTCCAGTAATCTTGTTTTGAAGATATTTGCCGCTTAATGGGATTCTAAGCATCCTTAGACCCTCTAGGCTGAAGAGGCCTGCGCATCTCTCAGGTCTCCCAACCTCCTCATCCTCCTCGAACACCGTGGCTTCAAACCCCATGTCTAGGAGTCTCCGAGC
The DNA here is from genome assembly GCA_964440495.1 of uncultured Nitrososphaeria archaeon. GTDB lineage: Archaea > Thermoproteota > Nitrososphaeria_A > Caldarchaeales > Wolframiiraptoraceae > Benthortus. Next base: position 18,736 of record CAYTSD010000013.1, on the reverse strand, counting down.
TGCAAGCAGACCCGCAGGCCCTCCACCAACCACGGAAACCTCCGCTCTCACTATTTCTCCGAGGAGAAGCGATGAATCTAAAGATTAAAAACCTGGCTCCGAGTAGGGGGTTACTGGTGACGTCTTTTGAAGAAGGTTCGAGCCCACCTCCTGATCAGTGGGAGGGTTCAGGGAGTTTTCTACAGGTTTAGCACCAAGCGTATGGCCGATAAGTTGGGTGTGAAGGGATGGGTGAGAAATCTCCCGGATGGGAGGGTTGAGGCCGTCTTCGAGGGAGATGAGGAAGCTGTTAGGCGGATGATCTCCTGGTGTTGGGTTGGGCCTCCTGGAGCGAGGGTTACAGACATAAAGGTTGAGTGGGAGGAGTATCTAGGCGAGTATGATAAGTTTAGGATTCTCTTCTAAGCTTCTCCAGAGTCTCCCTCCCCCTCTGTGTTATGAAGTATCTTCTAGAAACTCTTCTACCCCTCTCCCTTTCAAGGGGTCTGGACGCTATCAACCCTGCTGAGAGAAGTTCTCGAAGGTGTTGATACACTGTGGGTAGGCTTATCCTAAGGTTGTAGCGTCTCCCAAGCTCCCTCCATATCCCGTAGCCGTGCTGGGACCCTTCCAAGAGAACCTCCAGTATCCTGAGCTTGGTCTCTCCAACACTTCTGACGGAAACATCATGAGGTGTCAGCATACTCTTCAGGGAGGAGGGGTCCTTAAGCCCCGACCCTGTCACGATGTAGACCACCCTCTCAGTCCTATCGATGAGTCCCTGTTCTACGGCCTTTCTTAGGGCGGCTAGGGCTGCGGCTGCTGCGGGCTCGGCTAGTATTCCCTCGGTCTTGGCTAGGAGTCTCACGGCCTCCAAGACCTCTGAGTCCTCCACCGATAGGGCTGCTCCACCTGACTCCCTAATCGCCCTCAGCGCCATGAAGCCTAGAGCTGGCCTCGGGTCGGCTATGTCGGGGAACCCGGCGTCGCAGAGCTCAGCCTCCTCAACCTCTTCTACACCCCTCTTGAAGGCCTCTACAAGGGGAGCGCAGCCAGCTGTCTGAGCGCCATACATTCTCGGCGGAGGCTCCTCGATTAGCCCAAGCTCTCTCGCCTCCGATAATGCCTTCCAGGCGGCCGTCATGTGGCCTCCGCTTCCAACCGAGAGGAAGACTGTGTCAGGAGGCTCCCACTCAAGCTCCTCAAGTATCTCAAGCATAGAGGTTTTAAGTCCTTCTAGGAGGAGCGGGCTGCTCGGCTCAACGAGATGCCCATCCTCATCCACCCTCTCCAACACCTCCTCAACGCCTCTAATGAAGAAGACCTCGGCATCGTAGGCTAGAGCTTGAAGGAGCTTCCCCTGCTCGGCGCCGGCTAAGGCGTAAACCCTACAGGGTAGTCCAGCCTTAACCGAGTAGGCTGCAAGGGAGGCTGCAAGGTTTCCCCGCGCCACGCAGGCTATGTAGCTTGCCCCCCACGAGAGGGCGCCTGTAACCTCTATCGTGGCCCCTCTATCTAGGAAGGAGCCTGTGGGGTTCGTCGCCTCATTCTTGAGGTAGAGGTTCCGTAGCCCAAGCTCCTCTCCAAGCCTCCTAGCCATCTGGAGGAAGGTTCCACCCTCGCCTAGACTCAGCGCCTCGGCTCCAAGCTCCGGGAGAAGCTCCAAGTAGCGCCACACTCCACGCGGCCTCGACTCAAACCTTCTCCGCAGCTCACTTGCACCGATTTTTAGCTCGTAGTGTAGGAGGAGCGGGGAGCCGCATCTCAGGCATCTTCTCAGCCTAGGGTTAAACTCGTAGGTTTCACGGCAGCGTGGGCAGCTTAGCCAGTGCGTCATCAACCTATACATAGGCGTGGGATTATATTTTAGAGTCTCTCCCACCCAGCGGCTATGAAGAAGGCTTCAGGTTCGCTGTTCGTTGCACGTCTCGCCCTCTCAACAGCCCTCGTAGCAATAGCAACCATGATGCTCAACATCTATGTCCCAGCAACCCATGGATACTTCAACCTAGGGGAGACCATGATATACTTCACAGCCCTCCTGATGGGGCCAGGGGCAGCCGCCTTCGCAGGGGGAGTCGGCTCAGCAATCGCGGACCTCGCCCTAGGCTACAGTATCTATGCTCCAGCGACGCTTCTTATAAAGGCGGCTGAGGGCGCCGTCGCAGGGCTTCTCTCGGAGAAGATTAGGGAGAGGGGCGGCCGAATGCTTCTAGCCCTCTCAATAATAGTCGTGGCAGGCTACTTCCTCCTAGTCCTAGCCATAGGGTTAAACCTCTTCGCAGGCGAGGTCGAGCTCTCCCTAGGCACATTCCTAACAACGAAAGGGTTCCTAGGGCCAGCTGCATGGATTCTAATCGCGGTGGCGGCGGCCGCGGCCCCAGTCTATCTAACCTTAAGGTTCAGAGAGTCTGAGGGGCTTCTGATACTCGGCCTCCTCACCTCAGGCCTCATAATGGTCGCAGGATACTTCATCTACGAGCAGCTTATCCTCGGATACTACGCCTTGGCTGAGGTTCCAGTTAATCTGGGCCAGGTGGTTCTGGGGGTGGCCGCCGCAGTCCCGCTCTACGGAGCCGTCAAGAAACTCTCCACCCGCTAATAGGTTCCGAGAACGATTAGGGTTGGATACTTTGAGGCTAGGAGCGAGACTATCGGTTTATAGGTGTAGTAGCGTCCGAGATTTGATGGGAGGAACCCTATTCCAGCCAGAGCCTTAACAGTCTCAGCCTCAGCCTCACCACCCTCAAGATAATAGACGCTCTCCACCGATTCCAGGCTTCTCCTAAAGACCAACGGGAGCCTAACCTTCTCGGCAACCTTCTCTGGAAGCATCTCTGAGACCTCTTCAAGCTCTTCGCGGGAGAAGTAGTGTCTCTCGCCTCCAAGGGTCTCGACGCTGGGTTCCTCCATCGCTAAAAGCTCCCTTAAGAGAAGCCTTCTTCTAGGAAGACCATCGTTAAGCCTCCTAAACTGCGTGGAGAGCCACTCCTCAAACCTCTCCCTACGCATCCAAACAATACTGTAAGCGAAGTAATAAAAAAGGGTCTCCAAACCCTAGCAAGAAGACAAATCGTTATATGGTTGACACCTACCTATACTCTTAGAAATAGTATGCGGCGTCCCCGTAGAAAGGAGGTTCAGCTAAGAGTCGCAGAGGCTAGGCAACGAGATATAGGAAGAAAGATAGCTAGGGTCGATAGTAGAGCGATTAGAGAGCTTGGTCTCAGCCCAGGAGACCTAATAGAGATCATAGGTAAGCGGACAACCCTCGCGATAGTCTGGCCACCCTACAGAGAAGATGATGGAATGGGCTTGATCAGGATCGACGGTGAGGTTAGGAGAAATGCTGGAGTCTCTGTTGGAGACTATGTCAGGGTTGCGAAGGCTGAGGCGAGGCCTGCTACGAAGGTTGTTCTAGCGCCCTTCGAGAGCCTACCCTTTGTCGGAGACTTTGCGAGGATAGTTAGGAGCCAGCTCATGAACCTCCCAATAATGAAGGGAGATGTAATAGTTGTCCCAATCCTCGGCATGGGTGTTGAACTAAAGGTAACCTCGACAAGCCCAACAAGCGCCGTAATAGTAACCGAGAACACGGTCGTGGAGGTAAGCACAACACCTGTGAAACGCGTCGAAGAGCTTACTGGAATAACCTACGAGGACATCGGGGGACTACATGAAGAGCTCCAGAGAATACGTGAAATGATAGAGCTTCCATTAAAGCATCCCGAGCTCTTCCGACATCTAGGGATAGACCCGCCTAAAGGAGTAATCCTCTACGGCCCTCCAGGAACCGGTAAGACTCTGATAGCTAAGGCTATAGCGAATGAGACTGGAGCCCACTTCATCTCAATCAATGGGCCGGAGATTATGAGTAAGTTCTATGGTGAGAGTGAGGCTAGGCTGAGGGAGGTCTTCCAAGAAGCTGAACAGAACGCTCCAAGCATAATCTTCATCGACGAGCTAGACGCAATCGCTCCACGGAGAGGAGAGGTTACAGGAGAGGTTGAGCGCCGAGTAGTCTCCCAGCTTCTAACACTCATGGACGGACTCAAGGGAAGAGGCCAAGTCATAGTAATCGGCGCAACAAACAGGATCGAGGCTGTAGACCCAGCCCTCAGAAGACCGGGGAGATTCGATAGAGAGATTAGGATAGGTGTCCCCGACAGGAATGGGAGGAAGGAGATATTCCAGATACATACTAGGAGGATGCCTCTCGCGGAGGATGTAGACCTAGACGAGCTGGCCGACATAACTCACGGATTCACTGGAGCAGATATAGCTGCGCTCTGTAGGGAGGCCGCGATGAGCGCCCTCCGAAGATACCTCCCCAAGATCGATTTAGATAAGGAGATTATTCCAGCCGAGGTTTTGGAGCAGATAAAGGTGACGAGAGAAGACTTCGCAAATGCTTTGAGAGTTGTCCAGCCCTCAGCCCTCCGAGAAGTAATCCTAGAGATACCTAACGTGAAGTGGGAGGATGTCGGAGACCTCGAGAGGATAAAGCAGGAGCTCAAGGAAGCTGTTGAATGGCCTCTAAGATATCCCGACGTCTTCAAGAGGCTTGGGATAAGGCCTCCACGAGGAATACTCCTCTACGGCCCTCCAGGAACCGGTAAAACACTCCTCGCAAAGGCTGTCGCAACTGAGAGTGAGGCGAACTTCATCTCAGTTAAGGGGCCTGAGGTGCTGAGTAAGTGGGTCGGCGAGTCCGAGAAGGCGATAAGAGAAATATTCAGGAAGGCGCGTGAGACAGCTCCATGCATAGTCTTCTTCGACGAGCTAGACGCAATCGCCCCACGTAGAGGGCTACACACAGATGCGGGTGTAACCGATAGGATCGTTAACCAGATTCTAACAGAGATGGACGGCATTCAAACCCTTAAGGGCGTCGTCGTAATCGGCGCAACAAATAGACCCGACATACTCGACCCAGCTCTACTGAGGCCTGGAAGATTTGATAGAGTAATCTATGTTCCTCCACCAGACGTTGAGGGAAGATACCAGATATTCCAGATACATACTAGGGAGATGCCTCTCGCCGACGATGTTGACTTGAGGAGGCTTGCCGAGATGACCGAGGGATACACCGGAGCAGACATCGAGGCCGTATGTAGGGAAGCTGCATTAACAGCTGTCCGCGAAGACCTGAACATAAAGAAGGTTGCGATGAGACACTTCCTAGCAGCGTTGGAGAAGGTGAAGCCGAGCATAACGCCTGAGCAGAAACATGAATACGAGAAGATACTGACGGAGTTCAAGCGTTCACTCGCCTACATAGCCTAAAGGGATGCCAGGTCTCGGAGAGGATTGGGAGGAGGTTCTACAGACACTTAGAAGAATCTCGAGATACTATAGGAGGCTGAACACGGTAGTTTCCCTCGGACTGGACTCAAGGCTTAGAAGGGAGCTTGTGAGGAGAAGGATTAGAGAGGGAGACATAGTCTTAGACGCCGGCGCTGGAGAAGGTTCACTAACAGAGATTATTCTAGAAGAGAATCCAGGTCTAGCACTTATGCTCGACCCACTGTTAGAGATGCTTAGTAGGTCTAGGCTAAGCGATGTTGAGAAAGTTGTCGGAGTCTTCGAGAGCCTCCCCCTCCGCTCCGCCTCCATCGACGTGGCAGCCCTCTCCTTCTCACTTAGAGACTCACGGGACATGGAGAGAGCATTAACCGAGCTCTCAAGAATCCTCAAAGAAGATGGAAGACTCCTAGTCCTAGACCTAGGTAAACCCAATAAACTCCCCGTAGACATACTCTTCAAACTCTACTGGAAGCTCATAGCACCACTCATAGCATTCATAAGACTAGGGGTGAAAGGGATCACGATCTCCGAAATCTACAGAACCTATAGGAGGCTCCCAAAAAACGTTCAGCTCATCAAACTAGTCGAGAAATTCTTCAAAAAAGTTGAATGGAGGGAGAAGCTAATGGGCGGGATACTGATTATCAGCGCCTGGAAGCCGAGATAATCTCCTTAAACCTAGAGGCATCCTCCGCCATCCACAAATTGTTGAAGAGGACGTAGACCTTCTTCCTATTCTCCAGCTCTTCTAAGACTATGTTCTTCAATCTCTTAAGGTCGGCGTCACTGTATCTGTACCTATAGTTTACCTCGCCTTTCCCTATTCCATGAAGTCTGAAATACGCTATCTCATGCGAGGAGACAGCCCTCACCCTGAAGGGGTCAACAACATGTATTAAATCAAGTTTATCGCATAGTTTCTTAACGTCGTCTAAGTGTTCTTTCCAGTCTCCTCGAGGCTCCCATCCGATGAGCACGTCCTCACGATTTATCGTTGAAAAGAATTCTTCAACGTTTCTAATGTTCTCCTCGCAGTGTTTGAAGGAGGCTGGGGTCTGGACTACGCAGACCTTCGCCTTCATCGCCCTACATATCTCCAAGGTTTTCTCCCATGCCTCGAAGTTCTCCTCGGTTGGTTTGAGAAGCCCGTATCTATCAGCCTTAGACTTCGGAATCCTTATACCCGCCTTCCTCCATGTGGGACTTGAGGGTGGATGGGTTATCGCCTGCCAAGCCTTCATAGTGAACTCAAAGTCTCCAACCGCTTCCTCAGCCCATTTTGAGGCGGTTTGAGGTCTTGGAAGCTTGTAGAATGTGCTCTGAACCTCGGTGACGTTGAATTTCTCAAGGTAGGCTTTTCTTCCTCCCTTGACGCACCATCCGCAGCATCCAATCCTGACGCGGCTCATGCTCTCTTCAGTATTCTGGGAACTCCCGCTTCTCCCTCTTCAGCTCGAATATGACGCTCTCCTCAGGTATGTAGGGTGGCGGCGGAGCAGGGCATCTAGCGTACCCGACATCCTCTTTATCGCTCATTCCTAAATCCTTCGCTGCAACCCCATGTATGAAGGGAACTATGAGATTCATCAAGGCTGAGAGCGCATGTATACAGATGTTGTCAGACTCCTTCGTATTGATGTAAACCAGCCCGTCAACAGGTCTGTCTATAACCATCTTTGAGCCAGGCTTATAGACTGGGCAGCGGCCGATAACTTCCTTCGCTGTTACAATAACTCTATACCCTATAGCCATTTATCTTCTACCCCCGTACTTTTCACGTAGGTACGGTAGAACCTTCTTCCCTATAAGTTCTATCACCCTAGGCTGGTCGGGACTTGAACTCATGAAGACCACTTCCTTGAATCCAGCCTCAATACATTCTTCGGCATGTTTCGTAACCTCATCGAGGTCTGTTGTGATAATCCACGACTCCTTTATCGCCTCGACTCCGACTTTCCTCCCATGCTCCTCGATCTCCTTCGGGTCGTAGAAACCGTATTTAAAGAATACTGGTAGAAGCGTCCCTGTCCAGAACTTGATTGACTCTACCGCTTTATCAAAGTCTTCGTCGTAGGAGAAGACTAGCTCTACGGCCGACGGCATTTCATCAAAATTTTTCCCAGCATCCTCAGCTCCCTCCTTAACTCTTGGGAATATCACGTTCTTGAAGTATTCAGGAGGTTTAGCTAGGAACGTGTAGTACCCGTCCCCTATTCTTCCAGCGATGTAAGCCATCTTGGGGCCGAGGGCGGCGATATAGATAGGGATAGGTTTCTCAGGCAGGGTGTAGATCTTGGCTTTTCTAAGCATGTAGTATTTTCCCTTGTAGGTTACGAAGTCCCCTCTCCACAGTTTTCTAATGATGTCTACCGCTTCTACAAGTCTCTCGATACGTTCCTTAAGTGGAGGCCAGTCGAAGCCTAAGGGCATCTCGTTTAGTCCCTCCCCGCTTCCAACACCCAGTCTTATTCTCCCGGGATATAGGTGGCCGAGTGTTGCGAAGGCTTGGGCGACTATTGCTGGATGGTAGCGGAAGGTTGGGGTGGTCACCCCTGTGCCTATCTTAAGGGTCTTCGTCCTCTCTCCAACGGAGGCCATCCATATCCAAGTGAAGCCGCACTGAGCGTTGGTGTGAGCCCATGGATGGAAGTGGTCGCTAGCCCACACCGACTCGAATCCAACCTTCTCAGCTAGAATAGCGTGCTCTAGAAGCTGCTTTGGACTAAACTGCTCATGAGCTGCTTTGATTCCAAAGGAGATGCTCATAGCTGGTTTAGAGGGCTTAGAATCATAAAAATTTTAAGGAGTTGCTATGGCGGCGTCATAGCAACCTTTATTGCTCCACCTATCCTCTTCTCAGCCGTCTCTATAGCCTTCCTCCACTCCTTAAGCGGGAAGTCGTGGGTTACAATCTTGTCGGCGTCGATCTTTCCTTCTGCGAGAAGCCTTATCGCAACCGGGTACATGAAGGGTGCTAGGTGACCTCCGTAAATCTCAAGTTCCTTTATGTCGCTTATGATGCTCCAGTCGATTGCGGCCTCCTCGGCGTAGACGCCGAAGATTAGGAGTTTACCTCTTCTTCTAAGCATGTCAACCGCCTCTCTAACGGCGCTGGGCGTTCCAGCCGCCTCTAAGACGACGTCGGCTCCAACCCCACCTGTCTCCGCCTTAACCCTCTCAACAACATCCTCCTTCTTCGAGTTAATTACTAGGTCTGCTCCGAGATCCTTGGCGGTTCTAAGCCTAGAGTCGTGATGTCCAGCGACTATCACGAGGTTAGGATTCTTCTCCATTACAGCCTCTAGCATAAGCAGCCCGATGGGGCCTTCACCTATAATCACTACATTATCGTTTAGTCCAACGCCCGCTCTCTCAACCCCATGTACTGCGCAGGCTAGAGGCTCTGTGAGGACCGCCTCCTTCCATGAAACCTTGTCAGGCAGCTTATGAATTATCGACCCCTTCGGGTAAAGCATATACTCAGCCCATCCACCGTTTACCCCGACTACTCCAGGCACCTTGCCGTTTACACAGAGGTTGTAGAGGCCTCGCTTACAATAGTAACACTCTCTGCATGGGATTATATGCTCCATAATGGCTTTGTCCCCTATCTCGAGCCCATACTTCTCCTTGGCTCCAGGCCCGAGTTCAACGACCTCTCCTATGAATTCATGTCCAGCTATTATTGGAGCGTTCTGATAGGCTATTGGGCTGAAGTAGGCCTTTCCATGGAATATCTTAGGGTCTGCGGCGCATATCCCAGCCTTATGGATCTTCACTAAGACTTCCTCGGGGCCAGGCTTTGGCTTCGGAACCTCTTCATATCTGAAGTCCTCCTTCCCATAGATGACAACCGCATACATTTTTTCCTCCGACATTCTAAACACCCCTGAATCAGCGTTAGAATTCTCTGCAACGTCATGGAAAAATCTTTCCATAGTATTACCACCCAAACCGTTAGAGAAGAGATATAATTATCATCTATCGCAGAATATGGTCTGTGAGGCGAATATGAAGATAAAGTATGCTGTTGGGTTATGGCTCTTCGGGCAGCTTGGAGATAGATTCGCAGTCTATCATCCGGCCAAGGGTCTCCGAGAAAGATTCCAAGAAGCCTCAAAGGTCAAGGGAGCAGAGGGTCTAGAAGTAATCTACCCAGCCGAATTCACTGAAGATCAGATAGACGAATTCAAATCGCTTTTAAAGGAGTATAAACTCGAGGTAGCGGGGATAATTGTAGACGTCTTCACCCAGCTTAAATGGGTTAACGGTTCTTTTACATCTAGGGATGAGAAGATTAGAAAGGAGGCTGTAGAGGTCTCGAAGAAGGCTGTCGACGCGGCTAAGGAGATTGGATGCAAGACTGTTAGCCTCTGGCTTGGACAGGATGGCTACGACTACCCCTTCCAGGCAGACTATCTGAAGGCATGGGACCTCCTAGTTCAAGGCGTGCGGGAGGTTGCAAGCTATAACCCCGACATCAGGATAGCTGTCGAGTATAAGCCTAAGGAGCCGAGGACGCATATCTTCATAGGAACCGTCGGCAAAGCGTTGGCACTGGTTGAAGAAGTAGGGTTAAAGAATGTGGGCGTTACTATGGACTTCGGGCACGCCCTCTACGCCGGAGAGAACCCAGCAGAGTCAGCGATGCTCCTCCATAGAAAGAACAGGCTATTCCACATACACTTCAACGACAACTACCGCGACTGGGACCACGACCTTCTAACACTCTCGGTAAACCTCTGGGAAGCCCTAGAACTCTTCTACTGGCTTAACAAGATAAACTATAATGGATGGATATCTCTGGACATCTACCCCTACAGGGAAGATCCCGTGAAAGCATGTACGGTCTCAATAGAGAACCTAAAAGTCGCTGAGAAGCTTGTTGAAAAAATCGGCATCAAAGACCTCGATAAAGCAGTAGAAGAAGGCGACTCTACGGAAACCATGAAAATCCTTAGAAAAATCTTCGGTTAACAATTTTCTCATCTTTTTCCATATAAATTTTCCTAATCCCTTCAAAGACCCCATCACTGGGTTAAAAATGCTTAAATCAGATTAAGATTCCATATTTATCGCCGTTGTCGGGTGAAACTATGAGTGAAGAAAAGGTAGACCGGAGAGGTTTTCTCAAAACTCTTGGAGCGGGGATTGGGGGACTCGTCGTAGGACTTGCAGGAGGGTATGCTGCGGGAGCCGCGGCGGCAAAGCCTGCTCCGCCTACAACCGTCACAAAAACTGAGACGGTTGGTGGAGCTACTGTTACCAAGACTGTTACGGCTGGGGCTGGTGCAACTGTAACCGAGACCGCTACCGAGACTGTGACAAAGACTGTAAGTGTTGGCGCGACGGGTACCGTGCCAGCTCTACCTAAGATTCCCTTGCTTCCTCCTGGAGTGAGGAACCCCTACCTCTATGACAAGATCAAGGGCGCCAAGGTTAGTATGATGGTTGACTCCTTCGCAGGCAGGATTATCGAGTGGTACGCCGACCTGCTTAAGGAAGAGGTGGGAGTCGAGATTGGGACAACGAAGTTGGTTGACATACCGATGGTTAAGGACGAGGCTATGGGTCTACTCGACGCGAACTCGACAGACTATCCTCTGATACTGGTGAACCCGAACTATCTACCTGACTTCGTTCTGACGGGCAAGGTGGAGCCGCTTGACAAATACTTTGACATGATGTACGGCTTCGAGGAAGACTACCTAACCCAGGTAATCCCAATCTACAAGTTCTACATGACCTATCAAGGAACATACTACGCCATACCCTTCGACGGAGACGTCCACCTATGGAACTATCTCTGGCCATTCTATGAGAAGGAGGAGTTCAGAACAGCCTACAGGGAATGGCATCCAGAAGGTAAGCCTCTGGTAGCCCCGCCTGAGACCTGGGATGAGTGGCTGATGCAGTGCAAATTCTTCAAGGAGAAGGTTCTACCAGATGATAAGACAATCCCAGGAGCAGAGGTGCTTTGGCCAACAATGATTTGGGCTTCCCCAGATTGGGCCTGGGGATTCTGGTTCAACTTCGCTGCAAGCTATGGGGTGAACTACTGGGACAAGGATATGACGACGCCGCTCTATCCACAGGACAGAGCCATAGCTTCACTTGAGATGCTTCAGAAATTCGTCGAATACATGCCTGAGGGAGTTGACAGCTTCGGCTCGGCAGAGACTGTTGAGTACTGGTGTGGAGGAAAGGTGATTTCACAGATATGGTGGATTGACATAAACGAGTGGGGGCAGGTTGACCCGGTTAAGGGATACCTGAGAAACGGGCTGATGCCAGGGTATCCTGACCCGAAGCTCGGCAAGGTCGTCCACAAGGCCATGACACCATACAACAGATACTGGATCGTGCCGAACTATCTAGACGACAAGACGAAGCTCGCCGCATTCTACGTAGCCTACCACGTATCCCACCAGCACTACAGCATATGGAGCTGCGCGGACATGGACTGTGGAATGGACCCGTACATGTGGATACATATGTCCCCAACGGGAGCCGAATGCTACATGAAGGGTAACCCGTACAAGAAGCCGAGCGACGAGTGGCCTCACAAGGGGTCACTGTTCCCAAGCTATGAGGACGCCCTACTACACCTCGAGGGAGGAAAAAAGAACCTAGAGCACGCCTTCCCACTACCCTGTATCCCAGGATGCAGCGAGTATGGTGACGCTTTAGGTAGAGAGGTTCAGCTAGTAATCGGAGGAAAAGATCCTAAGCAGGCTATCAGCGATGCTGCCGCGGCGTGGGAGGACACGAGGGACAAATACATCGGAATACTTGGAAAGGACACGTATCTTGGCATCTGGCATGACTTCCTTTCAAGGATGACTGAAATGGGACTGCTTTAGGCTAAAGCGAGGGTCGTTAAGATGTCTACAAGGAAAACCTCAAACCGTCTCCCTATTTTTTTACAGTTGCCAGCAACAATTATAATCTGGTCACTGGTAGGCTATGTGCTTCCATGGCTGATATTCACACTCTTCCACCGATATCCTCCAGGTAAACCACCTGAATTCGTCGGTTTCGGAAACATAATAGCGATGCTCACAGACCAAAGGCTACTGTACGCTGTATTAAGGACTGTCTACTATGCGGGGCTTGGAACATTCATCGAAGTCATGCTAGGAATGGTAGTCGCATTAGCCTTGGTGAACTTCATTGAGAATGAGGGACTACGCTTCGCAGTCTTAGTGCTGTTCCTGCTACCTATGAGCCTCGCCGAGGCTGTCTCTTCAGTAATCTGGCTTATGCTAGCTACCCCTGAAGGATATCTAAACAGCTTCCTCAGGGCGCTCGGCATCCACCCAATAGGTTGGCTTGGCCGTGGAATGGCTCTAAACACCCTACTAATGGCCGATGTATGGCAGTGGACCCCCCTGCCTCTACTGCTAATCTATGCCGCTAGATCCTCGATACCTGCAGAGATGTATGAGTCGGCGGAGCTTGACAGGCTTTCATCCTTTACAATATTCAGGACAGTTACATGGCCCTTCATCAAGTATGCGGTCATAGTTGCAGCGCTCCTGAGACTAATCTTCATGTACATCACAATCGACAAGTTCATACTCATAACCTATGGAGGACCAGGATTCTCAAGCGAGATCATAGGATTCTACGTATTCCTACAGAGCTTCTCCTACAGAAACATTGGGTATGGAGCGACACTATCCTTCGCGACGCTGATCGCCGCAGGAATAATAACCTACTTCTTCTGGAATGCTTTCAGGAGGAAGGAGTGATGAGCTGGAAGAAGATTCTCGGGTTAATTGGACTGGCGATATACGGTGTCTGGACGCTGGGACCCTACTACCTGACCCTCATAACATCGTTCAAGAAATTGGTCGACGTCTTCTCGATACCTCCCAAGCTTATCCCGTGGATAGACTTTGAACCAACCCTCGAGGCTTATCAAAGGATATTCTCGACTAGGGCTGCATACACGTTTGGAACAAGCCTCATAGTAGCTACTGTAGCGACGCTCATAGCGATTGTTGTAGGGCTCTTAGCCGCCTACGGATTCTCAAGATTCCCGAAGGCTCCGATGAACGATGAGATGTCTTTCTTCATACTGTTGACGTTGAGGATGCTTCCACCCTTCGCCGTCGTCTTACCGATAGTTACTTATTGGGTTTTCTGGGGGTTCCAAGACACCTACTTCTCCCTAATCTGGACCTATACCGTCTTCTCGGTACCTCTGGCTGTCTGGCTCATTAAGGGATTTGTTGACGAAATACCGAAAAGCGTTGAGGACGCAGCGGTGGTAGACGGCTACTCCTTTGGGCAGCGATTCAGGAAGATTCTGATACCGCTTCTAGGAGCTGGGCTAGCCGCCACAGTGGCCTTGACATGGCTGTTCCTCTGGAACGAGTTCCTCTTCGCCCTGAAAGTCGCTGGAGGAAAGGTCGTAACATATACCGCCTACCTACCTCAGCTGAGACTCGGTCAAAGAACACTCTGGAACGTCTTCGCTGGAATGGGGATACTTGGCTCGATACCCCCTATGGTAATCCTAGTGCTCTTCAGAAAATACGTAATCCGACTCTACCTAGGTGGTAGGTGAAATGCGCCCTTCAAGGGAAAAAAGTATATTTAAAACTTCCAGAGGAGGTGTAGTGAGGGATGCCTGAAATAGTCTTAGAGAACGTGAGCAAAAGCATAGACGAGAAACCAATAGTCCAAGACATAAACCTAGAGATTCCAGATAAGTCGCTCTACTGTATTCTCGGCCCCCCAGGGTCAGGCAAGACCATGATCATGAGAATCATAGCGGGACTTGAAATCCCCGACAAAGGCAGGGTCATATTCGACGGGAAAGATGTCACGTTCCTAGGGCCTGTTGAGAGGAAGGTGGCGGTCGTGTTCCAAGACTTCGCACTATATCCCCATCTAACAGCCTACGACAACATCGCCAGCCCCCTCAAAGTAAAAAAACTCCCAAAGGAGGAGATAAGAAAGAAGATCGAGGAGGTTTCAAAATATTTGAAGATAGGTCATAGGCTTACTCATTACCCATCCGAGCTGAGCGGGGGAGAGAAGCAGAGGGTCGCTATAGCCAGAGCCCTAGTCAAAGATGCGGAAGTCATTCTGCTAGACGAGCCCCTCGTCAGGCTCGACTACAAGATAAGGGAAGACATGAGGGCGGAGCTTTACCGGCTTCAGAAGGAGATCGGGAGGAACATAGTCCTGATAACGAGCGACCCTTTCGACGCCATGTCCCTCGGAGAAAAGATAGCTGTAATGAACGGAGGACGGGTTCTCCAAGTGGGGAGCAGAGCGGAGATCTATGAGAGACCCGTAGATATCTTCGTTGGAAGATACTTTGGAGTGGTCGAGATGAACATAATCGATGGAGAAGTATCTAAGGAAGCCGGCGGAGCACTCTTGAAGACTAGCGCCTTCGAGGTCAAGCTCCAAGATGAGAGACTTCTGGAAGGGAAGGTGAAGATAGGGCTGAGACCCGAGCACTTAGCGGTAACCGAGCTCGGAGGAGAACAGGAGATAATGTTTAAGGCGAAGATAATGCTCAGCGAGGTCGTGGGTTCGGACACGGTGATCCACTTAGACGCTGGGCTGGGGGAGTTGGTGAGGGTCGTCGTACCAGCCATCTATAGGAGGAGCATAGGGGAGGAGATAGAAGTAGGCTTCAACCCGAGAGACCTATACATATTCTCCAAGGATGGAAAGTTCCTCGCAAGGGGAGGTGACCTGATTGGTTAAGGTCTTTCTAGAGCATGTCACCAAGATATTCGGCGATAAGAAGAAGAGAGTGGTTGCTGTAGACGACTTGACCCTAGATATACCTGATGGAGCCTTAGTGGGCTTGCTCGGGCCATCTGGATGCGGGAAGACCACGACCCTCAGAATAATAGCTGGTCTTGAGACCCCGACCAAGGGTAGGGTCTACTTCGATGACCAAGACGTGACGGATTGGCCCGCAAGGAAGAGGAATGTGGCTATGGTCTTCCAGTTCCCAGTCCTGTACCCGACGCTGACGATATATAATAACCTCGCCATGCCGTTAAGGGCTGCAAAGATCCCTGAATCCGAGATAAGGAAGAAGATAAAGGAGGTCTCGGAGCTAGTTGGGATAACAGAGTATCTTGAGATGAAGCCTCCTAAGCTCGATGTGAACACGAGGCAGAAAGCAGCCCTGGCTAAGGCGCTGATAAGAGACCCTTCTATCTTCATTCTCGATGAGCCTCTAACCGTCGTAGACCCCAAGGCTAGGGTCGAGCTCAGGACCAAGATAAAGGAGATACAGCTGGGGCTGAAGAAGTCCATGATATACGTGACCCATGACCAGACGGAGGCGCTGACATTGGCGGAGAAAATAGCCGTAATGAACGAGGGAAAAGTGTTGCAATACGATACTCCGGAGAACCTTTACAATAAGCCGAAGAACACATTCGTAGGCTGGTTCATTGGAAACCCGGGGATGAATTTAATAGAGTGCGACGTCTCCGAGGAAGCGGGCAAAACCTACCTCACCACCGAGGGTGGATTCAGATACGATGTCACCTTCTTAGCCGACGAGCTGATGAAGGTGGGCTCCCCTAAGAAAGTGATTCTAGGCGTGAGACCCGAGTACGTTAGGGTAGGGGAAGGAGGTCTTAAGGCGAAATGCGTCCATGTGGAGTACGCCGCGAACAGGCTCATACTGCATCTAGAGGTCTACGATAGGAAGATTAAAGCAAAGGTGCCGATAGGGCTCGCAGTCAATCCCGGAGACACGGTCAACCTGAACATACCTAGAGAAAAAATAATGCTTTTCGACACGGCCACGGGCAGCCTCCTAATCTAAACAAACTTCACATCCTCCTACCATTTTCGACCACAAGTAGAGAGTATACTGCGTTAAATTGCAATGATGAGTAAAAAATATAAGCAACCTAGTGTCTTATTTCAAACATGACTAATGATGTTGAAGAAGAATCGAAGAGAAGTATTTTGAATTCGAAGAAGCTTTCAAGAAGAGAGGCTCTCTCAACTGCAGGTAAAGTGGCTATAGGCGTTATAGTTGCGGGGGTGGTTGCGGGCGTAGGCGGCTACTATGCCGGTTCCATGGCAGCTCCCGGAAAGACCGTGACGAAGACTGTTGAGAAGACCAAGACCGTAACCGTGGGAGTTACCACGACAGCTCCTCCCCCAACGGGTAAGAAGGTTAAGTTAACGATAATGGGTCCCTCCGGGTGGACGCCGGTGGAGGTCGGCAGAAAGCTCACCCCAGAGTTTAGTGAATATGCGCGAAAAAACCTCGGGATAGAGGTAGAGGTGACATGGGACCTAGTTCCATTCGCAGCATGGTACGAGAAAACGAGCACGGCCCTAGCGGCCCACTCCCCAGAATATGATATACTTTACTCGGATAGCCAGTGGCTCGGAGCCTTCGCCGAGGCAGGACACATACTCAAGTTAAACGACTTCATAGAAAAAGACCCAAAGCTTAAGGCAATAATAGATGGATTCTACAAGCAGCATAAATGGGCCTACATGACCTATCCCTATGCGAGCGAGAACTACTGGGGCCTTCCAGTCGAGGCGGACGACCTCGTCCTCTACATAAGGAAGGACTTGCTGAGCGACCCCAAGGAGCAGGAGGGCTTCGAGAAGCAATATGGATGGAAGCTCCCCTCAACATATGAAGACTTCGTAAACCTGACATGGGATAAGTTTGAAAATGTTCTAGAATGGTTCACAAGGCCAGATGAAGGGTTCTATGGTATAGCCATGGAGTACTCTAAAGAGTATGACTTCATCTCAGATCACGTAATGTCGTTAATCTGGACTTGGGGAGGAGACATCTTCGGAGGAAAGGAGCCCTGCATAAAGGTTGACGGATACATGAACAGCCCACAATCTGTGGAAGCCTTAAAATACTATAGATATCTTTTGAAGTATCAACCGCCAGGCGCAGCTGATTATGGAATAGATCAGTGTATCACTGCTATGAGTGAGGGCAAAGTTCTCTCCACCCTAACTTGGGCTGCCGTCGGGGCGCCGATCTTCGATCCTAAGATTTCAAAGGTCGCTGATAAGACCATGGTTGTCTTACCTCCTGGAAAGACGGTTAACGGGGAATTTAAGAGGATCTACTGTATAGGAGGACAGCCATGGGTTGTAAGCGCCTACTCTCAGAACATACCCGTGGTCCTAGAGTTCTTGAAGTGGTGGTACAGCGATGAGGTGCAGTGGAAGTTCGCTGAGATGGGCGGGCTGCCTCCTAACAGGGCGGTCATAGACTCGGATAAATTCAAGAAGATAGCCCCATGGTCCAGAGCATTCGTAGACCAGATACCGAACACGAGAGACTTCTGGCACCTCCCCGAGTACGCAGAGCTTCTTCTCGTCCAACAGGAGCTATGGCACGATTACTGCTCAGGAAAATACAAGGAGGAAGAAGCCAAAAAGGTCATGGACATGGTGACGGAGAGGCAGGAGAAGATCTTGAAGAAGTGGGGTCACCTATACCCAGAGTGCAAGACCTAAGGAGATGGCCGCAAATGGGGGAAATCCCCCTCCACAGATTTTTTTCTAGTAGAGACATAGTAAAATGGATCTATGTTTTACCTATGATCATATTTCTTCTCGTAATCAATATCATGCCATTACTTTGGACACTGGGTTTGAGCTTCTTTGATTACTCGATCGTTTTCACTAAGCGTGGCGCGATAAACTTCATAGGTTTAGAAAACTATTACGATCTATTCTCCGATCCATACTACTGGGAAAGGTTCAGAATACTTTTGATATATGTCTTCGCAGCCGTCTCTTTGGAGTTTATAATAGGTGTTCCTCTCGGGTTCTTATTCAGCTCGAGGCATTTAAAGGGGTCTAGGATATTCATCCCCTTGATGACAATGCCTATGATGGTTGCGCCGGTCACGGCGGGGGTCTTTTTTAGGTTTATTTACGAGCCAAGCTGGGGTATAGTGAACTATTACCTAAATAGCTTCTTTGGGTTCAAGATACTCTTCTTACAGGACGCAAAATACGCTTTGATCTCCGTGATCTTGGCTGATGTCTGGATGTGGACCCCATTCATGATGCTTATGACCATTGCGGCGTTGCAAACTATTCCTCCAGAGATGTTGGAGTTAGCGGAGATAGAGAGGATATCGCTCTTAGCGAGGTTGAGGCATATAATAATACCTTACATAAGGCCATTCCTCGTTCTCGCGCTTCTATTGAGAACGATAGACGCTTTTAGAACTTTTGACTTGGTCGTCGCGATGACATGGGGCGGGCCTGGAACGACGACCGAGCTCCTGACGCTGACCCTTTATCGAGAGGCGTTCTCATTCTTCCACACAGGCTTCGCCTCCGCCATAGCCATGATATTCTTAATGATCACCGTCATATTGACAGCGCTATACATAACTGCTATGAGGAGGGTGTGAGGGGACATGGTTAGGAGAGCCACGCTTAAGATAATAGG